>CAYZII010000020.1:0-30362 GCA_964478415.1 uncultured Methyloversatilis sp.
TCCTTGCATTGTGCGAGCAACTGAAGGTCGGTGAAATCAAGATACCGATGATGAGCGCTGATTTCATCCACGTCGACGTCCATGAGTGCGTCACTGGCGCAGGGCTCGAGCCAGTCGGCCGCATGCTTTGTCATTTCGAAGGCGGTCTGATTGCGGGTGCCGTAGAAAGTATCCTCGGAAAACCAGTTCAGGCGAAAGAGGTGACCTGCATGGGCGGCTTTGGTCATGACAGCTGCGGCTTCGACTTGCAGATCAAATCCTGAAAGAGGATCAGGAGCCGATCCTTGATCAAATCAAAAGCTTTTTCGGAAATTTAATTTTACATAATATAAATTATACGAATTAAAGGTCGTTGTTCGGCGATGGCCTGGATGTTGCATTGGATAGGCATGGCCAGCATCCTCGTCATCGATGAATCCCGACACCGAGCGGTCGACATCTGCACCGGCCTGATCCAGGCCGGCCATCAGGTCGCGGCCGTCCTGCCTTCGGCGCTCGATCTGATCGAGCGCATCGAGGAAATCCGGCCAGACATCATCCTGATCGAAACCGAGTCGCCCTCGCGCGATACGCTCGAGCACCTCGCGGTGATGAACCGGACCATGCCGCGACCCGTCGTGATGTTTTCCAGCGACCGCGACCGGGAAACGATCCGCTCGGCCATCAAGGCCGGCGTGGCCGCCTATGTGGTCGATGGCTTCGACATCGGGCGTCTCGAACCGGTGCTCGATGTCGCCATCGCCCGCTTCGAGGAATACCAGGCGCTCAAGCAGGAGTTGGCCGAAGCAAGCCGCAAACTCTCGGAACGCAAGGTTATCGAAAAGGCCAAGGGCATCCTGATGAAATCGCGCGGGCTTGACGAGGATGCCGCCTACGCAGCCTTGCGCAAGCTGGCGATGGAAATGTCGCAGCCGCTCGCCAAGGTAGCGGCCAACGTCGTTGAGATGGCGAATTTGCTGCTCTAGTTTGGTGCGTCCATAAGACTTTTCGCACTTACGCGGTGCAACAATGCCGTCGCGCACCGAGTCTCCAGCGCCGACTTTCACGAAAAACAGGTGAGTGCGATAGCTGGCACGGCCATTGCACATTGACTCACAAGGGACGAGCCAACGGCGGCTCGGCCTAACGGACAACGGCGTCTGATCGCTGCCCGCGAGGCAGGGATCGACGCCGTTTTTTATTGCCTACCCGGAGATCGAGAGATGAAAAATGAAGCCCACTACCCTGCTCCCCAAGCTGCCGAAGCTTCGCGCCGCGACTTCCTGCGCCTGGCTGGTGGAGCCGCGCTGATGAGCGCCATTCCCCACGTCTGGGCCGCCGGCTCGGACAAGCCGGAAAAAGAAGAAGTCAAGATCGGCTTCATCCCGCTCACCGACTGTGCTTCCGTGGTCATGGCCTCGCTAATGGGCTTCGACAAGAAGTACGGCATCAAGATTATCCCGACCAAGGAAGCCTCCTGGGCCGGCGTGCGCGACAAGCTGGTCAATGGCGAGCTCGACGCCGCCCACGTGCTCTACGGCCTGATTTACGGCGTGCAGCTCGGCATCGGCGGGCCGAAGAAGGACATGAACGTGCTGATGACCATCAACAACAACGGCCAGGGCATCAGCCTGTCGAGCCAGATGAAGGACAAGGGCGTGACCGACGGCGAATCGCTTGCCAAGCTGGTGGCGAAGAAGGAGAAGGAATACACCTTCGCCCAGACCTTCCCGACCGGCACCCACGCGATGTGGCTCTACTACTGGCTGGCGACCTATGGCATCAACCCGTTCAAGGATGTCAAGACCATCGTTGTGCCGCCGCCGCAGATGGTGGCCAACATGCGCGTCGGCAACATGGACGGCTTCTGCGTCGGCGAGCCGTGGAACCAGCGCGCGATCATCGACAAGATCGGCTTTACGGCCGCGACCTCGCAGGACGTCTGGGTCGATCATCCGGAAAAAGTCGTCGGCACCACGGCCGAATGGGTGGCGAAGCATCCGAACACGGCGCGCGCCGTGATCATGGCCATCCTCGAAGCTTCGAGATGGATCGACGCTTCGGCTGGCAACCGCAGCAAGACTGCCGAGGCGATCGCCGCCAAAGCCTACGTCAACACCGACGTAGATGTCATCCGTAGCCGCATGATTGGCCAGTACGAAAACGGCCTCGGCAAGAGCTGGTCCGACAAGAACCACATGAAGTTCTACAACGACGGCGCGGTGAACTTCCCCTACCTATCCGACGGCATGTGGTTCATGACCCAGCACAAGCGCTGGGGCCTGCTCAAGGGTCACCCTGACTATCTGGCCGTGGCGAAGAAGGTCAATCGCATCGACCTCTACAAGGAAGCGGCGAGCCAGCTCAAGGTGCCGTTGCCGAAGAGCGAGATGCGCGAATCGAAGCTGATCGACGGCGTGGTCTGGAATGGCAAGGACCCGGCCAAATACGCCGACGGCTTCAAGGTCAAGGCATAAGCGAACACCATGCTCAAGGAGAGCGATATGACCGCAATCACAATGGATGCCCTCGAAAAAGTCGGCGCTGGCACGGCGGCACACAAAGTCTCCCCTCCCGCGAGGGCGGAGCTGGGGGGCGGCGGGTCAAAAATCGCCGCGGGAGGGGCGGCACGCTTGCGCGTTCCTCCACCACCGGTACCCTCCAAACTCGTCGGCCCGAGCAGTTCCGAAACCGATGCGGCGGCCATGCGCGCCCTGTTCGGCAAAGTGCTGCCACCCCTTGCCGGCCTGCTGCTGCTGATCGGCATCTGGCATCTGGCCACGATCAACGGCGGCAGCCTCCCGACGCCGGGCAAGACCTGGAATGCCGCCGTCAAGCTGTTCGCCGACCCGTTCTACCGCAACGGGCCGAACGACCAGGGCATCGGCTGGAACATCCTTTCGTCCTTGCAGCGGGTCGGCATCGGTTTCGGCTTCGCGGCGCTGGTGGGCATTCCGCTGGGTTTCCTGCTCGGCCGCTTTGCCACGCTCTCCAGCATGGCGAACCCGATCATCAGCCTGCTGCGCCCGGTCTCGCCGCTCGCTTGGTTGCCGATCGGCCTGCTGGTGTTCAAGAAGGCCGACCCGGCCGCGACCTGGACGATCTTCATTTGCTCGATCTGGCCGATGATCATGAATACCGCCCAGGGCGTGATGCGCGTGCCCCAGGATTATCTGAACGTCGCGCGCGTGCTCAACCTCTCCGAATGGAAGATCGTCACCAAGATTTTGTTCCCAAGCGTGCTGCCCTACATGCTCACCGGCATTCGTCTGTCAATCGGCACCGCCTGGCTGGTGATCGTCGCGGCCGAGATGCTTACTGGCGGCGTCGGTATCGGCTTCTGGGTCTGGGACGAATGGAACAACCTCAAGGTCGAGCACATCATCATCGCCATCTTCGTCATCGGCATCGTCGGCCTGATCCTCGAGCAAACCCTGCTGCTGCTGGCCAAGCGCCTGCGCATGGAGAGCTGAAATGAATAAGGAAAAATTCGTCCAGATCGAAAAGGTCGGCATGACTTTCGACACCAAGAAAGGCAAGTTCGTTGCGCTACGCGACATCAATCTAACGATCAAGCAGGGCGAATTCATCTCGCTGATCGGCCACTCGGGCTGCGGCAAATCGACACTGCTCAACCTGATCGCGGGACTCACGCTGCCCACGACCGGTGCGCTGTTGTGCGCCAACCGTGAAATCGCCGGCCCCGGCCCGGAACGGGCGGTGGTGTTCCAGAACCATTCCCTGCTGCCCTGGCTCACCTGTTTCGAGAACGTCTATCTCGCCGTCGAGCGCGTCTTCGCTGCCAACGAGCCGAAGGCGCGCCTCAAGGAACGCACGACGAAAATGCTCGAAATGGTCGGGCTCGGCCATGCACTGCACAAGTATCCGGGCGAGATTTCCGGCGGCATGAAGCAGCGCGTCGGCATCGCCCGCGCCTTGGCGATGGAACCGAAGGTGCTCTTGATGGACGAGCCTTTCGGCGCGCTCGACGCGCTCACGCGCGCGCGGCTGCAGGACGAGCTGATGAAGATCTGCGAGGCGACGAAAGCCACCACGGTGATGGTGACGCATGACGTCGATGAAGCGGTGCTGCTCTCCGACCGCATCGTGATGATGACCAACGGCCCGGCCGCCACGATCGGCGAAATCCTCTCCGTCGATCTGCCGCGACCGCGCGAGCGGCTCGCCCTCGCCCACGATCCCAAGTACATGGACTACCGCTCGGCAGTGATCGAGTTCCTGTATGCCAAGCAATCTCATCCCTTAGCCGCCTGAGGAGGAGAAATGAAAAAACAGAAGCTGGTAATGGTCGGCAACGGCATGGCCGGCTGTCGCACCCTGGAGGAACTCCTCAAGCTCGCACCCGATCTCTACGAGATCACGGTGTTTGGAAGCGAGCCGTACCCGAACTACAACCGCATCCTGCTTTCGCCGGTGCTGGCCGGCGAAACGAAATTCGAGGACATCGTCCTCAACGACCTGGCCTGGTATCGCGACCACGGCATCACGCTGCACATCGGCAAACCGGTCGTCAAGATCGACCGCAAGGCGCAGAAGGTGATCGCCGCCGACGGCACCGAGGCAAGCTATGACAGATTGTTATTGGCGACCGGGTCCTCGCCCTTCATCCTGCCGATTCCCGGCAACGACCTGCCCGGCGTGATTGGCTACCGCGACATCGCCGATACCGAGGCGATGATCGAGGCAGCCACGAAATACCGGCATGCGGTGGTGATCGGTGCCGGCTTGCTCGGACTCGAGGCGGCCAATGGTCTCTCCTTGCGCGGCATGGATGTCACGGTGGTGCATCTGGCGGACTGGATCATGGAGCGCCAGCTCGACGCCACCGCCGCCGGCCTGCTGCAGAAATCGCTCGAAGACAAGGGACTCAAGTTCCTGCTCGGCAAGCGGACGGAAATGCTCAAACCCGGCGCGGATGGGCGGGTCGCCGCCGTGCGCTTCAAGGATGGCGGCGAGATTCCCGCCGAGCTCGTCGTGATGGCGGCCGGCATCAAGCCGAACATCGCGCTGGCGAAGAGCGCCCTGCTCCATTGCAATCGGGGCATCGTCGTCTCCGACACGATGCAGACCTACGACCCGAAGATCTATGCCGTCGGCGAATGCGCCGAACACAGAGGCATCGTCTATGGCCTGGTCGCGCCGCTGTTCGATCAGGCCAAGGTCTGCGCCAACCACCTCGCGCAGATGGGCATCGGGCAATACCGCGGCTCGGTCACCTCCACCAAGCTCAAGGTCACCGGCATCGACGTGTTCTCGGCCGGCAATTTCATGGGCGGGCCGGGTTGTGAAGAGATCGTGCTTTCCGATCCGGCCGGCGGCGTCTACAAGAAGCTGGTGATCCAGGGCGAAAAGCTGGTCGGTGCCGTGCTTTACGGCGATACCGCCGACGGCGGCTGGTATTTCCAGCTGCTCAAGGAGGGCCAGAGCATCAGCGACATACGCGACCACCTGATGTTCGGCGACGTCGGCGGCACCCGCCATGTCGGCGATGCCGGCCATGCCGGGCAGAACAAGGCCGCGGCGATGCCCGACGAGGCCGAGGTCTGCGGCTGCAACGGCGTGTGCAAAGGCGACATCGTCAAGGCGATCAAGACCCACGGCCTGTTTACGCTCGAAGACGTGCGCAAGCACACGAAGGCATCGAGCTCCTGCGGCTCCTGCACGGGGTTGGTCGAGCAGATCCTCGCCTCGACCCTGGGCGGCGCCTACCGGCCGACCACGGCGCAGGACAAGCCCGTGTGCGGCTGCACCGATCTGTCGCACGGCGCGGTGCGCCAGGCCATCCGCGAACAGAAGCTGTTGTCGATCCCCGCCGTATTTGCCGCGCTGGGCTGGAAAACGCCCAACGGCTGCGCAAGCTGCCGCCCTGCCATCAACTACTACCTGATCTCGACCTGGCCGCACGAGGCCGAGGACGATCCGCAGTCGCGCTTCATCAATGAGAGGGCGCATGCCAACATCCAGAAGGACGGCACCTTCTCGGTCGTGCCGCGCATGTGGGGCGGGCTCACCACCCCGGCCGAGCTGCGCGCGATCGCGGATGTCGCCGAGAAGTACGAGGTACCCACCGTCAAGATGACCGGCGGCGCGCGCATCGACCTGCTCGGCATCCCGAAGGAAAACCTGCCCAAGGTCTGGGCAGAGCTCGGCAAGGCCGGCCTCGTTTCCGGCCACGCCTACGGCAAGTCGATCCGTACCGTCAAGACTTGTGTCGGCGCCGAGCACTGCCGCTTCGGCACGCAACTGTCGATGAGCATGGGCGTCAAGCTTGAGAAGATGCTGTTCGGCATGTGGGCGCCGCACAAGGTGAAACTCGCCGTCTCGGGCTGCCCGAGGAACTGCGCTGAAGCGGGCATCAAGGATGTCGGCATCATCGGCGTCGATTCCGGCTACGAGATCTACATTGCCGGCAACGGCGGCATCAAGACCGAGGTCGCCCACTTCTTCTGCAAGGTGAAGAGCGACGAGGAGGTCAAGGAATACGTCGGCGCCTTCTTGCAGCTCTATCGCGAGGAAGGCTATTACCTCGAGCGCACCTGCCATTTTGTGGCGCGCGTCGGCCTCGATTACGTCAACAGCGTCGTGCTCGAAGATGCAGCCCGGCGCAAGGAACTCTACGAGCGCCTGCTCTACGCATTGCAGGGCTACGAAGACCCGTGGGCGAAAGCCGTTGCCACGCAATCGAAGGAATACCAGGCGCTGGAGCTTGCATGATGGAAAACTGGAAGAAACTCTGCACGCTGGACGAGATCCCCCGCCTCGGCAGCCGCGTGGTCAAGTCCGCGCAAGGCGACATCGCCGTGTTCCGCACCGCCGAGGACGAAGTCTTTGCCCTGCTCGACAAGTGTCCGCACAAGGGCGGGCCGCTGTCGCAAGGCTTGGTGGCCGGCAAAGTCGTCACCTGTCCGATGCACTCATGGAAGATTCAGCTCGATAGCGGCATGGCCGTGGCGCCGGACGTCGGCTGTACGCGTTCCTTCGCCGTCAAGCTCGAAGCGGGGACGGTGTGGATCGCAATCTAGTCGAGACCCGCAGCGTCTGCTGCTATTGCGGCACCGGCTGCGGCGTCCTGATCCGCTCGGATGGCCGGCGCATCGTCGATGTCGCGGGCGACCCGGATCATCCGGCCAACTTCGGCCGGCTCTGCTCCAAGGGCAACACACTGCACCTCGCGTCGGTGCGTACCGGTCGGGCCAGCGTGCCGATGCTCAAGGAGAGCCGCACCGCCGATCCAGTGCCGACTTCCTGGGACAACGCACTCGATGTGGCCGCCGAGCGTTTCGCCGCGATCATTCGCGCCCACGGCCCGGATGCCGTCGCCTTCTACGTCTCGGGGCAGCTCTTGACCGAGGACTACTACGTCTTCAACAAGCTGGCCCGGGCGCTGGTCGGCACGAACAACATCGATTCGAACTCGCGCCTGTGCATGTCCTCGGCCGTGGCCGCCTACAAGGCGACGCTGGGTTCGGATGCCGTCCCCTGCTGTTACGAGGACATCGATCTCGCCGACCTGATCCTGATCGCCGGCTCGAACACGGCTTACGCCCATCCGATCGTCTTCCGCCGCATCGAGGCCGCGCGGGAGAAGAACCCCGATCTGAGGCTCGTCGTCGTCGATCCGCGCCGCACCGACACCGCCGCTGGCGCCGACCTACATCTGGCCATCGCGCCGGGTTCCGATGCCCTGCTTTATTCGGCGATGCTCCATGTGCTGCTGTGGGAGGGGCTGACCGACGCCGCCTTCATCGACGCACATACCAGTGGCTTTGTCGAGCTGAAAAGGCAATTGGCCGAACTCACCCCCGGCGCCGTCGCCGCCGCCTGTGGCCTCAAGGCCGAGGAAATCGTCGCCGCCGCGCGCATGTTCGGCAACGCGCAGGCACCGCTGTCCTTCTGGTGCCAGGGCCTCAACCAGTCGATTCACGGCACCGCGAACGGTGCTGCGCTGATCCACCTGCATCTGGCCACCGGCAAGATCGGCAAACCGGGCATGGGGCCCTTCTCGCTCACCGGCCAGCCCAACGCGATGGGCGGCCGCGAGACTGGCACGATGGCCAACCTGCTGCCCGGCCACCGCAACCTCGCCGACCCGGCCGATCGCGCCGAGTTGGCACAACTTTGGAACATTCCCGCGCTGCCGGAAACACCGGGCAAGACGGCGGTCGAGTTGTTCGACGCGCTCGCCGACGGCACAGTGAAAGCCCTCTGGATCGCCTGCACCAACCCGGCCCAGTCGCTGCCCGATCTGGCCAAGGTACGCGCCGCGCTGACGAAGGCCGAGTTCGTCGTGGTGCAGGATGCCTGGGCCGACACCGAAACCGCCGCCTTCGCCGACCTGCTGCTGCCCGCCGCGACCTGGGGCGAGAAGGACGGCACCGTCACCAACTCCGAGCGGCGCATCTCACGCGTGCGCGCGGCCGTGCCACCGCCCGGCGAAGCCCGCGCCGACTGGCGCATCGCACGCGACTTCGCATGGAAGCTGGCGGAAAAAGTTGGCGCCGGAGATACGGCGAAGAAACGCTTCGACTTTCATTCCGCCGAGGAGGTCTATGCCGAATATGTGCAGACCACCATCGGCCGCGATCTCGACATCGGCGGCCTGTCGCATGAAACGCTCGACCGCCTCGGTCCGCTGCAGTGGCCGGTGCGCAACGACGAAGGCACTGAACGCCTCTACACCGACCACCGTTTCGCCTTCCCCGATGGCAAGGCACGGTTCATTCCGATCGATACGCGGCTGAGCGCCGAGGCGCCGGACGCGCGCCACCCCTTCCGCCTGCTCACCGGCCGCCTGCGCGACCAGTGGCACGGCATGAGCCGCACCGGCCGTATCCCGCGTCTCTACAGCCATGAGCCCGAGCCGCGTATCCAAGTGCATCCCACAGACCTCGCCCGGCGCGACTGGCAGAACGGCCAGCTGATGCGGGTGAAGAGCCGACGCGGCGAAATCGTTCTGCCGGTGGCCGCCAGCGACGAGGTGAAACCAGGTCAGGCCTTCGTTGCGATGCATTGGGGCGCACGCAGCCTCTCGCACGACGGCATCAATGCGCTGACGATCCCGTCTTTCGATCCGGTCTCGAAGCAGCCCGAACTCAAGCACGCCGCGGTGCGCATCGAACCGGCCCATCTTCCCTGGCGAATGGTGGCGCTGCGCTCGCCGGGTCTGGCTGCCGACGCTCACGAGAAAGTCCTCGAATGGCGTGAAAAACTCGCGCCGCTACTGGAAGGACTGGATTACGCGGCGCTCACTCTCGACGGCCGCGAGCGCCCGCTGGTCGCGCTGCGCGTAGCAACAGCCGTACCGCTGCCCGCCGGACGCATCGATGCGATCGCGCGCCTCATCGACATGCCCGAGGAAGCCTGCCTTGCTTATCGCGACCCGGCCCGACATGTGATCAAACGCGCGAGGATCGAAGACGAGCGTCTCACCGGCATCCTCCTTGCCGGCGAAGACCAGGCCAGCGGCTGGCTGCGCGCCGCGCTCACCGACGGCGTGCCGATCGACGCGCTGCGCCGCTGGCTCTTCGCGCCGCGCGCCGAACCGCCCGTGGCGGCCACACAGCCGAGAAAAGTCATCTGCAACTGCCTCGACGTGAGCGAGGAGGCAATCAAGCGCGAGATCGCCGCCGGCGCCGACCTGCCGGCGCTGCAGGCCAAACTCAAATGCGGCACGTCCTGCGGTTCCTGCGTGCCAGAAATCAAAAGGATGCTAGCGGCGCCGCAGCCGGCATAAAAGTCGGCGCCGGAGGGATGGCGGTCAATTGCGTCGGAACACGCAGTAGATGAAGTTCTGCTGGCCCTGTGCCGGTGTGATGTGAGTTTCACGTAGCGCTTCGACCAGCGCGAAACCTGAACCGAGCTCGGCTGCCAGCTGGTCCTGGCTGTAGCGCCGCACTGGCAGGTTGCTGCAGCGTTCGGGACCGTCCTCGGCGAAAGTGGCGATGATCGCGAAGCTGCCGCGCGGCAACGCGGCTTCCATTGCCGCGACATAGACCTGGCGATCCACCTGTTCGGTCAGAAAATGGAATACCGCGCGGTCGTGCCATAGCCGGTACGAACCGGCCAGTTTCGTTTTCGTGATGTCCCCGACCAGCCACTTGACCTGCTTGGAGCGTGGGCCAAGACGAATTTGAACCGCCTCTAAAGCGGTGCTGGAGATATCGAGCACGGTAAGGTTCTGGCAGTCTAACGATAGCAAATGGTCAACCAGATTTGAAGCTCCGCCGCCGATGTCGATCACTGCATCGTCGGCGCCGATGCCGAGCTTACCGATCAGTTGCAGCGAGGTATCTGGCCTGATCTGATACCAGCTGACCTCGTGCGCATTGCGGGTTGCATAGACGTTATCCCAATGACGCGCCAGATCCTCCATCACTATCCCCTTTAGAATAACAGTACCTTGTCGGCCCACAGCGTCCAACCAGTCAGCTCGTCGAGCGTGCCTCGATGGGCGCCTTCGATCAGGTTTGCGGCATCGATGCCGCGTGCATCCATGCAGGTGCCGCAGGCGCCGATCTCGCTCCCGGCGCGCGCCACCATGCCGAGCATGTCGCCGATGTTGTAAAAGCCGGCCGGCACCTTCTGGCCGGTCTTGGCGCAGGCGGCGGCGTCGCCCATCAGGAAGACCTTGAGTTCGACGTCCCCTTCGTTTTTCTTCAGCATGTTGCGGGCGAGGCGCAGGGCGTTGTAGCTGCGTTCCGTGCCGTAGGGCGGGTCGTTGAGAATGAACAGATATTTCATGGTCGCTCCAATAATCTAAAGGTTGTTAGACTAATCTAGGCTTTTGTTCCTGCCCTGTCAAGCAATCCTCTAAACTGCATCCATGGCCAACGCAAAATCCGAACCCCGTCGCGTCAAGGACATCCTCTACGAACAGGTGGCCCGCATCGGCAAGGCCGCCTGCAGCCCGAAACGTCTGGAACTGATCGAGCTGCTGTGCCAGGGCGAGAAGTCCGTCGAGACGCTAGCGCGCGAAGCGGCGATCAGCATGAAGCTTGCCAGCGCGCACCTGCGCGAGCTGCGCGCCGCCCGGCTGGTCGAGACCGAACGGCAGGGCAAGAACATCTACTACCGCATCGCCAACCGCAATGTGGCCGACTTCTGGGTGGCGATCCGCACGCTAGCCGAGGACCGACTGGTCGAACTGAAGATGGCGTTGGCGCAGATCATCGATGCACCTAAGGAATTGACGCCGAAAGATCGGGAGGCTCTCGTCAAGGCAGCCCGTAATGGAGAGGTGATCGTGCTCGACGTACGCCCGACGGCCGAATTCGAGGCCGCTCATTTACCCTATGCGCGGTCGATGCCGCTCGATCAGCTGAAAATGCGCCTTTCCGAGCTTCCCAGGGACAAGACCATCGTCGCCTATTGCCGCGGGCCGTATTGCCTGATGGCCAAGGATGCGGTCGAACTCCTGAAGCAGAAGGGCTTCGCGGCGATCCACCTGCCCGAGGGCGTGGCCGAATGGGGTATCGCTCCGGTGCGCTGATTATCGGGTCGCAATCCTCGCCTGTCGTTCATCGAATGGATAATTCCAGATCGTCCATTAGATCGGGCGGAGCGACGATGAGTCTTCTGAACATCCAATTTGATGCAAAGAAATCTGTTTCTCACCGTCTCTTCCTATAATCATTAACATGAGCCATCAGCGAGCGTCCCTTCTCGACGCCCTCGGCAGGCCGGTACGGGATTTGCGCATCTCGATCACCGACCGCTGCAACTTCCGTTGCGTCTATTGCATGCCGAAGACGGTGTTCGGCCGCGACTACCCGTTCCTGCCGCGCGCCGAGCTGCTGACCTTTGAGGAGATCGCCCGGATCGCCCGGCTGTTCGCCGCGCGCGGCGTGCGGAAGATTCGCCTGACCGGCGGCGAGCCGCTCTTGCGCCACGGTGTGGAAAAGCTAATCGAGCTGCTGGCACAGATTCCCGAGCTGGAACTCACGCTCACCACCAACGGCTCCCTGCTGGAAAAAAAGGCCGCATCGCTTGCCGCCGCCGGTCTCAAACGCGTCACGGTGAGTCTCGATGCGCTCGATGATGCCGTGTTCAAGAGGATGAACGACGCCGACTATCCGGTCGCCAAGGTGCTGGCTGGCATCGAGGCTGCCGCCGCAGCCGGCATGGTGCCGGTGAAGGTCAATTGTGTGGTCAAGCGCGGCATGAACGATGACCAGATCGTGCCGCTGGCTCGCCACTTCCGCCACAGCGGCCACATCCTGCGCTTCATCGAATACATGGATGTCGGCAGCAGCAACGGCTGGAAGCTCGACGAGGTGGTTCCCTCGGCCGAGGTGCTGCGCCGCATCGGTGAGCACTTCCCGCTCGAGCCGATCGACCGGAACTATCCGGGCGAGGTCGCCGAGCGCTGGCGCTACCTCGACGGCGCCGGCGAGATCGGTGTGATCTCGTCGGTGACAAGGGCGTTTTGCTCGACCTGCACCCGGATTCGCCTCTCTACCGACGGCAAGCTCTACACTTGTCTGTTCGCCTCCGAGGGGCATGACTTGCGCGCGCTGCTGCGTGACGGCGCCGACGACGCCGCGCTCGATGCGCGCATCACCGACATCTGGACGCGCCGCGCCGACCGCTACTCGCAGTTGCGCATGGCGGCGACGCCGGGACTGAAAAAAATCGAGATGTCCTACATTGGCGGCTGAACATCCCCTCATCACCGGACTGATCCTCGCCGGCGGCAAAGGCCGACGTATGGGTGGTGCAGACAAGGGGCTGCTGCTCTATCGTGGCAAACCGCTGATCGCCCATGTCATCGAGCGTCTGGCGCCCCAGACGGACCGGCTGATCATCAGCGCGAACCGCAATCTCGAAGCTTATGCAGCGTACGGCCATCCGCTGGTCGGCGATGCGCTGCCGGATTATCCCGGGCCGCTGGCCGGGCTCGCCGCCGGGCTGGCCACTTGCGCAACCGAATGGCTGCTCTGCACACCCTGCGATTGCCCTGCCCTGCCCCTCGACTTGGCCGATCGACTGCTGAGCGCGGCGAAAGAAAATGACGCGAGTTTGGCGGTGGCAACGACGAAAGAAGGCATGCAGCCGACCTTCCAGCTCTGTCATCGCGAGCTGTTGCCGGCGCTGGAAGCCTTTCTCGCACGTGGCGAGCGGCGTGTCGGCCAGTGGTGCCGTGAGCAAGGCGCGGCCGAGGCCTACTTCGAGAACGCCGCCGCCTTCGCCAACTTCAATACGCCAGACGAGCTCGCCGGCTAGGCCCGCCGCACGCTCGCCACGCCCTGCACCTCGCCGATCAGACCAATGACGCGCTGCAGCTGGGTAGCATTTTGCAGTTCGACGGTGAATCCCATACGAGCGATGCCGGCCTTCGATTGTGTTCTCACCGCGGTGACATTGACCTTCTCCTTCATCAGCACGTCGGAAATGTCTCGCAGCAGGCCCTGCCGGTCACTCGCTTCGACGTAAAGATCGCAAGAGTAGACACTCTGCTGCTTTTCGCCCCATGTCGCCTCGATCACGCGCTCGGGGTTGCGCGCAGCCATGTTGCGGAAATTCGCGCATTCGAGGCGATGCACCGAGACACCACGCCCGCGTGTGACGAAACCGGCGATTGCGTCAGGTGGCACCGGCTTGCAGCAACGACCAAGCTGGGTGAGGATTTTGTCCACCCCTACCACCAGAATCTGACCGCTTCCTTTGTCCGCTTTGGCGCGGCGCGTCTGGATTTCGGGCTCGGGCGTCGCTGCCTCACCATGCAGCGCGACATGGATCGCGTGGGGGCCGATCTCGTCGCGCGCGGCGGCCAGATACATCGCTTCAGGATTCTTGAAACCGAGTTTGCGGGCGAGTTCCTCGAGATTGGCCTGCGTCGCCCCGTCGCGCTGCAGCTCTTTGGTCACCCAGGCGCGACCGGCGGCAAGCATTTCCGCTTCCTGTTGGGCGGCGAACCAGGCCTTGACCTTCTGTCGCGCGCGAGGGGAAACAAGAAATCCGGGATTGAGCCAGTCGCGCGAGGGTCCGCCGCTTTTCGCGGCGATGATCTCGACCTGCTGGCCGCTCTGCAGCGGCGTGTTCAACGGCACCAGCTGGCCATCCACTTTCGCCCCGCGGCAACGATGGCCAAGATCGGTATGCACGCGGTAAGCGAAGTCGAGCGGGGTTGCGCCCTTGGGCAGATCGATCACCTTGCCCTGCGGCGTGATCGCGTAGATCGTGTCGTCGAGCGCGGCGCGCTTGAACTGTTCCACCCAGACAGCGGAATCGGTGATTTCGTCACGCCAGGACAACAGCTGCCGCAGCCAGGCGATCTTGTCGTCATAAGCGGAGTCGGCCCGCGCCGGTGTGTTGCCGGCCTCCTTGTAACGCCAGTGGGCGGCGATGCCAAGTTCGGCGTGCTGGTGCATCTCCTGGGTGCGGATCTGCACTTCGAGCGCGCGGCCATCCTCGGCGATCACCGCGGTGTGCAGCGAGCGGTAAAAATTGCCTTTCGGATGCGAGATGTAATCGTCGAATTCGCCGTGGATCGGCTGCCAGAGGGCATGGACGACGCCCAGAGCCGTATAGCAGTCGCGCACCTCAGGGACGATGATGCGCAGCGCGCGCACGTCATAGACCTGTTCGAAATCGAGATGCTTCTGGCGCATCTTGTTCCAGATGCTGTAGATGTGCTTCGGCCGCCCATACACTTCGGCAGCAGGAAGACCCGCCTTGGTCAGCTCGGTTTTGAGCCGGGCCACCGCATCGGCAATGAAGGCCTCGCGCTCGAGGCGCTTTTCGTCGAGCTGGCGAGCGATCTTTTTGTAGGTCTCCGGCTCGGTGAAACGGAAGGAGAGATCCTCGATTTCCCATTTGATCTGCCAGATGCCCAATCGATTGGCGAGCGGCGCGTAGATCTCCAGGCTTTCCCGCGCGATGTCAGCGCGCTCCGGCGTGGCATGGTCGGTGAGCCAGCGTAGCGTCTGGGTCCGTGAAGCCAGCCGCACCAGCACGACACGGATGTCGGTGGAAAGCGCCAGCAGCATCTTACGCAGAATCTCGGCCTGGGCGGCGATGTCTTGCGCGCTGACCAGATTCAGCGGGCGCAGGTTTTTCAGCCGATGCAGGCCATTGACGAGAAGGGCGACATGCTCTCCCCATTGGGCAATAAGCTGGTCGCGCGCATCGCTGACGAAGTCTGGCAGCGCGAACAGGACCGCCGCCAGCCGCGTATCCAGATCGAGATTCAGTCCGGCTAGGATCAACGCGGCCCCCAAACCGTGCCCCAGTGCCGCCTCGCCAGAGCCGAGTTTCGCGTCCTGATAGACACTGCCGGCATACTCGACCGCCGCGCGCAGCTTCGCCGCCCCTTCTTCCGTCAGCCCCTGGGTCAGGCGCTCCAGCGTGGCGGCGTCGATGCCGGAATCCGGCAGGGAATGGACGACGGAGACCATGACAAAAATTTTACCGATGAGCCAGCCGGTGTGCCGTACGCCGCACCAGCCATTTGCGCGTTTCTTCGGCCACACCCAGCAGCAGGGCGAAAGGGAGGGAAAACAGCCATACGGCAGCAGGCAGAGGTGCCGTGCCGAACAGCAGATTGCCCGCTGCAGTGTAGACGATGAGCAACAACAAAAAGGCTTCGACGGCGAGAGCGATAATCAGCAGCCGATTTTCGCGCAATGGGAAATACCACACTGGCAGGAGAGAATGCCGACAGACGAAGACGTTGACCATCTGCGCCAGCACGATCGCGGCAAGGCAGGCCGTCGTGGCCTGCAGATAGAGAGGATCGCGGGATGAAGGCATTTCTCCATAGTGCCAGCCCCCCAGCTGCATGACGTAGAAGAATGCCGCCATTGCTGCAACGGCCTCCAGTGGGCCAAGAAACAGATAGGCTCGCACCAGGAGGGGCCAGGAGAGAAGACGCTCCGAACGTGGCCGTGGCGGCCTGCGCATGACATCCCGATGCGGCTTTTCGGCTCCCAGTGCCAGGGCCGGAAGAATGTCGGTGCCCAGATCCACTGCGAGAATCTGGATCACCGTAAGAGGCAGCGGGATGCGGAACAACACGAATGCAAGATAGGGCACGATCTCGGGAATGTTCGAGGTCAGAATATAGGTGAGGAACTTGCGAATGTTTTCATAGACGGCACGCCCCTCTTCGATTGCTTTCACGATGGTCGCGAAATGATCGTCGAGCAATACGATATCCGCCGCTTCCCGTGCCACATCGGTGCCGCTCATCCCCATCGCGATGCCGATGTCCGCCGTTTTCAGCGCCGGCGCATCATTGACACCATCACCGGTGACAGCGACGATTTCCCCGTTGTGACGCAATGCCTCGACCACGCGCCGTTTCTGCTCTGGGGAGGCGCGGGCAAACAAAACCTCCCCGCTTTCCAGCGCACGGCTGAGACCAGCCTCGTCCATCTGGCGCAAGTCGGTCCCGGTGAGCACTAACGGAGCCTTGCTGCGCACGATCTCCACCTCCCGTGCCAATGCCAGGGCAGTATGCGGATGATCGCCGGTGATCATGATGATACGCACACCGGCTTCGCGACAGCGTCTTACTGCCGCCGGGACATCATGGCGCGGCGGATCTTCGAGACCGACCAGGCCACACAATTCCAGTCCGCTCTCGCTGGGCGTCTCACCGGATAGCACGGTTCGCCAACCAAGCGCGAGGACACGCAAGCCTCGATCCGCCATGTCATTCTGGGCCTTGCGGAAGACAGCCAGCGCGGTGGCGTCGAGCGGGCGAGTGGAGTCACCATCATGCCAGTAGGTACAAAGAGGCAATACCACTTCGGGCGCGCCTTTGCACCAGAGGTGAGTTTCACCGCTCGGACTGCGCGTCACCACTGACATGCGGCGACGTTCCGTATCGAAGGGAATCTCGCCGACACGCTGTTCCGCTGGAGTGATCCCCGCCGCAAACTCCCAGAGCGCGATCTCCATCGGGTCGCCGCTTGGCGTTTCATTGAGAAATTTCAGGCTATGGCAATGGTAAGCGACTTTCCGCAAACAGATTTCGTCGGCCGGGCATGGCTGATCATTCGTCGCGTTCCGGCGGCGGCCAGAGACGAACAACTCGCGCACCGTCATCCGGTTCTGGGTCAAGGTGCCGGTCTTGTCGGTGAGGATCACGGTCGCACTGCCGAGGGTTTCGACGGCCGGCAGGTGTTTCACCAAGGCGTTGCGGCGCGCCATGCGCTGCGCGGCCATCGCCAGTGCAAGCGTGACGGTCGGCAACAGCCCTTCCGGCACGTTGGCCACGATGATGCCAATTGCAAACATGAAGCTCGCCCAAGGCGACAGGCCGACATGGCTGCCGATCAGATAAAAAGCCGCCCCCAAGCTCAGCGCCAGTATGGCGACGAAGCTAGAAACGTGGCGGATTTCGCGTTGCAGCGGTGACTCTGCTTCGCCCGCCGTCTGGGTCAGATGGGCGATCCGGCCGAATGCCGTATTCATCCCGATCGCATAGACGACGGCACTGCCCTCGCCTGCGACGATCGTGGTTCCGGCGAGGAGCAGGCACCGTGCCTGTTGTGGAACATCGCTGTCATCCGGCTCGCTGCTGCGTGTTTGCGGCAGGGATTCCCCCGTCAGGGTCGCCATGTTGACACGTAGCCCCCAGCTTTCGATAAGCCTGCAATCCGCAGGCACTTTGGCACCCTCGGCAAGTAAAATTATGTCTCCGGGTACGAGATCTGCCGCATTCACGATCTCCACGCCGGTCGGACGTCTGACCTCGACGCGCAGCGGCAGAAGTTCTCGCAATGCCGCCAATGCCCGTTGGGCGCGATAGGTTTGCAAAAATGAAAAACCACCATTGAGCAGGATGACGCCGATGATCGCGTAGCCGAGTGTAGCCATTCCCTCCCCCGGCTGATAATAATCTGCAAAGAAGGCGAGAACGGCGGCCAGCCAGAGCACGATGGCAAAGAGATGGGTGAACTCGCGCAGCAGATCGAGCAAGAGAGGTCGGCGCACCACAGCCTCGATACGGTTGGCACCATAACGGCTGCGACGGCGCCCGGCTTCACCGGAGTCGAGACCTTGCGGGCCGCTGCCAAGGGCCTGGAGCGCCTCAGCTGCCGTCAGGCGGGCGTAATCCACACCGCTCAAGGCGCTGGCGACGCCTTGACGTGCGCTGGCGGCGTTAACCGATCCACTTCCTCGCATTGCGGAACATCGTCATCCAGGGGCTGTCATCGCCGAGTCCAGCCAGATGCCAGCTCATCTGCACGGTGCGGAAGACGCGTTCGGGATGCGGCATCATGATCGTGAAACGCCCATCCGGGGTGGTCACGCCGGTGATGCCGTCAGGCGAACCATTCGGGTTCATCGGATAGCGGGTCGTGATGTTGCCGCGATGATCGACAAAGCGCAGTGCCACAGGAGGACGCTTTTCGCTCGCAAACACGGCGCGACCTTCACCGTGGCTGACCACGACCGGCAGCCGGGAGCCCCCCATGCCGGCGAAAAAGATCGATGGAGAGGGCGGAATCTCTACTAGCGAGAAGCGTGCCTCGAAACGTTCCGAGCGGTTCTGGTGAAAAGTCGGCCAGTGCTCTGCGCCGGGGATGATCGGGGCGAGGTGGGCCATCATCTGGCAGCCGTTGCACACCCCCAGCGCGAACGTGTCGAAACGCGCGAAGAAGGCGGCAAACTCATCTTTGAGACGGGGATGGAAAAGAATCGATTTGGCCCAACCCTGCCCCGCGCCGAGCACATCGCCGAACGAAAAGCCGCCGCAGGCGGCGAAGCCCTTGAAATCAGCCAGATGCACGCGACCGGCCATCAGGTCGGACATATGCACGTCGACACAGTCGAAGCCGGCGCGGTCGAAGGCGGCGGCCATCTCGATCTCGCCATTGACCCCCTGCTCGCGCAGGATCGCCACTTTCGGCCGGTGGCCACCGATCGCGAAGGGCGCTGCTGGATCGAACGTCAGGTGAAACGAAAGTCCCGGATCGTCGCAATCGAGCAGTGCATCAAACTCTTCCTGCGCGCAGTCCGGATCGTCGCGTAAGCTTGCGATCTGGTAACTCGTCTCGCTCCAGGCGCGCTGCAACTCGACGCGCGGCAACGTCAGCACGGCTGTGCCGTTGCGCCAGAGCCGAATTTCGTCGGCAGCGTTCAGTGTGCCGATGACATGGCTACATTTGCCCAGCCCATGCTCACGTAGCACCTGCATCACCTCGCTTCGGTCGCTGCGGCGGATCTGGATCACGGCGCCGAGCTCTTCATTGAACAATGCAGCGAGCAGACGATCGTGCATGCGGCCAGCGATCAACTGCGGCGCCCGCTCGAGGCCGTCGACATCATTCATCAGCGGGTCGTAACACAGACCATCGAGATATAGGGAGACGCCGAGATGAGAAGTAAAACTCATCTCGCAGATGCAGGCGAACAGGCCGCCATCGGAACGGTCGTGATAGGCGAGAATCTTGGGCCGCAAAATCTGGATTGCGGCGAAAAAGGCTTTCAGCAACGCGGCATCCGCATCCGGCGGTATGTCACCACTCTGGCCGTAAACCTGGGCGAGCGCCGAACCTCCGAGGCGGTTCCGGCCCTCGCCCAGGTCGATCAGGATCAGCTCGGTTTCACCCGCCTCGTCCGACCGCAGTTGCGGCGTAAGCGTCTCGCGCACGTCCTGACAGGGGGCGAACGCGGTGATGATCAGCGACAACGGCGCGGTGACGGATTTCTCGACGCCGTTTTCCTGCCACTTGGTGCGCATCGACAACGAATCCTTACCGACCGGGATCGAGACACCCAATGCCGGGCAGAACTCGAGTCCCACAGCCTTCACAGTGTCGAACAGCGCGGCATCCTCCTGGGCGTGGCCCGCCGCAGCCATCCAGTTCGCCGAGAGCTTGACCTGACCCAGATCGGCCACCTTCGCGGCGGCGAGATTGGTCAGTGCCTCTCCGATCGCCATCCGCCCCGAGGCCGGGGCATCGAGCAGCGCAATCGGCGCACGCTCACCCATTGCGAAACATTCGCCGAGATACGTAGTGAAGCCCATCGCAGTGACTGCGACATCGGCCACGGGCACCTGCCAGGGGCCGACGAACTGATCGCGGCAGGTAAGTCCCCCCACCGTGCGATCGCCGATCGTGATCAGGAAGCTCTTGCTCGCCACCGCCGGCAGGCGCAACACGCGTAATGCCGCTTCCCGTAGATCGATGCCATCCAACGCGAGCGGAGGCTGTGAAACCTCCCGATGCGTTGCCTGGCGGTGCATCCGTGGTGGCTTGCCGAGCAGCACCTCCATCGGCATATCGACTGCACGGTTGCCGAAATAAGGATCTTCGACGACGAGCTGGCGCTCAACTGTCGCCTCGCCGATCACCGCGAACGGGCAACGTTCGCGCGCGCAGACCACCGCGAATTCGTCGAGCCGTTCGGGAGCGACGGCCAGCACATATCGTTCCTGAGCCTCGTTGCACCAGATCTCAAGCGGGCTCATCCCCGGCTCTTCGGAGGGCACTTTGCGCAAATCGAACCAGGCGCCACGACCGGCATCGTTGGCAAGCTCCGGCATCGCATTCGACAATCCGCCAGCGCCGACGTCATGAATCGCGAGGATCGGGTTTCGCTCGCCCATCTGCCAGCAGCGATCGATCACCTCCTGCGCGCGGCGCTGCATTTCCGGATTGCCGCGCTGCACCGACGCGAAATCGAGGTCGGCCGTGTTCGTGCCGGTGGCCATCGACGAGGCAGCCCCGCCGCCCAGTCCGATCAGCATGCCAGGCCCGCCGAGCTGGATCAGCTTCGTGCCGGGCGGAAATTTCTCCTTCGCTACATGTCGCGCGCTGATGTTGCCTATGCCGCCGGCGATCATGATCGGCTTGTGATAGCCGCGCATCTCGCCATTGAACGACTGTTCGAAGGTACGGAAATAGCCCGCGAGGTTCGGTCGGCCGAATTCGTTGTTGAATGCAGCGGCACCCAATGGGCCGTCGATCATGATCTCCAGCGCGGAAGCGATGCGCTCCGGTTTGCCGTAAGAAGACTCCCACGGTTGCTCGAAGCCTGGAATCTTCAGGTCTGAAACGGAAAAGCCGCACAACCCCGCTTTCGGCTTCGCGCCACGCCCCGTCGCCCCTTCATCCCGTATTTCGCCACCCGCGCCGGTCGCCGCACCGGGAAAAGGCGAAATCGCGGTCGGGTGGTTATGCGTCTCGACCTTGGCGAGGATGTGGGTCTTTTCCCCGACATAGCGGTAGCTTCCATCAGCCCGGGGATAGAAACGCTCGATCACTGCCCCCTCGATCACCGCCGCATTGTCGGCATAGGCAACGAGGGTGCCGGCTGGATGCGCCTCGTGAGTCTTGCGGATCATCGCGAACAGCGAGAATGGCTGTGGCTGGCCATCCACCTCCCACGAGGCGTTGAAGATCTTGTGCCGGCAATGCTCAGAGTTCGCCTGCGCGAACATCATCAGCTCGACGTCGGTCGGATTGCGGCCGAGTTTGGCAAAGTTTTCCAGCAGATAGTCAATCTCGTCCGGAGAGAGCGCCAGGCCCAGTTCCACGTTGGCCGCCTCCAGCGCCCTCCGACCTGCGCCGAGAACATCTACCGTCGTCAGCGGCTGGGGGGCCACGTGATGAAAGAGCTGCTCGGCGGCGTCGATCGAATCAAGCACCGATTCGGTCATCCGGTCATGGAGCCGCGCGCGGTGCCGTTCCGCCAGCGCCGAATTCGGTAGCGTATAGGCGATGCCCCGCTCGATGCGCTGGACCGCGGCAAAGCCGCAGTTGCGCGCAATTTCGGTGGCTTTCGACGACCACGGAGAGATCGTGCCCAGTCGCGGCGTGACCAGCAACAAGGCGCCTTCCGTTGCCTGAGGCGGATTTTCCGGCACGCCGAGCAATTCCTTGAGCCGCTCCGTTTCCTCTACCGTAAGTTCGCTTTCGAGTTCGACGAAATACCAATATTCTGCGCTAAGAGGGATGCCAAGCGCATTCTGCAGGCGGGCGAGATGGGCGGGAGTCAACGCGGATGAGCCGCGCAATTTGAGGATTCTGTGCATGGCACGAGGGGGAAAGGAGTAAAAACGGGCGGAGCAAGCCAGGTTCGATGCCGCTTCGAATTATACTTGCCGAGCCTCATACTTCCTGGAGGGAACCGCGATGAGCCTGATCCTGACCTCGCTGGCCTTTGCCCACATGGCGGCGATTCCGCCGCAATACACCTGTCAGGGCGCCGACATCTCACCGCCGTTGCGCTGGTCCGGTGTACCGGCAGGCACGAAGAGCCTCGCATTGATCGTCGATGATCCGGATGCCCCCGATCCGGCACATCCGAAAATGACCTGGGTGCATTGGGTGCTCTACAACCTACCACCGACGGCGACCGAATTGCCCGAAGCCGTCAAAACCCTGCCTCCCGGCACGCTCGAAGGCCTGAACGACTGGCAGCGCACCGGTTACGGCGGTCCCTGCCCGCCGATCGGCCGCCACCGTTATTTCCACAAGCTCTATGCGCTCGATACCGTGCTGCCCGATCTGAAACATCCGACCAAGGCGCAGCTGGAAAAAGCGATGGCTGGTCACATCCTTGCCGAAGCACAACTGATCGGCACCTACCAGAAGCATCCCTGAGGAGAAGCACATGAACATCGGTTTCATCGGTCTTGGCCTGATGGGCCGCCCGATGGCGCTCAATCTGGCGCGCGCTGGACATACGCTGCACCTGTGGGCACGCCGGCCGGCCTCGCTGGAACCATTCAAAAGCGTCGAGGCGCGCACGCATATCTCGGCGGCCGAAGTCGCGCGCCATGCCGAGATCGTATTCACGATGGTCGCGGATGCCCCCGACGTGAGGGAGGTGGTGCTCGGTGACAACGGTGTCAGCCAAGGGGCGAAACCCGGCTTGATCGTCGTCGATATGAGCACGATCAATCCGAATGCCGCGCGCGAGATCGCCACGGCGCTGGCCGCGAAAGGCATCGAATTCCTCGATGCGCCGGTCTCCGGTGGCGAGATCGGCGCGATCAACGCGACACTAACGATCATGGTCGGCGGCAAGGTGGAAACCTTCGAAAAAGTGAAGCCCCTGTTCGAAATACTCGGCAAGTCGGTGACATTGATCGGTGACCACGGCGCCGGACAGGTGGCCAAGGCCTGCAACCAGATCCTCACTGGCGTCGGCGTCCTGGCGGTTGCCGAAGCCTTCAATTTCGCGGCGAAGAACGGCGTCGATGTCGCCAGGGTGCGTGAGGCGCTGCTGGGCGGTTTCGCCTATTCACGAATACTCGAAAACCACGGCCAGCGCATGATCGAGCGCAATTTCAAGCCGGGCTTCAAGGCCTGGATGCACCAGAAGGATTTGCGCATCGTGATGGAAGAAGCCCATCGCCTTGGTCTGATGCTGCCGACCGCAGCCGCGACCGCGCAGCTCTTTAATGCGATCGTCGGCAGCGGCATGGGCGAAGAAGACTCGATCGCGGCATTGAAGTTGCTGGAAAAGCTGAGTTCACCGGCATGAAGGCTTTGAAAACCCAAGTTTGCCCGCATTTAGCTGGCAGACTGTATCTTTCCTGACCGGATTCGAGGACACCCTGATGTCACAACACGCTTTTGATGTCTCCGTTGTCGATTTCGATCAGAAGGTTCTCGCTGCATCACGCCGAGTGCCGGTGATCGTCGATTTCTGGGCGCCGTGGTGCCAGCCCTGCCGTATCCTGAAGCCGATCCTCGAGAAGCTCGCTACCGAATATGCCGGTAGGTTCCTGCTCGCCAAGGTCAATTCGGATGAAAACCCGGAACTGGCGATGCGCTATGGCGTGCGTGGCATCCCCGCGGTGAAGGCTTTCCTTGGTGGTGAGCTGGTCGATGAATTCACTGGCGCGCTGCCCGAAGCTCAGATCCGCGAGTTTCTCGAGCGGCTGATCCCCTCCCCCGCCGAGCCCTTGCGCCAGGAAGCACTGGTATTGGCGGCTGCCGGCAATCTTGCCGCCGCGCGCAGCAAGCTCGCCGAAGCGATCAATCTCGATCCGAAGAACGACACCGCCTATCTCGATTTCATCCAGCTCAGCCTGGATCTCGGCAGCCCCGAAGCGATCGCCGAAGCCAAGGAGCTGTTGGAAGTCGTGGCCGATCGCGTACGCGACCAGGATCGCGCCGCCGCCCTCAAGGCGCGGCTGGAAATGACGCAATCGGCCAGTGGCGTCGACGTCCCCGCCCTGCGAGCTCGGCTCGACAAGGATGCAAATGACCATGACGCACGCCTGCAACTCGCCAATGCGCTGGCGTTGCGGCAGGACTATGCCGCAGCGCTCGAACAACTGTTGGAAATCGTCCGGCGCGATCGCAAATGGAACGACGAGGCCGGTCGCAAGGGCATGCTGAAACTGTTCACACTGCTGTCGTCACAACCCCAGTATGACGACCTGGTGCGCAGCTACCGCATCGCACTGGCCCGCACGCTGAACTGAGCGACCAACAACAAAGCCCGGCACGCAGCCGGGCTTTTTCATTGGTGGGTGCTGACGGGTTCGAACCGCCGACATTCGCCTTGTAAGGGCGACGCTCTACCAACTGAGCTAAGCACCCGGAAGGAAGGCGCTGGATTCTATCAGTGTTTGATCAGCGCTGCGGCCTCCCCTGCAGCATCTTGAGCTGGCAGTGCGGCGACAGGCGCTTCGCTGGCCGGTTCGGGCAAGGGTTGGGGCATGCGCTCCAGCGCGAGCTCGAAGACCTTGTCGATCCAGCGCACCGGCACGATCTCGATACGGTTCTTGATCGTGTCCGGAATCTCGGCCAGATCCTTGACGTTCTCTTCTGGGATCAGCACCTTGCGGATGCCGCCGCGCACGGCGGCGAGCAGCTTCTCCTTCAGGCCGCCGATCGGCAGGACTTCGCCACGCAACGTGATCTCGCCGGTCATCGCGACGTCGGCACGCACCGGAATGCCGGTGAGCACCGAGACCATCGCGGTGCACATCGCGATCCCCGCAGACGGGCCATCCTTCGGCGTCGCGCCTTCGGGCAGGTGGATGTGGATGTCGTTCTTCTGGTAGAAATCCTCCGGAATGCCCAGCGACTTGGCGCGCTTCCTGACCACCGTGAGCGCCGCCTGCACAGATTCCTGCATGACCTCGCCGAGCTTGCCGGTGGTCACCGTCTTGCCCTTGCCGGGCACGGCGACGGCTTCGACGGTGAGCAGTTCGCCGCCGACTTCCGTCCAAGCAAGGCCCGTGACTTGGCCGATCTGGTTCTCTTTCTCCGCAACGCCGAAGGTGTAACGGCGCACGCCGAGATATTTCTCGAGATTCTTGCTATTGACGATGACCTTGTGCTTGCGCGGCTTCAACACCAGCGATTTGACGACCTTGCGGCAAATCTTCGAGATTTCGCGTTCCAGCGCGCGCACACCGGCTTCACGCGTGTAGTAGCGGATGATGTCCCGAATCGCATCTTCGGTGATGGTCAGCTCCTCGCGTTTGAGGCCATTGGTCTTCATCTGCTTCGGCAACAGATAGCGCAGCGCGATGTTGATCTTCTCGTCCTCGGTGTAACCAGACAGGCGGATCACTTCCATGCGGTCGAGCAATGGCGCCGGAATGTTGAGCGTGTTCGCGGTGGCGACGAACATCACGTCCGACAGATCGAAATCGACCTCGATGTAGTGATCCTGGAAGGTATGGTTCTGCTCGGGATCGAGCACTTCGAGCAGCGCCGATGAAGGATCGCCGCGGAAATCCATGCCCAGCTTGTCGACTTCGTCGAGCAGGAAAAGCGGATTCTTGACACCGACCTTGGCCATGTTCTGCAGGATCTTGCCCGGCATCGAACCGATGTAGGTGCGCCGGTGGCCGCGGATTTCGGCTTCGTCACGGACGCCGCCCAGCGCCATGCGCACGAACTTGCGGTTCGTGGCCTTGGCGATCGACTGGCCGAGCGAGGTCTTGCCCACGCCGGGAGGGCCGACGAGACAGAGGATCGGAGCCTTGAGCTTGTCGACGCGCTGCTGCACGGCCAAGTATTCGACGATGCGTTCTTTAACCTTCTCCAGCCCGTAATGATCCTTGTCGAGGATCTTCTGGGCGGCGGCGAGATCTTTCGAAACGCGTGATTTCTTCTTCCAGGGCAGGCTGATCAGCGCGTCGAGGTAGTTACGCACGACGGTCGCCTCGGCCGACATCGGCGACATCAGCTTGAGCTTCTTCAGCTCGGACATCGCCTTGTTGTAGGCTTCCTTACTCATGCCGGCGGCCTTGATCTTCTTTTCCAGCTCTTCGAGATCGGCCCCCTCTTCGCCTTCGCCGAGTTCCTTCTGGATCGCCTTGACCTGTTCGTTCAGATAATACTCGCGCTGGCTCTTTTCCATCTGGCGCTTGACGCGACCACGGATGCGCTTTTCGACCTGCAAGATGTCGAGTTCGGTCTCGAGCTGGGTGAGCAGCTTGTCGAGGCGTTTTTCGATGTCGAACAACTCGAGGATGCCCTGCTTCAGTTCGAGCTTCATCGGCAGATGGGCGGCGATCGTATCGGCCAGACGGCCGGCTTCTTCGATGCCCGAGAGCGACGTGAGAATTTCCGGCGGAATCTTCTTGTTCAGTTTCACATACTGGTCGAACTGCGACAGGATCGTGCGCCGCATCGCTTCGATTTCGTGATTGCTGCGTTCCTGGAGCACGACCGGTTCCACCTCGGCGATGAACAGGCCATTGCGGTCTTCGATGTGGTGGATGCGCGCCCGCTGGACGCCTTCGACCAGCACCTTGACGGTACCATCGGGCAACTTGAGCATCTGCAGGATGTTCGAGATGCAGCCGACGCTATACAGGTCTGCCGGATCGGGTTCGTCCTTGGCAGCCGATTTTTGTGCCACGAGCAGGATGCTCTTGCCGGTTTCCATTGCCACTTCGAGCGCCTTGATCGACTTCGGACGGCCCACGAAGAGCGGAATCACCATATGGGGAAAGACCACCACGTCGCGCAGCGGCAGAAGCGGCAGGATGTTGGCGGTCGGGCTGTTTTGTTGGGACAATTCGAGATCGTCTGACATGGACGTATCCTTGTGTGAGTGAAACAACTGTTCCGCACATGGGGATGTGTGCGGGTGATTCAAGCCTGCCGCCCCTGGGCGGGTCGGTCAGGCGGCAGGATAACGCAAACCCCGGCTTCAGTTCGAGCCGGACACTTTGGGTTGGTCGGCGTAAATCACCAGCGGTTTGGTGCCCGCATCGATCGTACTCGCGTCGATCACTATTTTTTCGACTCCGTTCATGCCCGGAAGTTCGAACATCGTGTCGAGCAGAACGTTCTCCATGATCGAGCGCAAACCTCGGGCACCTGTCTTACGCTTGATCGCCTTCTTGGCGATCGCCTGCAATGCCTCGGGACGCACTTCGAGCTCGACGCCTTCCATCGCGAACAGTTTCTGGTATTGCTTGACCAGAGCGTTTTTCGGTTCGATCAGAATGCGAACCAGCGCCTCCTCGTCGAGTTCCGTCAGATTGGCGACCACCGGCAGGCGGCCGATCAGTTCCGGAATCAGGCCATATCTGACCAGATCATCCGGTTCGACCTGGGAAAGCAGTTCCGTGACGCTGGCGCTCGACTTGCTTCTGACCGGTGCGGCAAAGCCGATGCCGGACTTTTCGGAACGTTCCTGGATGATCTTGTCCAGGCCGTCGAAGGCACCGCCACAGATGAAAAGAATGTTCGAGGTATCGACCTGAATGAAATCCTGGTTCGGATGCTTGCGCCCGCCTTGGGGGGGGACGGATGCCACCGTGCCTTCGATCAGTTTCAGCAGCGCCTGCTGGACGCCCTCGCCCGAGACGTCGCGCGTGATCGAGCGGTTCTCGCTGCGGCGAGAGATCTTGTCGATCTCGTCGAGATAGACGATGCCCTGCTGGGCCTTGGCGACATCGTAATCGCAGGTTTGCAGCAGCTTGGCGATGATGTTCTCGACATCCTCGCCGACATAGCCCGCTTCGGTCAGTGTCGTCGCATCGGCGATCACGAAAGGGACGTTCAGAAAGCGCGCCAGCGTTTGCGCCAGTAACGTCTTGCCGGAGCCGGTCGGGCCAATGAGCAGGATGTTGCTCTTGGCGAGCTCGACGTCTTCCTTGCCCTTGCGCGGCTTGGTGTCGCTGCGCAAACGCTTGTAGTGGTTATAAACGGCGACGGAGAGAATCTTCTTCGCGCGCTCCTGGCCGATCACGTATTGGTCGAGCACGGCATGAATCTCGCTCGGCGTCGGCAGGTCGCTGGCCGGCTTGGCATGCTCGAGCGTATCGCCTTCATCGCGGATGATGTCATTGCACAGATCAATGCACTCATCACAGATGAATACCGAAGGGCCGGCGATGAGTTTCTTGACCTCGTGCTGGCTCTTGCCACAGAAGGAGCAATACAGCAGTGTCTCTTTTTTGGCTGCCATCGTCAGGTACTCCTTTGCACGGGCGGAATCAGGCCGCCTCGGCGCGGTGGGTGAGCAATTTGTCCACGATCCCGTATTCGACCGCCGCCTCGGCGGAAAGGAAAGTGTCACGGTCGGTGTCGCGCTCGATGCGCTCCAACGGCTGGCCGGTGTGTTTGGCGAGCATCTCGTTCAGACGCTGTTTGATCGACAAAATTTCCTTGGCATGAATCTCGATGTCCGAGGCCTGCCCCTGGAAACCGCCCATCGGTTGATGGATCATCACGCGCGAATTCGGCAGGCAGTAACGCTTGCCCGGCGCACCGGCCGCGAGCAGGAAGGCACCCATCGATGCCGCCTGACCGATGCACAGCGTCGAGACGTCCGGTTTGATGAACTGCATCGTGTCGTAGATCGCCAGGCCAGCCGAAACCGAGCCGCCGGGAGAATTGATGTAAAGGAATATGTCCTTGTCGGGATTCTCCGATTCGAGGAATAACAGTTGCGCGACGACCAGATTCGCCGTCATGTCGTTGACCGGCCCGACGAGGAACACCACGCGCTCCTTGAGCAGGCGCGAATAGATGTCATAGGCACGCTCGCCACGCCCGCTGGTTTCGATGACCATCGGGATCAGGCCGAGCGCCCGGATGTCGTCCTGGCGTTGCAATTCGGTGTTCATGGAGGGAATCATGCCTGAGTGCCCATCAGTTCGTCAAAGGCAACCGCTTTCTCGACCACCTGGGCTTGAGAGAGCACCCAGTCGACGACGTTGTTTTCCATCGCCAGGACTTCGGCCTGGGCGAGCTGTTCGGGCTTGCTGTAATACCAGCGCACGACCTCTTGTGGATCCTCGAAGGTGGCGGCGAACTCATCGACGACGGCGCGCACCTGCTCGGGCTTGACGTGCAGATCCTTGGCCTTGACCAGCTCGGCGATGATCAGGCCGAGCTTGACACGTCGTGCGGCCTGATCGCGGAACCAGCTCGCCTCGACCGGCATATCCTTCATCTGGGGATTGCGCTGCTTCAGGTCATCCAGCGCGCGCTGGGCCATCTCATGCGCCTCGGCCTGCACCAGTGCCTGTGGCACGTCGATCGGATGCGTTTCGATCAGTAGATTCATCGCCTGCTCCTTGACGCGCATGCGCAGACGCTTGGCGACCTCGCGTTCGAGATTCGCCTTCACTTCCTCGCGCAGCTTGGCGACGTCGCCATCCTTGATCCCTAACGCCCGGGCGAAGTCGGCATCGACCTCGGGCAGGCGCGGTTCTTCGACCTTTTTGACGACGACGGTGAATTGCACGGTCTGGCCGGCGAGTTCCTGAGCGTGATAATCGTCCGGGAACTTCACGTCGAAGGTCTTTTCCTCGCCGGCACGCATACCCTCCAGCGCGGCTTCGAAATCCGGCAGCATCTGACCGGCGCCGACGAAGACTGGGTAATCGGTGGCTTTGCCGCCCGGAAATTCCTCGCCATTCTTGCGTCCGGTGAAATCGACGGTCATCCGGTCGCCCTTGATCGAGGACCGCTCGACAGGAGCATACGTGGTGCGCTGCTGGCGAAGCACTTCGATGGTCTTGTCGACTTCTGCGTCAGTAATGGTCAATACGGGTCTTTCGATCGTCCTGCCGGCGATCTCGGCGATCTGGAATTCCGGATAGACCTCGAAGATCGCAGTGAATTCGAGCTTGCCCTCTTCATTGCCTTGCTTGGGCTCGACGCGCGGCTGACCGGCAATGCGCAGATTCTGGCTGCGCACCAGCTCACCGAAAGCCTTGTCGATCGCAGCACCGATCGCATCGCGGCGCGCTTCGCCGCCGTACATTTTCTCCACCAGCTTGAGCGGCACCTTGCCCGGACGGAAACCGTCCATCCTGGCTGTCTTGGCGATGCGCTTGAGCTGCTGTGCGACTTCGCGCTCGATCTCTGCGAGTGTGACGGCCAAGTCGAGACGGCGTTCCAGCGGATTGGTGGCCACGGCTGCGGCCTGGGCGGGGGTGTCCTGGGTCGTTTCCATGAAAAATC
>CAYZII010000021.1:0-30158 GCA_964478415.1 uncultured Methyloversatilis sp.
GGGGCATTTTCAGCCAAACGAACGAGGACATGGTGCAAAAGGTGCCATTCTTTGGCGATCTGCCCTTCATAGGTTTCCTTTTTCGGCAGAAGACTCAAAACGATCAGAGCCGCGAACTGCTCGTGTTCATCACGCCGAAGATCGTCGATGATGCCTTGGCGGCGATGCGTTGAGAGTCCTTTCGGGGAAAAGCCGAAAGCAACATCCTCTGATGAGCGCTTTGCAATCATCCATCGTGCTCATCGGCATGATGGGTGCCGGAAAAACGACCCTTGGTAGGCGTCTGGCCAATGAGTTGGGGCGGGAGTTCATCGATCTCGACCGCGAGATCGAACGGCGCACCGGAGTGACGGTAGCGACGATCTTCGAGATCGAAGGTGAAGCGGATTTTCGTGTCCGGGAGGCGCAGCTGCTGGCCGAAGTCATCCGACGGCCTGATCATCTCGTCATTGCCACGGGCGGCGGCGTGGTGATGCAGCCGATGAATCGTGCGCGGCTGATGGCCTGTCCCTGTGTGGTATATCTCCGCGTCGAGCCGGAGGTGCTCTTAGCCCGCACGCGTCACGATCGCAGCCGACCGCTTCTTCAGGTGCCGGATCCGCTGGCGCGTATCCGCCAATTGGTGAACCAGCGTGAACCGCTCTATCGTGAAGTCGCCGATCTAGTCATAGAATCCGGGCGAGATGCGACATCGCTTCTCGGCGATCTGAAACAGCTTTTGCCGCAATCATGCCGACATTGACCATCGAACTGAAGGAGCGCAGCTACCCGATCGTGATCGGGAAGGGATTGATCGATGATCCTGCATCTTTTGCCGGTTTCGTCGCACAGCGTGTAGCCATCATTACCAATGAAACGATCGCGCCGCTTTATTTGGCGCGTCTCGAAGCGACGCTGGAAAAAGTCGGCGCTGGCAGGACGGCAATAGTGCTGCCTGACGGAGAAGCTTACAAGAACTGGGAGACGTTGAACCGCATTTACGACCATCTGCTTGCCAAACGCTGCGATCGCAGCACGACCGTGATCGCCTTGGGTGGCGGTGTGATCGGTGATCTGGCGGGGTTTGCCGCGGCAACCTACCAGCGCGGCGTGCCATTCATCCAAGTGCCGACCACGCTGTTGGCCCAGGTCGACTCCTCAGTCGGTGGCAAGACCGGCATCAACCATCCGCGTGGCAAGAACATGATCGGCGCCTTCTGGCAGCCGCGTCTGGTCGTTGCCGACACCGCGACGTTGAACACGCTACCTGACCGGGAGCTTTCCGCTGGCTTGGCCGAGGTCATCAAGTATGGCCTGATCCGCGATCTGCCTTTTTTCGAGTGGCTGGAGGTGAACATCGAGCGTCTCATCGCACGGGAGCCAGCAGCACTCGCCCATGCGATCGAACGCTCCTGCATCAACAAGGCGCAGGTCGTGGCCGGCGACGAGCTGGAAACCGCCAAGGAAGGCGGACGCGCCTTGCTCAATCTTGGCCATACCTTCGGCCATGCGATCGAAGCGGGGTGTGGCTACGGCACCTGGCTGCACGGCGAAGCGGTGGCTGCCGGCACGGTGATGGCGCTGGAGCTGTCCTGCCGCCTCGGCTGGCTGACGGCGGAGGATGTCGAACGGGTGAAAGCGCTCCTGGTCCGCACCCGTCTGCCAGTGCGCGGACCGGCGCTCGGCGCCGGGCGTTATCTCGAGTTCATGGCCCATGACAAGAAAGTGCTGGCCGGCCAGCTGCGCCTCGTGCTGCTGAAGCGCCTCGGCGAAGCGGTGACCTGTTCCACTGCGCCGCTGGCGGAAATCCGTGCGGCGATCGAAGCCTGCTGTGACTGAGCTGGCCAACTACGCCGTCACTGAACACAATTCACGCGGCAGGCGTGTGCCGGAGCCACGGCCGAAAACGCGCAGCGAGTTCGCGCGTGACCGTGATCGCATCATCCATTCGACCGCCTTCCGGCGTCTCGAATACAAGACCCAGGTGTTCGTCAATCATGAAGGTGATCTGTTCCGCACGCGACTCACGCATTCGATCGAAGTGGCACAGATCGCGCGCAGCATCGCACGCGCTTTGCGGCTCAACGACGATCTGACCGAAGCGATTGCCCTGGCACATGATCTCGGTCATACCCCTTTCGGCCATGCCGGCCAGGACGCACTGAACGAATGCATGGCCGAGTTCGGGGGTTTCGAGCACAACCTGCAGTCGCTGCGCATCGTCGATAAACTCGAAGAGCGTTACGGTGCTTTCGATGGCCTGAACCTGATGTTCGAGACACGCGCAGGTATCCTCAAGCATTGCTCGCCTTCACGGGCTCGCGAGCTCGGCGAGGTGGCGGAACGCTTCCTCACTGATCGGCGCCCTTCCCTGGAGGCGCAGGTGTGCAACCTTGCCGACCAGATCGCCTATAACAACCACGACGTCGACGACGGCCTGCGTTCCGGTCTGATCAGCGAAGAACAACTCGCCACGGTACCGCTGTTCGCCGCGCACCGGCAGCAGGCGCTGCGCGAATTTCCATATCTTGCCGGACGCCGGCTGATCCATGAGACGGTGCGCCGGATGATCGATGCCCAGGTGACCGACTTGCTCCAGGAGACCCAAGCGCGTATTGCACAGCAGCGCATCGAGAGCTTCGACGACGTGGCCGCTGCGCCGCCCTTGGTGGGCTTTTCGCCGGGGATGCACGAGATGAACCGGACACTGAAGCAGTTTCTGCACGCTGCGCTGTATCGTCACTATCAGGTGGTACGCATGACGACGAAGGCGAAACGCATCATCAAGGATCTGTTCTTTGCCTTTCTTTCCGATACGCGCCTGCTGCCGGAAAAATATCGCGCACTGGGCGAGCGTGAGGGGGAGGCCCGGGCGATTGCCGACTACATCGCTGGCATGACCGACCGCTATGCAATCAAGGAGCATCGGCGCCTGTTTGCGGTCGGCGAGCTGTGAGGCACTCCGCGGCCCTTGAAGGCAGCGCAGAATCTGCGTAACATCGCGGGTTCGCTCGTTTTTGCCGATCGCGGGATGGCGCGCCTGGCGCGCATGGACTGTGTCGTTGCCGCCGTGGCTTCCCGGGACGTCGCACAGCGGGCGCACCGTTTTCATGAGAGGAAGCCAGCAATGACCATGCCCGAGCAGCAAGGTTTATACGATCCAGCCCAGGAGCGGGATGCCTGCGGCGTGGGTTTCGTCGCCCATATCAAGAACCAGAAGAGCCACGCGATCGTCACCCAGGGTCTGCAGATCCTGAAGAATCTCGAACATCGCGGTGCGACGGGCTATGACCCTCTGCTTGGCGATGGTGCCGGCATCCTGATCCAGATTCCCGATGCCTTCTTCCGCGCCGAGATGGCACGGCAGGGCGTGGAACTGCCATCCGCCGGCCAGTATGGGGTCGGCATGATCTTTCTGCCGCGTAACTCTGAAAGCCGTCGTGCCTGCGAGGCGGCGATCGAACGCACGATCCGTTACGAAGGCCAAGTGCTGCTTGGCTGGCGTGACGTGCCGGTCGACAACAGCGGCCTTGCCCAGGCCGCCCGGGATGTCGAACCGGTCATCCGTCAAGTCTTCATCGCCGCCGGCGAAGGGGTCGCCGACCAGGATGCCCTGGAGCGCAAGCTCTATGTGATCCGCAAGGAGGCCGGTCATCGGGTGCAGGCGCTCAAGCTTCCGGATGGCAAGATGTTCTATGTGCCGTCGCTGTCGACGCGCACCATCGTCTATAAGGGCATGCTGCTTGCCGATCAGGTCGGCCAGTATTATCGTGATCTCGAGGACGAGCGGCTGGTCTCGGCGCTCGCTCTGGTGCACCAGCGTTTTTCGACCAACACCTTCCCAGCCTGGGATCTGGCGCACCCTTTCCGCCTGATCGCCCACAATGGTGAGATCAATACCTTGCGCGGCAACGTCAACCGCATCCGCGCACGCGAGCATAGCATCTCCTCGAAACTGCTTGGTGACGATCTGGAAAAGATCTGGCCGCTGATCTACGACGGACAGTCGGACTCGGCCAGCTTCGACAATGCGCTGGAACTGCTGGTGATGGGCGGTTATAGCCTTGCGCATGCGATGATGATGCTCATCCCCGAGGCGTGGTCCGGCAATCCGTTGATGGATGAAAACCGCCGCGCTTTCTACGAATACCACATGGCGCTGATGGAACCGTGGGATGGCCCGGCCGCGGTGGCCTTCACCGATGGACGTCAGATCGGCGCCACGCTCGACCGTAATGGCCTGCGGCCGGCGCGTTACCTGGTGACCGACGACGATCTCGTCGTGATGTCTTCCGAGATCGGCGTGCTGCCGATTCCGGAAAAGCGCATCGTCAAGAAATGGCGGTTGCAACCCGGCAAGATGCTGCTCATCGATCTCGAACAGGGACGCATCATCGACGACGACGAGATCAAGGATCAGCTCGCCAATGCCAAGCCTTATCGTGAGTGGCTCTACATGTCACGCCGCTATGTCGAAGACCTGCCCGAGGTCGAGACGCAGCAAGCGCTTGCTGTGCCGCTGCTCGACCTGCAGCAGGCCTTCGGTTATACGCAGGAAGATTTCAAATACATACTCGAACCGATGGCCAGCAAGGGCGAGGAAGCCATCGGGTCGATGGGCAACGATACGCCGTTGCCCGTGTTGTCGAACCGTAACAAGCCGCTGTTCAATTATTTCAAGCAGCTGTTCGCGCAGGTGACCAACCCGCCGATCGACCCGATCCGCGAGGAAATCGTCATGTCGCTGATCTCGATGGTCAGCCCGAGCCCCAACCTGCTCGAAATCGATGAAAGTGCGCCGACGCCGCGTCTGCAGGTGCGCCAGCCGATCCTCACGCCGGCCGATATGGCCAAGCTGAAGCGGATCGACTGCCTCACCGACGGCAATTTCCGCGCCTGTGAGATCGACATCACGATGCCCGCCGCTGCCGGACCCGCCGCGATGGGGGATGCTTTGTTCCGCATCTGTTTCGAAGCGGAGCGCGCGATTGGCGAAGGGTACAGCGTCATCATCCTCTCCGACCGCAAAGTCGATGCCACGCGTGCGCCGATACCGGCGCTGCTCGCCTGCTCGGCAGTGCATCAGCATCTGGTCAAGGCAGGCCTGAGAACTTCCTGTGGTCTGGTAGTCGAGACTGGCGCCGCGCGCGAAGTCCACCATTTCGCCACCCTAGCTGGTTATGGAGCCGAAGCGATCCACCCCTGGCTTGCCTTCGAGAGCCTGAAGGCGCTCGCACCGACGCTGCCCGGCAATCCCTCGCCTTATGAGTGCCAGAAGAATTTCATCAAGGCGATCGGCAAGGGGCTGATGAAGGTGATGTCGAAGATGGGCATCTCTACTTATCAATCCTACTGCGGCGCGCAGATCTTCGAGGCGGTGGGGCTTTCCTCCGATTTCGTCGCGCGCTATTTCACCGGCACGCCAACCAAGGTCGAAGGCATCGGCCTGAAGGAGGTCGCCCGTGAGGCGCTCGCTACGCATGCCGCTGCTTTCGGCAACGATCCCTTGCTCGCCAACATGCTCGACATCGGCGGCGAATATGCTTTCCGGGTACGTGGCGAAGAGCACATGTGGACGCCGGATGCCATCGCCAAGCTGCAGCATGCGACCCGCGCCGGCAGGTTCGACACCTATCAGGAATATGCTCGCATCATCAATGACCAGAGCCGGCGCTTCATGACGCTGCGCGGCCTGTTCGAAATCAAGCCGGCGGGTCCGCCGGTGCCGCTCGACGAGGTCGAGCCGGCGAGCGAAATCGTCAAGCGCTTCGCCACCGGCGCGATGTCGCTCGGCTCGATTTCCACCGAGGCGCATACCACGCTGGCGATCGCGATGAACCGCATCGGCGGCAAATCCAATACCGGCGAAGGCGGCGAGGACCCGAAGCGCTTCGCCAGGATTACCCAGCCCACCTCGCTGGCAGCCGTGATCGGCGCCAGCCGCGTGGAACGAGACATTCCGCTCAAGGAAGGCGACAGCCTGCGCTCGGCGATCAAGCAGGTCGCCTCGGGGCGTTTTGGCGTCACGATCGAATATCTTTCCAATTCCGACCAGATCCAGATCAAGATGGCGCAAGGCGCCAAGCCGGGCGAAGGCGGGCAGCTGCCCGGCCACAAGGTCAGCGAATACATCGGCTTCCTGCGTCACTCGGTGCCTGGTGTGCAGCTGATTTCGCCACCGCCGCACCATGACATCTATTCGATCGAGGATCTGGCACAGCTGATCCACGACCTGAAGAACGCCAATCCGCAGGCGGACATCTCGGTGAAGCTGGTCTCGGAAATCGGCGTCGGCACCGTGGCCGCCGGGGTGGCCAAGGCCAAGGCCGACCATCTGGTGATCGCCGGCCATGACGGTGGTACTGGCGCTTCCCCCTTGTCGTCGATCAAGCACGCCGGCACACCCTGGGAGCTGGGTCTGGCCGAGACGCAGCAGACGCTGGTGCTCAACCGTTTGCGCGGTCGCATCCGCGTGCAGGTCGATGGTCAGATGAAGACCGGCCGTGACGTGGTCATCGGTGCGTTGCTCGGCGCCGACGAATTCGGTTTTGCCACGGCGCCGCTGGTCGTCGAAGGCTGCATCATGATGCGCAAGTGCCACCTCAACACCTGTCCGGTCGGTGTCGCTACGCAAGACCCGGTGCTGCGTAAGCGCTTTTCCGGCCAGCCGGAGCATGTCGTCAATTACTTCTTCTTCGTTGCGGAAGAAGTGCGCCAATTGATGGCCGAGATCGGCATCCGCAAGTTCAACGATCTGATCGGACGCGCCGATCTGCTCGACATGCGTAAGGGCATCGACCACTGGAAGGCGCGTGGCCTGGACTTCTCAAGGATTTTCTACATGCCGGCGATGCCGGCTGAAGTAGCGCGCCATCATTGCGAGACTCAAGACCATGGCTTGACCCGGGCGCTCGATCACATGCTGATCGAAAAGGCCCGGCCAGCACTCGATCACCGCAGAAAGGTGACGATCGAATGTGCGGTGAAGAACGTCAACCGCACCGTCGGGACGATGCTGTCGCACGAAGTGGCGAAACGTTACGGCCACGCCGGGTTGCCTGAGGGCACCATCCATGTGCGTCTGAATGGCACGGCGGGCCAGAGTTTCGGCGCTTTCCTGGCACATGGCATCACCCTCGAATTGACCGGCGAGGCCAACGACTATGTCGGCAAGGGATTGTGCGGCGGCAGGATCATCGTCAAGCCACCGAAGGAATTCCGCGGCAAACCGTGTGAGAACATCATCGTCGGCAACACCGTGCTATATGGTGCCATCTGTGGAGAAGTCTTTTTCTGCGGCGTTGCCGGCGAACGCTTTGCGGTGCGTAATTCCGGTGCCACCGCCGTCGTCGAGGGGACGGGGGATCACTGCTGCGAATACATGACCGGCGGTACCGTGGTTGTGCTTGGCCGCACGGGACGCAATTTCGCCGCTGGCATGTCGGGTGGCATCGCCTATGTGCTCGATGAAGACGGCGATTTCGCGACGCGCTGCAACCTGTCGATGGTGCAGCTGGAGAAGGTGTTGCCGGTACATGAACAGCCGGACGATGGGACGCGCCATTGCCATAGCGCTGACGAGGTGCTGCTCAGGTCGCTGATCGAGAAGCACCAGGCGGCGACCGGCAGTGAAATGGCCAAACGCGTGCTCGCCGACTGGCCAGCATTCCGGGAGAAGTTCGTCAAGGTGTTTCCGCATGAATATCGCCGCGCGCTCAAGGAGATCGCCGCGGGACAACTGAAAGAGGCAGCGTGATGGGCAAGCCCACCGGATTTCTTGAATATCGCCGCGTTTCTGAAGCCTATGAGCCGGTCGAACAACGGCTGAAGCATTTCCGCGAGTTCGTCGCCCGTCTGAACGACGAACAGGCCAAGGTGCAGGGAGCACGCTGCATGGACTGTGGCATTCCGTTCTGCAATAACGGTTGTCCGGTCAACAACAACATTCCGGACTTCAATGACGCCGTGTATCGCGGCGACTGGCGGGGCGCCTTGGAGATTCTGCATTCGACCAACAATTTCCCGGAAGTCACCGGCCGCATTTGTCCGGCGCCCTGCGAGGCGGCCTGCACGCTGAACATCAATGACGTGGCCGTCGGCATCAAGTCGCTCGAGCACGCAATCATCGACCGGGCAGGCGAGAATGGCTGGGTGGTGCCACAGATCGCGACCATCAAGACCGGCAAACGGGTCGCGATCGTCGGTTCCGGTCCGGCAGGTCTGGCGGCAGCCCAGCAACTGGTGCGGGTCGGTCATGACGTGACGGTGTTCGAGAAGAACGACGCGATCGGCGGCCTGATGCGCTACGGCATTCCGGACTTCAAGCTCGACAAGCGCCTGATCGAATGGCGGGTGGCACAACTCAAGGTCGAAGGGGTCCGGTTCCGTATGAAGACACTGGTCGCCAACGATCGCCAACTGCCCAAAGGCGTGACATGCGATGCAACACACGTGGTTGCCCCGGCCGACCTGCTGAAAGAGTTCGACGCGGTGATCCTCGCCGGCGGCGCCGAGACGCCGCGCGATCTGCCGATCCCGGGCCGCGACCTTTCCGGTGTGCATTTCGCGCTCGAATTCCTGATTCCGCAGAACAGGGAAGTCGGTGGTGGCCGGAAAAACCCGATCTCGGCGAAGGGCAAGCGCGTCGTCGTGATCGGCGGTGGCGATACCGGTTCCGACTGTGTCGGTACCGCGAACCGCCACGGCGCCGTGAGCGTGACCCAGATCGAACTGTTGCCCAAGCCGCCCGAGCAGGAAAACAAGCTCCTCACCTGGCCGTACTGGCCCAACAAGCTGCGCACTTCGACCTCCCATGAGGAAGGCTGTGTGCGCGACTGGGCGATCGCGACGAAGGAATTCATCGGGGAAAAAGGCAAGCTCAAGGCATTGAAATGCGTACGCCTGGATTGGTCCGACGGCAAGATGAAGGAGATTCCGGGTTCGGAGTTCGTGATCGAGGCCGATCTCGCCTTCCTGGCAATGGGTTTCACGCAGCCGGTGCAGGCTTTGCTCGATGCTTTCGGTGTGGCGAAAGACGCCCGCGGCAACGCTCAGGCGAAGACCGACGGTCCGGGCTGCTATGCGACGAACGTGCCCAAGGTCTTCGCTGCCGGCGACATGCGACGCGGGCAATCACTGGTCGTCTGGGCGATCCGTGAGGGGCGCCAGTGCGCGCGGGCGGTCGATGAGTTTCTGATGGGTCGTAGCACGCTGCCACGCTGATTCGCAGTAGACTGGCGACATCATGCTGAATGTCGTCATCTTGGCTGCCGGGAAGGGGACGCGCATGCGTTCCGATCTTCCCAAGGTGCTGCATCCCCTCGCTGGCAAACCGCTGCTGGCCCATGTGCTCGACACGGCGCGCGAACTTTCCGCCGACAAGATCTGTGTCGTCTATGGTCACGGTGGGAAGCTCGTCCCGCAACGGCTCGCTGCCCCCGATGTCACCTGGGTCTTGCAGGAACCGCAACTGGGCACCGGCCATGCCGTCTTGCAGGCGCTGCCCCATCTGGGTGCCGTTCCGCCAGCGCAGAAAACCGGCACCGAAGCGCCGGTCTCTTCCTCTTCCGGCGCAGTCTCAGCAGACCCGCTCGTTCTCGTCCTCTATGGCGATGTGCCGCTGATCCGCACCACGACGCTACGGCGCTTGATCGCCGCGGCAGGAAAAGACAGGCTTGCGCTGCTTACCGCCCATCTCGACGAACCGCACGGCTATGGCCGCATCGTGCGCGTCAATGGCAAAGTCACGCGCATCGTCGAAGAAAAGGATGCCGATGATGCCGAGCGTGCGATCCGCGAAATCAACACCGGCATCCTCGTCGCTCCCCTCGTGCGGCTGATGCGCTGGCTGCCGCAGCTTTCCAATCGCAATGCGCAGCGCGAGTATTACCTGACCGACATCGTCGCCCTTGCCGTAAGCGAAGGAGTCGAAGTCGTCACGACCCAGCCGGCCGCGGCCTGGGAAACTGATGGCGTCAACAGTAAGGGCCAGCTCGCGCGTCTTGAGCGCATCCAGCAGCGCAACATCGCGGAAGCCCTGATGGAACAGGGCGTGACGCTCGCCGATCCGGCACGCCTCGACGTGCGCGGCGAGCTCGTCTGCGGCCGTGACGTCTTCATCGACGTCAATTGCGTTTTCGAAGGCCGCGTCGAACTCGGCGACAACGTACGCATCCTCGCCAACTGTGTGATCCAGGATGCCGTGGTGGGTCGCGGTTCGATTGTCGGGCCGTTCGCCCGGCTGCGGCCCGGCACCGTGCTCGGCGAAGACGTGCATATCGGCAACTTCGTCGAGGTGAAGAACTCGACGATCGGTGCGCATTCGAAGGCCAATCATCTCGCCTACCTCGGCGATACGACGATGGGCAGCCGCGTCAATGTCGGCGCCGGCACGATTACCTGCAATTACGACGGTGCAAACAAGCATCGTACGGTGATCGAGGACGACGTCTTCATCGGCTCGGACACCCAGCTCGTCGCGCCGGTGACGGTCGGCCGGGGTGCGACGCTCGGCGCAGGCACGACGCTCACGCGGGATGCGCCGCCCGACCAGCTTACGCTGTCGCGCGCGAAACAGGTGACAGTCCCTGGCTGGAAGCGGCCGGTGAAGAAAAAGGAAAAATAGTCCATGTGTGGCATCGTGGCCGCAGTCGCGGCGGGAAACATCGTTCCGGTACTCATCGAGGGTTTGAGGAAGCTCGAATATCGCGGCTACGATTCGGCGGGCCTGGCGGTGCTTGGCCCCAACCTGATCCGCCTGCGCAGTCTCGGGCGCGTCACCGAACTGGCGGCCCAGGCCGAAAGCCTGACTGCGCAGATCGGCATCGCTCATACGCGCTGGGCGACACATGGCGTGCCGAGCGAGCAAAACGCCCACCCGCACGTCTCGGCCGGTCTCGCGGTGGTGCATAACGGCATCATCGAAAATTATGCCGAGCTGAAAGAGCGGCTACGCGGCAAAGGCTATGTCTTCAACTCGGATACCGATACCGAAGTCATTGCCCATCTGGTTCGTGACACGCTGACGAGCTGCGCCGATCTGCGTGAAGCAGTTCGGCGCGCAACGCGCGAGCTCGTCGGCGCCTATGCGATCGCCGTTCTCTGCGAAGGTGGCGAGCGTATCGTCGTCGCCCGCCAGGGGGCGCCGCTGTTGCTGGGGATCGCTGCCGATGGACACTACGCGGCATCGGATGCCTCGGCGCTGTTGCAGGTGACACGTGACATGGTCTATCTGGAGGATGGCGACGTTGCCGAATTGCGTCGCGATGGCTACACGATCGTCGATCCGGATGGCAAGGAGGTCGCGCGCCCGGTCACGGTGAGCGCGCTGTCGAACGAGGCGGTCGAGCTGGGTGGCTACCGCCACTACATGCAGAAAGAAATCTTCGAGCAGCCGCAGGCACTCGCTGCAACGCTGGAAATGATCGGCGGCGCGCAGCGTCTTTCCGCCAACCTGTTCGGTGCCACGGCGCCCGAGATTCTGGCTGACGTGAAATCCGTGCTGGTGATTGCCTGCGGCACCAGCTACCATGCGGGCCTCGTCGCACGCTACTGGATCGAACAGCTGGCAGGCATACCCTGCAGCGTCGAGGTGGCAAGCGAATACCGCTATCGTGCCTCGGTACCCGATCCCGCGCAGCTCGTCGTTGCCATCTCGCAATCGGGCGAGACGGCCGATACCCTCGCGTCGATCCGCCATGCCAAGACGCTCGGCATGCAGCGCACACTGGCGATCTGCAACGTGCCGGAATCGGCGCTGGTGCGCGAATGCGCGCTGCGCTTCCTCACCCGTGCCGGTCCCGAGATCGGTGTCGCTTCGACCAAGGCCTTCACGACACAGCTCGCGACGCTGTTCCTGCTTGCAGTGATACTCGCCAAACAGAATGGCCGCCTGACGGAATGCGAAGAGGAAAAGTATCTCGTCGCCTTGCGTCATCTGCCGGTGGCGGTGCAAAAAGTACTCACGCTCGAACCCGGTATTGCTGCCTGGGCGCAGCGCTTCGCCGACAAGCGCCATGCCCTGTTCCTCGGCCGTGGCCTGCATTACCCGATCGCGCTGGAAGGCGCGCTGAAGCTGAAGGAGATCTCCTACATCCATGCCGAAGCCTATCCTGCCGGCGAACTGAAGCATGGTCCGCTTGCGCTCGTCGATCATGAAATGCCCGTTGTGGCTGTCGCACCCAACGATGCGCTGCTGGAAAAACTCAAATCCAATCTGAAGGAAGTCGCGGCGCGCGGTGGCGAACTCTACGTCTTCGCCGATGCCGATTCGAAGGTCGAGGAGGAGGCGGGTATCCACATCCTGCGACTGCTGGAACATTACGGCCTGCTCTCGCCGGTCTTGCATGTCGTGCCGCTGCAACTGCTCGCCTACCATGCCGCGCTGGTGAAGGGCACCGATGTCGATAAGCCACGCAATCTTGCGAAATCGGTGACCGTCGAATGAAAATGAGTTAACCAAGGGAGGTCGTGATGCCGAAGTTCCATACCGAAAGAATTCGTGCCGTGGCCCTGGTTGGACATGGCGGCGCTGGCAAAACCACACTGGCGGAGGCCCTGCTCGCCCGTGCCGGGGTGGTGGCCGCCGCCGGCAGCGTCGAAAAGGGCAATACCGTCTGCGATTACGATCCTCAGGAAAAAGCCGCCGGCCACTCGCTGCAATCGGCATTGGTGAACTTCGCCTGGGAGGATGTGCATATCCACCTGATCGATACGCCAGGCTACCCCGATTTCGCCGGCCAGGCGCTCGCCGCGCTCGCAGGCGTCGATACCGCGCTGATCGTCATCAATGCCCAGACCGGTGTCGAGCTGATGACGGAGCGCATGATGCGCGCCGCCCAGCAACGGGGGCTGGCCCGCATGATCGTCGTCAACAAAATCGACGCCGACAACCTCGATCTCGCCGGCCTGATGGCCGATATCCGCGCACGTTTCGGCACGGCCTGCAAGTTCCTCTACCTGCCTACCCTGAGCCACGATCGCGTCGTCGAGGTGATGGAGCATGACAGCGGGGAAGCCGACATCGATACGGTCGCGCATGCGCATCGCGAGCTGATCGACCAGCTCGTCGAGGAAGACGAGAGCCTGATGGAGCGCTATCTCGAGGATGGCAAGGATCCGGCGGCCGACGAGTTGCACGCACCCTTCGAGAAGGCGCTGCGCGAGGGCCATCTGATCCCGGTGCTGTTTACCTCGGCGAAAACCGGTGCGGGTATCGACGAACTGCTGCATGTGCTGGCGACGCTCGCCCCGAATCCGAGCGAGGCCAACGTGCCACCCTTCTTCAAGGATGGCGAGGCTTTCCAGCGTGTGCCGGATGCTTCCAAACACGTGCTCGCCCATGTCTTCAAGATCATCGTGGATCCTTACATGGGCAAGGTGGCGGTGTTCCGCGTACATCAGGGCACGATCCGCAAGGATTCCCAGCTCTTCGTCGGCGACGGCAAGAAACCTTTCAAGGTCGGTCATCTGTATCAGTTGCAGGGCAAGGACTACATCGAAGTCGATGAGTTGCTGCCGGGCGATCTCGGCGCGATCGCCAAGGTCGATGAAATCGAGTTCGACAGCGTGCTGCACGATTCGCACGACGAAGACCACATACACCTGAAGCCACTGGAATTTCCCAAGCCGATGCAGGGGTTGGCTGTTGAAACGACCAAGAAGGGGGATGAGCAACGTCTGTTCGACATCCTGCACAAGCTCGAGATGGAAGATCCCTGCTTCCGCGTCGAGCGCCATCCCACCACTCACGAAACGGTGATCTTCGGTCTGGGTGAGATGCATCTGAAAACCAAGCTGGAACGGATGGCGACGCAATACAAGCTCGAACTCGCGACGCGCCCCCCGCAGATTCCGTACCGTGAGACGATCACCCGGCCGGCCGAAGGGCACTGCCGGCACAAGAAGCAATCGGGCGGCGCCGGTCAGTTCGGCGAGGTGTTCCTCAGGATCGAACCGCTCGAACGCGGCGCCGGCTTCGAATTCGTCGACCAGGTCAAGGGGGGCGTGATCCCCAGTGTGTTCATGCCAGCGGTCGAAAAGGGCGTCCGGCAGGCGCTGGAGGGTGGCGTGATCGCCGGCTTCCAGGTCGAGGATGTGCGCGTCATCGTCTATGACGGCAAGACCCATCCGGTCGATGGCAAGGAAGTCGCCTTCATCCAGGCCGGCAAGAAGGCGACCATCGCCGCGGTGCAGGCCGCCGCGCCAGTCGTGCTGGAGCCGATCATGCGCATCGATGTGCATGTCGACGAGAGCCAGATGGGCGATATCGCCGGCGATCTGTCGAGCCGTCGTGGCCATGTCACCGGCACCGCGCCGCACGGAGCGGGGCGTGTGGTCGTCAGCGGCGAAGTGCCGCTAGCCGAGATCGGTGACTATGCTTCGCGTTTGAAGTCGCTGACGGGTGGGCGGGGCAGCTACTCGATCGATTTTTCCCATTATGCTCAAGTGCCCCCGCAGGTGCAGCAGAAACTCGTTGCCTCGTTCAAGCTGGCCGAAGAAGAGGAATGAGGCAGAATAGGGAACCGAAGCCGGCGCGCCTGGTCAAAAAAAATTGCTATTATTCCACCGATGACCCGCTGGCCGCGCCTTCTTCTGCTGCTGATTGCTTTGCTATGGCTGCCACTGCGCACCGTGGCGGCATTCGCGATGCCGTTCTGCACCCACACACCGAGCCAGCCGGTTCACATTGCGCACGAACATGGCAAAGATCACCATCTCGCAGCGCACCCGCATGCGAGCGTTGCGGATGCGCTTGCTGCGGCCGATCTCTCAGACCATGTGCCACTTTCGTGCGATGAGTGCGGCAGTTGTCATCTCGCCTGCGCCTCGTTTTTACCTGCAGCGGTAGTGATCGGCTTGACGAGCGCGTTTGGCGAACCTCCTGCCGTCTTGCCGGCGCCGACTTTCTTCAGCCACTTCCCCCTCCTGCCCGAGCGACCTCCACGAAGCGCCTGACCCCGTGACCGGCATCTCAGCGACGCCGGCAGCATGTCTCGTCCTTTCGTGCGTGGAGGTCAAATGTCTTTCGTTCGTTTCATTCCGCTGCTGGCGGCATTGCTCGCTGCCAGCGCCGATGCCCAGGTCTCGGCAGCCTTCGACAGGCCGTTCTGGCGTCAGGCGTTTGCCGCCGCATGGCAGCGTCATCCGGCAGCCGCCGGTTTGCCGGCCAAGGAAAGGGCGGCGCAGGCGGCACGCGAGGCGGCAGAGGCTTTGACGCCTGAGCCGGCATCAATAGCCATCGGCACTCGTAACGACCGCTTCGGTCGCCGTCTCGGACAACAGGAATATGAGATCGAGCTGGCCGCGCCTCTGTGGTTGCCTGGCCAACGTCAGGCGCGCCAGGAGGAGGCCGCAGCCCAGCATAAACTGCTTGCCGCCCAGCGGGAAGTGAAGCGCCTCGTCTTGGCTGGTGAACTGCGCGAGGCCTTGTGGGCCCTGGCGGTAGCACGTCAGGCAGTGACATTAACGGAAAAGCGGCTGGCAAGCGCTCGTCAGCTCGAAGCCGATGTGCGGCACCGTTATGAAGTCGGCGAACTTTCGCGCATCGACGCGAATCTCGCGCAGGTGGAAAGTCACACTGCGGAGACCGCCTTTCTCGATGCGCAAAAAGAGTTTGTCACTGCAGAAAAGGCCTGGCAGCTTCTGACCGGCTTGGCCGCGCCAGCTGAATTCGTCGTTGAGTCACTGGCGCAGGCGGGTGGGGTTACGAACCATCCCCTTGTGCTCGAAGCCGAGGCGCAGCTCACCCTCTCCAAAGCGCGGTTTTCGCTGGCAAGCAAATCGCAGCGGGCGAGCCCGGAGCTCGCGCTGCGGGTGGTGCGCGAGCGCGGTAATTTCGCCGAAGCCTTCAACGACACGCTCGGCATCCGGTTGAAGATTCCCTTCTCCTCGGAGCCGCTGACCAACCGCGAGGCCGTTGCCGCCCAGGCCGAAGTCGACAGTACTGCAGCGACCTTGCTGCGGTTGCGCCAGCAGATCGAACGGGAGATCGCGATGAGCCGGCAGGCATTGGCGCTCACCGAGCGGCAGCTCGAACTGGCACGCCAGAACCAGAGGCTGGCCGCCGAGAACCTGCGCCTCGCCGAGAAAGCTTTTGCGCTGGGCGAATCGGATCTGGCGACCCTGCTGCGCATCCGCGCCGCCGCGTTCGATGCCGATGCCTTTCTTGATCGCCAGCGCGTGGCCCGCGCCGCCGCGATATCGCGTTTGAACCAAGCCATGGGAGTGTTGCCGTGAGACATGCCGTCGCCGTAGTTCTGGTTTTCATTGCCTTTTCGGCCTTCGGTCATGGCGGGGAGGATCATGGCCCGCCGCCGGCTCCAGTCACCCAGAGTGTGGCGCCGCGTGCCACGGCTGCCAGCGAAGAGTTCGAGGCTGTCGTCGCCCTCGAAGACAAGAAACTGGTGGTCTATCTGGACCGCTTCGCCACCAATGAGCCGGTGAGGCAGGCGAAGGTGGAAATCGAGGGGGACGGATTGCAGGGCGTTGCCGCCGAAACCGCACCGGGGACCTATGTCCTCGACCTCGCCGCGCCCCTGCCCCCGGCGCGGCATCCGATAAGTCTCGGCATCGAAGCCGGCGAGAGTGTCGATCTGCTCGCCCTCACGTTGGATACCTCGGTGGCCGCACCTGCAGCGCCGCATGTGCACGGCTCAAGCGAATGGCTGGTGTGGGGTTTGTCGGGGGGGTTGCTGCTAGCCAGCGGCGTCCTGCTGGCCGTCCGGCGTCGCAAACGCTCCAGGAAGGAGATGGGATGATGCGCAAGATCGACATACAGACACTGATCGTGGCGCTGGCGCTCGGCGCCACCTCGGGAACCGCTCTGGCTCACGGCGGCGAAGACCATGGCCAGGATGCCCAGAAGGTGCCCGCTGTGGCTCCGGCAACCGGAACGGCGGTTGCGACGGCTTCACCGCAGCGACTGGCCGACGGCAGCCTGTTCGTGCCGAAACCGGTGCAGCGTGCCCTAGGGCTGCGTACCCAGCCGGTGCGCTTCGCCGAATTGGCCGCAACGGTCGAATTGAATGGCCAGATCATTCCCGATCCAGAAACCAGTGGCCGTGTGCAGGCGCCCTTTGCCGGCAGTGTTCTGCCCGGCCCGAAAGGCATGCCGGTCGGCGGCAGAAAGGTCGTCAAGGGCGAGGTGCTCGCCTATCTGAAGCCGGTGGCCAGCGCCATTGAGCAGGGCAACCAGAAGGAGCAACTGGCGGCACTCGATGCGCAACTGGCAATCGCCGAGGGCAAGATGAAACGCTACGAGCAGCTCGAAGGCGCCGTGCCGCAGAAGGAGATCGAGGCGGCACGCATCGAATATGCCGCCTTGCAGAAGCGTCGCGCCCATGTGCGGGCGAGCATCGACTCGGCAGAACCCTTGACGGCCCCAGTCACCGGCATCGTCAGTGCCTCGCACCACCTGCTGGCCGGACAGATCGTCGATGCCAAAGAGGTTCTGTTCGAGATCGTCGATCCCACCCGTCTCGCCGTCGAAGCGCTAGCCTACGATGTCGGCATTGCCAGAGCGCTCATTGCCACCACTGCCCTGGCGGAGCAGACCGCTTTGGAACTCGAGTTCGTCGGTGCTGGCCAGCAGCTGCGCGAACAGGCCTTGCCGCTGCTGTTCCGCATCAAGAGCAGAACCGGGGAAGTGGCGGTCGGCCAGCCGGTCAAGGTGATTGCCCGCACCGCCCAGGGCGTCAAGGGTGCTACCGTGCCCCGAACGGCGCTGACGAAAGTCGGCGCTGGCGAGACGGCAGTCTGGGTGCACGCCGACGCCGAGCGCTTCGTCGCACGCAGGGTACGTCAGCAACCCCTCGATGCCGCCAACGCCGCCATTCTCGACGGTCTGCATGATGGCGACCGCGTGGTGACCGTTGGCGCCGGACTACTCTCGCAGGTGCGCTGACATGTTCGACACCATCATTCACGCCGCGCTCAAGCAGCGCTTGATCGTCCTCGGCGTCTCACTGCTGCTGATCATCTACGGCGCCATTACCTTGCGACAGATGCCGGTCGATGTCTTTCCCGACCTGAACAAGCCGACCGTGACCTTGATGACCGAGGCCGGTGGCATGGCGCCGGAGGAGGTTGAGCAACTGGTGACCTTCCCGATTGAGTCGAGCATGAACGGCATGCCGGGTGTGACGCGCGTGCGCTCGGTGTCCGGGATTGGATTGTCGATCGTCTACGTCGAATTTGAATGGGGCTCGGACATTTACCGCAACCGCCAGCAGATCGCCGAGCGGCTGAATCTGGTGCGCGAGGCCCTGCCGCCCGGCATCGTGCCGCAGCTCGGGCCGATCTCGTCGATCATGGGCGAAATCCTGTTGATCGCCTTGCCCGCCGACCCCGACAAGGTCAGCCCGATGGCGGTGCGCGAATACGCGGACTGGGTGGTGCGGCCGCGACTCTTGACGATTCCTGGCGTCGCTCAGGTGATCCCGATCGGCGGCGAGGTGCGGCAATACCGAGTCGAGATCAAGCCGGCGCAGCTCCAGGCACTAGGTATCGAGCGCGAGAAGCTGGAAACCGCCCTGAAAGATTTTGGCGCCAACACCAGCGGCGGCTTTCTCGAAGCCCAGGGGCGCGAATGGCTGATCCGCCAGATCGGCCGCAGTGCGCGGATCGAGGATTTGCAGAATCTGGTGGTCACGGTGAAGAACGGCCAGCCTATCCTGCTGCGCCAGGTGGCGGATGTGAAGCTGGCTCCGGCCATCAAGCGCGGCGACGCTAGCTACAAGGGCAAGCCGGCGGTGATCCTGTCGGTGCAGAAGCAGCCGGCGGCCGACAGTGTCAAGCTGACCCGCGAAGTGGAAAAGGCCATCGCCGAGCTGGGCAAGAGCCTGCCCAAAGGGTTCGAGACGCCGTCCTTCCTGTTCAAGCAGGCCGACTTCATCGAGCATTCGGTGACCAACGTCGAAGAGGCGTTGCGCGACGGCGCGATCCTGGTGGCCGTGATCCTCTTCCTGTTCCTGCTCAACGTGCGCACCACGCTGATTTCGCTGACGGCGATCCCTGTGTCCCTGCTGGTCACGGCGCTGGTGTTCCACGCCCTCGGTCTGTCGATCAACACGATGACGCTGGGCGGCCTGGCCATCGCGATCGGCGAACTGGTGGACGATGCCGTGGTGGGCGTCGAGAACGTATTGCGCCGGCTCAAACTCAACCGAGCCGCTCCAGCGCCGAAGCCGGTGCTGGAAGTGATTGCCGCCGCCACACTGGAAGTGCGCTCGGCCATCGTCTATGCGACGGTGATCATCGTGCTGGTGTTCGTGCCGCTGTTCGCTCTGCCTGGCATCGAGGGACGGCTGTTTACACCGCTGGGGGTCGCCTACATCGTCTCGATTCTCGCCAGCATGATCGTCTCGGTGACGCTGACGCCGGTCATGGCCTATTACCTCCTGCCGCGGATGAAACAACTGCATGCCGGCGATAGCCCGTTGGTGCTCTGGCTCAAGCGCTGGGACGCAAAGCTTCTGCACTGGTCGTTCGGCCATGCGCGCAGCCTGTTGGCCGGCGCCCTCGCCCTGATCGTCATCGTCGCGGCCAGCGTGCCGTTCTTCCCACGCTCCTTCCTGCCGCCCTTCAACGAGGGCACGCTGACCGTCAATGTCCTGCTCAATCCCGGCACTTCGCTCGCCGAATCGAACCGCATCGGCACCCTGGCAGAAAAACTGGTGATGCAGGTGCCCGAAGTGACGCAGGTCGGGCGCCGCACCGGCCGCGCGGAACTGGACGAACATGCGGAGGGCGTGCATTACACGGAAATGGAAGTCGACCTGAAGCCCTCGGCACGCAGCCGCGATGAAATCATCGCCGACATCCGTCAGCGTCTGGCCAGCCTGCCAGCCGTCTCGAGCGTCGGCCAGCCGATTTCGCACCGCCTCGACCATCTGCTCTCTGGCGTACGCGCCCAGATCGCGCTGAAAATCTATGGCGACGACCTCGACACCCTGCGCGGCCTGGCCGCCGAAATGCGCGACCGGCTGGCACGCATTCCCGGCATCACCGACCTGCAGATCGAGAAACAGGTACTGATCCCGCAGGTCAAGATCCACCTCGACTATGAGCTAGCAGCGCGCTATGGCGTCGCTCCCGGGAATCTGTTGCGTGGCCTGGAACAGATGATCGAGGGCGGGAAGATCACCCAGATCATCGAGGGCAACCGTCGCTTCGATCTGCTGGTGCGCTTGCCAGAGTCGGCGCGCGATCCCCACGCGCTGGCCGGACTGCTGATCGAAACGCCCAGCGGCTTCGTTCCGCTGTCGAAGATCGCCAGCGTCGAGGAAAGCGACGGCCCTAACCAGATCAGCCGAGAGAACTCGCGCCGGCGTATCGTGATCTCCGCCAACACCGATGGCCGCGACATGGCGCAGGTGATCGCCGACATCCGTGCCACACTGGCGGCCAAGCCCCTACCTGAAGGCTATTTCACCGCGCTCGAAGGCCAGTTCCAGGCGCAGGAGCAGGCCGCCAAACTGATCACCTTGCTCGCTCTGGTGTCCCTGACGATGATCTTTCTGGTGCTCTACAGCCGCTACCGCTCGATGGCACTGACGCTGATCATCATGGGCAACATCCCGCTGGCACTGATCGGCAGCGTGATCGCCCTGTGGATTTCCGGGCAGCCTCTTTCGGTTGCGGCGCTGGTCGGTTTCATCACGCTGACGGGCATCGCCACCCGCAACGGTATCCTCAAGATCAGCCACTACATCAATTTGTGCGCTTTCGAAGGTGAGACCTTCGGCCAGCACATGATCGTGCGCGGATCGCTCGAGCGCCTCACGCCGGTGCTGATGACCGCGCTGGTCGCCGCTTTCGCGCTGCTGCCGCTGCTGCTCTCGGCCGACGCCCCGGGAAAGGAAGTGCTGCATCCGGTGGCGGTGGTCATCTTCGGCGGTCTGGTCAGCTCGACCCTGCTCGATACGCTGCTCACCCCGCTGATGTTCTGGCGGTGGGGCGAGAAGCCGCTGCAGCGCCTGCTGGAAGCCCGTGGATCCGAAAGTTTCTGAACCCCCTCAACCCACAAGGAGAACCCACATGAAATTCATCCCTCTGGTTGCCGCCGCCTTGCTGTCCTCGGCTGCCTTCGCCCATTCCGACGAATATCTCGATACACAGAAGACGCCCAACGGCGGCCAGATGCGCATGGCTGGCCCCTGGCATTTCGAACTGGTCGTCGCGCGCGACGGCAAGGCGACGCAGGAGAGCCCGGTGGTCGTCTACGTCACGGACCACGCCGGCGCCAAGGTACCGACGGCCGGTGCCCGCGGCACGGCGACGATCCTTTCCGGCAAGGTCAAGACGACGGTGGATCTCACCCCCGATGGTGAGAACCGGCTCAAGGGGAGGGGCAAGTATGAGTCGAGCCCGGACATGAAGGTGGTGGTGTCGGTCAGCCTGCCGGGCAAGAGCGCCGAGCAGGCGCGTTTCACGCCGCTGGCGAAGCCGGCGCAGGAGATGAGCGGGCACAAGCACTGAACACGGGCGCCGAAAGTCGGCGCGGGAGGGACGGCGCCCGTCGCGTTATGGCATGTTGACGTTGACGTCAACGTAAGCCACAATCCTTCCCGACGCCCATATGCGCTAATCTTGTCCCACCCTGCCGGAGACCTGGCATGACCGACCTGTCCATTGCGAAGCGGCTCACCCCTTACAAGCCGAAGCACAAGCTGCGCATCGTCACCGCCGCCGCGCTGTTCGATGGTCATGACGCCGCGATCAACATCATGCGGCGTATCCTGCAGGCCACCGGCGTCGAGGTGATCCATCTCGGCCACAACCGTTCGGTGCAGGAGATCGTCAACGCCGCGTTGCAGGAGGATGTGCAGGGCATCGCGGTGACTTCCTATCAGGGCGGGCACGTCGAGTTCTTCAAATATATGATCGATCTGCTGAAAGAGCGGGGCGGCAGTGAGATCAAGGTGTTCGGTGGTGGCGGCGGCGTGATCATCCCCGCCGAGATCACCGAACTGCAGGCCTATGGTGTGACCCGCATCTATTCGCCGGAAGACGGCGCGCGCATGGGACTGCAGGGCATGATCAACGACGTGGTGGCGCAGTGCGACTTCGCGCTGCCGGCGACCGTCGGCCTCGACGATCTGGTCGGTGGCGATCGCCGCAGGCTCGCCCGCGCGATCACCCAGCTCGAAAACGATCCGGCAGGGCCGTTTGCCCGCGCTCTCCACGAGGCTGCCGTGCCGCCAACGCCGACTTTGGGCGTCACCGGCACCGGCGGGGCGGGCAAGTCGAGTCTCGTCGACGAGCTGGTGCGCCGCTTCCGGTTCGATCAGGAAGACCGTTTGCGCATCGCGATCATTTCGATCGATCCCTCGCGCAAACGCACCGGTGGCGCGTTGCTGGGCGACCGCATCCGCATGAACGCGATCGATCATCCGAACATCTACATGCGCTCGCTGGCCACACGCGACACAGGCAGCGAGATTTCCGCCGCCTTGCCGGAGGTGATCGCCGCCTGTAAGCTGTCCGGCTTCGATCTGATCATCGTCGAGACGTCGGGCATCGGGCAGGGGGATGCGGCGATCGTGCCGCACGTCGATGCTTCGCTGTATGTGATGACGCCCGAGTACGGTGCGGCGAGCCAGCTCGAGAAGATCGACATGCTCGATTTCGCCGACTTCGTTGCGCTCAACAAGTTCGACCGCAAGGGCGCGCTGGATGCCTTGCGCGACGTGAGGAAGCAATATCAGCGCAACCGCGGCCTGTTCTCTATGCCGCTCGAGGAGATGCCCGTTTTCGGAACACAAGCGGCGCGTTTCAACGACGATGGTGTCACTGCGCTCTACCAGGCCGTCGCGGCGCACCTCGCCGGCAAAGGCTTGAAACTGGCACCAGGCAAATTGCCCAAGGTCGAAACGCGGCACTCATCCCCGGGCAAGGCGATCGTGCCGGCTTCACGCAGCCGCTATCTGGCCGAGATCGCCGAGACGGTGCGCGGCTACCACGAGCACGTCGAGGCTCAGGCCGACATCGCACGCGAACGCCAAAGCCTGCGCACTGCCAAGGTGCTGTTCGAGTCTTGTGGCAAGGATGCGCAGGACTTCGACGAACTGATCGCCTGGAAGGACAGCCAGCTCGATCCGAAAGCCAGGAAGCTTATCGAGATGTGGCCGGACATGCAGCGCGCCTATGCCGGCGACGAGTATGTAGTGAAGATCCGTGACAAGGAGGTGCGTACGCGGCTCATCCACGAGACGCTCTCCGGCACCAAGATCAGAAAGGTCGTGTTGCCGAAGTATCAGGATGAGGGTGAGATTCTGCGCTGGCTGATGAAGGAGAACGTGCCGGGCTCCTTTCCTTTCACTGCCGGCGTGTTCGCCTTCAAGCGTGAGAACGAAGACCCGACACGCATGTTCGCCGGGGAAGGCGATCCCTTCCGCACCAACCGGCGCTTCAGAAAGCTCTCCGAGGGCATGCCGGCCAAGCGGCTGTCGACGGCCTTCGATTCGGTGACGCTCTACGGCTGCGATCCCGACGAGCGACCCGACATCTACGGCAAGATCGGCAACTCGGGCGTCTCGATCGCGACCCTCGACGACATGAAGGCGCTCTACGACGGCTTCGATCTGTGTGATCCAACCACGTCGGTGTCGATGACCATCAACGGTCCGGCACCGGTGATCCTGGCGATGTTCTTCAACACCGCGATCGACCAGCAGCTCGACAAATTCCGCGCTGATAACGGGCGCGAACCGACCGAGGACGAAGCCGAGAAGATCCGCGAGTGGGTGCTGTCCACGGTGCGCGGCACGGTGCAGGCCGACATCCTGAAGGAGGATCAGGGCCAAAACACCTGCATCTTCTCGACCGAGTTCGCGCTGAAGATGATGGGCGACATCCAGGAATTCTTTGTGCACCACCAGGTAAGGAATTTCTACTCGGTATCGATCTCCGGCTACCACATCGCCGAGGCCGGTGCGAATCCAATCACCCAGCTCGCCTTCACGCTCGCCAACGGCTTTACCTATGTTGAGTCGTATCTGGCTCGTGGCATGCACATCGACGATTTCGCGCCCAACCTGAGTTTCTTCTTCTCGAACGGCATGGACCCGGAATACTCGGTGATCGGGCGCGTCGCTCGCCGCATCTGGGCGGTGGTGATGAAATACAAGTACGGCGCCAACGAGCGCTCACAGAAACTCAAATACCACGTGCAGACCTCGGGGCGCAGCTTGCATGCGCAGGAGATGGCCTTCAACGACATCCGTACCACCCTGCAGGCGCTGATCGCCATCTACGACAACTGTAACTCACTGCATACCAATGCCTATGACGAAGCGATCACCACGCCGACCGAAGAAAGCGTGCGTCGCGCGATGGCGATCCAGCTGATCATCAACCGCGAATGGGGGCTGGCGAAAAACGAAAACCCCAATCAGGGCAGTTTCATCATCGAGGAGCTCACCGATCTGGTCGAGGAGGCAGTGCTCAGGGAATTCGAGGCGCTCGCCGAGCGCGGCGGCGTGCTGGGGGCGATGGAGACCGGCTATCAGCGCAGCAAGATCCAGGAGGAATCACTTTACTACGAGCAGAAGAAGCATGATGGCTCGTATCCGATCATCGGCGTCAATACATTCCGCAACCCGCATGGCGATCCGATTCCCGAAAAGCTCGAGCTGGCGCGTTCCACCGAAGAAGAAAAACGCTCACAGATCCGGCGCCTGCGCGCTTTCCAGGCGCGCCATGCGGCCGAAGCCGGGCCGATGCTCGAGCGCCTGAAACAGACCGTGATCGCGGACGGCAATGTTTTCAGCGTGCTGATGGATGCTGTGCGCGTCTGCTCGCTGGGGCAGATCTCCGCTGCGTTGTATGAAGTCGGCGGCCAGTACCGCCGCTCGATGTAGCCCCGGCGAGCAGCCGGCTTTTACTGATCTGCCTTGACGCGCGCAGCCACCGCGCTGGCGTATTCCAACGTCGTGGCGCTGCCGCCCAGGTCTGTAGTGCGCACCTTGTCCTCGTTGAGCGTGGCAACGATCGCGCGGCGCAGCCGGTTGCCGAGATCGATGCACCCGACGTGATCGAGCATCATCGCAGCAGCGAGCATCAGCGCGGTCGGGTTGGCGATGCCCTTGCCGGCGATGTCGGGCGCCGAGCCATGCACGGCTTCGAAGATCGCGGCGTTATCGCCGATGTTGGCACCCGGGGCCATGCCAAGGCCACCCACCAGCCCGGCAATTTCGTCGGACAGGATATCGCCGAACAGGTTGGTGGTCACGATCACGTCGAACTGCCAGGGATCCATCACCAGCTTCATCGCGCAGGCATCGACGATGCATTCCTCGAATGTGATCCTGCCCTTGTAGTCACTGTCATAGATTTGGCGCGCGGTTTCGAGAAAGATGCCGGTGAGGGCCTTCATGATGTTGGCTTTGTGCACCACGGTGACCTTCTTGCGCCCTTTGCGTAGCGCATAGTCGAAGGCGAATTTGAGGATGTTACGGCAGCCCTGCCGCGTGTTGATGCCCGTGGCCATGCCAACTGCATGGGGATCGTCATCGATCGGGATGAAGTGCTCATAGCCCATGTAGAGGCCTTCGTTGTTCTCGCGCACCAGCACCAGATCGATGTTCTCGAAACGTCCGCCTGGGACCAGCGTGACGGCGGGACGCACATTGGCATAGAGCTTGAATTCCTCGCGCAGACGCACGTTCGAGGAACGATAACCGCCACCGATCGGTGTTTCCAGCGGACCTTTCAATGCCAGCCGCGTTTTGCGGATGCTGTTGAGGCACTCGGGCGGCAGCGGGTCGCCGACGGCTGCCACCCCTGCGGCACCGGCGATCTGGCGGTCCCAGACGAAGGGTGCGCCGAGCGCATCGAGCACCATCTCGGTGGCGGTAGTGATTTCCGGGCCAATACCATCGCCGGGAATTAGCGTGGCAGGAATCGGCTTGTTGGTCTTCATAACGTCTTCTCCACTTTGTCGTTGCTTGTGCAAAATAATTATTTTATACCGCGCAGAAATCCGGCGCTGGCAGGGCGCCAGCCGCTGCCGGTAGAATCATGGGCGAGTGGCGTGGCCCGCACGCGCGGTCCGGCCGCTGACCAGGAGGGAAACTGCAGAGATGGCTGGCAAGACGCTATACGACAAACTCTGGGAGGCACACGTCGTCCGTGAAGAGGGCGATGGCACCTGTCTGATCTACATCGATCGTCATCTGGTGCATGAGGTCACCAGTCCGCAGGCTTTCGAAGGCTTGCGGCTGGCCGGCCGCAAGCCGTGGCGTGCCGAGAGCGTGGTCGCCACCGCCGATCACAACACGCCGACCGATCATTGGGAGCGTGGCATCGTGGATCCGATTTCGCGCCTGCAGGTCGAAACCCTCGACGCGAACATCCGCGATTTCGGCGCGCTGGCCTATTTCCCGTTCAAGCATCCGAACCAGGGGATCGTCCATGTCATTGGCCCGGAGAACGGTGCCACGCTGCCGGGCATGACGATCGTCTGTGGCGACAGCCATACCTCGACCCACGGCGCCTTCGGCGCGCTGGCGCATGGCATCGGCACCTCCGAGGTCGAGCACGTGCTCGCCACGCAGACACTGGTGGCCAAGAAATCCAGGCGCATGCTGATCGAGGTGAAAGGTCATGTCGGCGCCGGCGTCACGGCGAAAGACATCGCTTTGGCGATCATCGGCAAAATCGGTACCGCAGGCGGCACCGGCCATGCGATCGAATTTGCCGGCGAGGCGATCCGGGATCTGTCGATGGAAGGGCGCATGACTTTGTGCAACATGGCGATCGAGGCGGGCGCGCGCGCCGGGCTGGTGGCACCGGACGCAAAGACCTTCGCTTATCTTGCCGGAAAGCCGTTTGCGCCAAAGGGTGCGCTGTGGGATCAGGCATTAGCCTATTGGCGCACCTTGCACAGCGATGCCGATGCGCAGTTCGATCGCGTCGTCACTCTTGATGCAGAGAGCATCGAGCCGCAGGTGACCTGGGGCACATCGCCAGAACAGGTGGTGCCGGTCAGTGGCCAGGTGCCGCATCCGAGCGATGAACCCGATGCTGTCAAACGCGCTGCGATCGAACGCGCGTTGCAATACATGGCGCTGACACCCGGTACCCCCATCCAGGACATTCGCATCGACAAGGTGTTTATCGGCAGCTGCACCAATGCGCGCATCGAGGATTTGCGTGCCGCCGCCGAAATTGTGCGCGGCAGGAAGAAGGCACCGAACGTCAAACAGGTATTGGTGGTGCCGGGCTCCGGCCAGGTCAAACGTCAGGCCGAGGCGGAAGGTCTGGATCAGATTTTCATCGCAGCCGGCTTCGAATGGCGTCAGCCCGGCTGCTCGATGTGCCTGGCGATGAATGCCGACCGGCTCGAACCAGGCGAGCGCTGCGCCTCGACCTCGAACCGCAATTTCGAAGGGCGCCAGGGGGCCGGCGGGCGCACCCATCTCGTCAGTCCGGCGATGGCTGCCGCCGCCGCAATCGCCGGCCACTTCGTCGATGTCCGGAGCTTCTGAACATGCAACCCTTCACCACCCTCGATGGTCTCGTCTGTCCGCTCGACAGGGCGAATGTCGATACCGATGCGATCATTCCGAAGCAATTCCTCAAATCGATCAAACGCTCTGGCTTCGGCCCTTATCTGTTCGACGAATGGCGTTACGAGGATATCGGCGAACCCGGCATGGATTGCAGCAAAAGGCCGCTGAAGAAGGATTTCGTGCTCAATCAGCCGCGCTACCAGGGCGCGCAGATCCTGCTCGCCCGTGACAACTTCGGCTGCGGCTCGAGCCGCGAGCATGCGCCCTGGGCGATCGCCGATTACGGCTTCCGCGTCCTGATCGCGCCATCCTTCGCCGACATCTTTTATTCCAACTGCTTCAAGAACGGGCTGCTGCCGATCGTCCTGCCCAGCGAAACCGTGGACAAGCTGTTCCGCGAGTGTGAGGCTACACCCGGCTACCGCTTGCACGTCGATCTCGAGAAGCAGACCGTGACGACACCCAGCGGCGAGAGTTTCAGCTTCGAGATCACGCCGCATCGCAAGCATTGTCTGCTCAACGGGCTCGACGAGATCGGGCTGACGCTGCAACACGCCGACGAGATTCGCGCCTTCGAGGAAAGACACAGGGCGGCACAGCCCTGGCTGTTTACCTGAATCCCCTGCGTTCGGAGAACCCTCGCAGTTCCGGATCGCCATCACGCGCTAGCTCTCCTTGGCCTGGCTGGTCGTGCTACGCCGGATTGCCGCTGTCCGGTATTGCCCCGCGCTGCAAACTTGGGCATAGTTGACCGGCAAGTTTTCGTGCAAAGGGAGCTGGCATGGAAACCGTATCCGGAAGAGATTGGCCGCTCGGGCAGCGTGACGTTGCGCCGCCGGCGGTGCTGGCCGAGTTGGCGGAAAGCTGTGGGGTGCGCTTCAATGGCGATGCGCCGTGGGACATCCGTGTTCTCGATCCGGGCGTTTACCGGCAGATTCTGACGCGCGGTTCTTTGGGCTTCGGCGAGGCCTACATGGATGGCTTGTGGGAGTGCGCGCAGCTCGACGAGTTGATTTACCGCTTACTGAAGCATCGTGCCGAGGAAAAGCTCGGCGGTTGGAACCGCGTGCGTCTGCTGGGCGAGATGCTGCGTCATCACCTTTTCAATCTACAGGCACCCCATCGGGCCTTCCAGGTCGGCGTCGCGCACTATGACATCGGCAACGACGTGTTTGCGGCGATGCTCGATCCGACGATGAGCTATTCCTGTGCTTACTGGCGCGCGGCGACCGATCTGGCGAGCGCCCAACGTGCCAAGCTGGAGCTCGCCTGCCGCAAGCTCGAACTCAAACCGGGCGAGCGGGTGCTCGAAATCGGCTGCGGCTGGGGCGGTTTCGCCCACCATGCGGCGACGCACTACGGCGTCGAGGTGTTTGGTATCACCGTCTCGAAAGAACAGCAAAAGCTGGCGCAGGAGCGCTGCGCCGGCTTACCGGTGACGATTGCGCTGATGGATTACCGCGAGATTCGCGGCGAATTCGACAAGATCGTCTCGATCGGCATGTTCGAACACGTCGGGCCGAAGAACTATCCTGTCTATTTCGAGATCGCGCGCCAGGCGCTGAAACCGCAGGGGCTCTTCCTGCTGCACACCATCGGCATTGATCGCACGACGCCGCATACCGATCCGTGGATCGACAAGTACATCTTCCCGAACGGCAAACTACCTTCGGCGGCCGAGATCGCGCACGCCATCGATGGTCGTTTCGTGATCGAGGACTGGCACAACTTCGGCGCGGATTACGATCGCACCCTGATGGCCTGGTGGGAAAACTTCGAGCGTGCCTGGCCGACGCTGGCGCCCAAGTACGGCGAACGCTTCAGGCGCATGTGGCGTTACTATCTGATGAGCTGCGCCGGCTTCTTCCGCTCGCATCAGGGCCAGCTCTGGCAGATCGTGTTGAGCCGGCCGGAGCGCAGCGCTGGCTATCTGTCACTGCGTTGAACCAGCCGCTTACTTGCGCACCAGCACGACGGCCAGCTCTTCGCGTTCGATGCGCGCATTGGCGATGCGCGGATAAGGCGGTTTGGGCCATTCCCACAGCATCGCCGGAAACAGCGCGCGCATCGCATGGATGTCGCAGTGGTAGGGCGGCCCTTCGATGAAACCTTCGCTGGCCGAGGCGCGTGACGCCTGCATGAACAAAGCGAGCAGTTTGCCGCCGGGCTTGAGCCACTGATGCAGCTGGGCGGCATAACGCATCCAGAAGTCGGGATAGAGCGCACACAGACAGGTCTGCTCGAAGACCGCATCGACGGGTGCCGGCGGCTGCCAGTGCAGCACGTCGGCATCGACGAGCGTGGCCTGGCTGGCATCGCGTTCCAGCAGCCGGCGGCACAGTGCCAGCGCCTGGGGGGCGAAATCGATGCCGATCACCGAAAGGCCTGCCCTGGCCAGCGCAGCGACTTCCCAGCCCTGACCACAGCCGGGCACGACGATCTGCTGGCCGGGAGCGAGTGTGCCGTCGGCGAGCCAGGCGAGCAGTTGCGGGTTCGCCTCGCCGCGATCCCAGGGGATGTTGCCGGTGGCGAAGCGCTCATCCCAGAACTCGCGTGTCGGTTCGGACATGTTCAGGCTCCAGTGAGGATGTGCGGTTTGATGCGTCCGACGACGTGCATCTCGCAGGCGCGGCAGTCGAAGGTCAGCGTCAGACGCTCGTTGCCCTG
>CAYZII010000022.1:0-28511 GCA_964478415.1 uncultured Methyloversatilis sp.
GCGGGACGCCCTCATTTCCGCCAGCGCCGACTCTCCGAAACAAGTCGGCGCCCGGCGGGACGCCCTCATTTCCGCCAGCGCCGACTCTCCGAAACAAGTCGGCGCCCGGTGGGACGACTTCTTTTCCGCCAGCGCCAAGTCTTGCATCGCGCTGGCGCGCGCGAACCTGCTCGCGCGCGAACTCACCGCCTTGCCACCCAACCGCCTCGACCCCATGCACTATCGTCGGCGTCTGCGTGCACTCGCCAAGGCGCAAGGTTTCACGATCGAGGAATTCGATTTCCGCAAGCTGAAGAAAATGGGCGCGGGCGCGTTCTGCGCCGTCGCGCAAGGATCGGATGGCACGGGCGGCGGAGCAGCGATCGTCAGACTGTCATGGCGCCCGAAAGGGGCAAAAAAAACCGTCGCCCTGGTCGGCAAGGGCATCTGCTACGACACCGGCGGCCTGAATTTAAAGCCGGCCAAATACATGAGTGGCATGCACGAAGACATGGCCGGCTCGGCGGTGGCGCTGGCGATCCTCTGTGCCGTCACGGAACTGAAGCTGCCCGTCGCGATCGACTGCTGGCTGACGATCGCCCGCAACCACATCTCGCCAAGCGCCTATGCCCAGGGCGACATCGTGACGGCCCTAGACGGCACGACGATCGAAGTCGTGCATACCGACGCCGAAGGTCGCATGGTGCTCGCCGACACGCTGGCGCTCGCGGCGCGCGAGAAACCGCAAATCATCATCGACTTCGCAACCCTGACCGGCAGCATGATCACTGCATTGGGCACCCGTTACTCCGGCGTGTTTGCTAGTGACGAGCGCCTGGCCGCGCTGGCCCTGGAGGCAGGCAGACACAGTGGTGAGCGCGTCTGTCTCTTTCCGCAGGATGAAGACTACGAGGCGGCGCTCGAGTCGAAGGTGGCCGACATCAAACAATGCACGCTGGAAGGGGAAGCCGACCACATCCTCGCGGCGTGCTTCCTCAGTCGCTTTGTCGGCAAATTGCCCTGGCTGCACGTCGATCTGTCGGCGGCGAGCTGTCAGGGGGGCTTAGGCGCGGTGGCAACGGATACCACCGGTTTCGGCGTGGTATGGGGAGTCAGCATGTTGTGCGCCTGGTGCAGCCAGCCCTGAAACTCATATTGGCAGTACCATCGGGCCATACTGTGCGACGACGCGGTCGCGCGTGAGCAGAATCATCGACTGCACCTTCGCTTGCGCCACCAGGATGCGATCGAACGGATCGGCATGCAAAGCCGGCAATGTCTCGACTTCACTGGCATGGCGCCAGCACACCGGGAGTTCCCGATAGCCAGCCTTGTGACAAAGCTCGGCAGCACGGGCGCCACTGACCGGCATCTGACCGCGCCCCAAGGCATGCTTGATGGCAATTTCCCAAATCGAAGCCGTGCTGACGTAGATCTCGTTGTGAGGATCAATAATCAGATCGTGCGCGCGGCTGCCCAGGCGGGGCGATCCGATCAGCGCCCACAACAGCACCTGCGTATCCAGCAACAGGCGCATCTTCAACCGCGGGAGCAAAAGAGCGCAGCGATTTCGTCGTTATAGGCATCGATATCGTCCGGCACTTCGAATTCACCTTTCGCCACGCCGATACGGATCGAAGTATCCGGCACGATCGGCAGGACGCGAGCGACAGGCTTCCCATTGCGGGAAATGATGATTTCGTTTTCCTGCCCCGAGACGATCTGCTCGATCAAACGCGACAGATGGGTCTTTGCCTCGAAAAGGCTGATCGTTTGCATCGATGGCTTCCTCACACGGTTTCTGGTTTGACTAGCTTAGCCAAAGCCATCACGCGATGCAAGCGGCTTTTTCATGATGGTCTGACCGCGCTCTTGGGCCGGAATGCCTTGACGACCGATTCATTCGTTTCGATGTAAGGCCCACCAATCAGATCGATGCAGTAAGGCACTGCGGCGAAGATGCCATCGAGCGTCTCTTTGATCGCCTTCGGCTGACCCGGCAGGTTCAGGATCAGCGTCTTGCCACGGATCACACCGACCTGGCGCGAGAGAATCGCGGTCGGCACGTATTTGAGACTGACCGCGCGCATCGCCTCGCCAAAGCCCGGCATCACCTTGTGGGCCACGGCCAGGGTCGCCTCGGGTGTCACATCGCGCGGCGCCGGTCCCGTCCCGCCGGTGGTCAGCACAAGGTGACAACCGACCGTATCACACAGTTCGATCAGGGTTTGCTCGATGAGCGCCTGCTCATCCGGAATCAGCCGGGTCTCCATCCGCCAGGGCGAAGCGAGCGCCGTGGAAAACCATTCCTGCAGCGCTGGAATGCCTTTGTCCTCATAGACGCCGGCAGAGGCCCGGTCGGAGATCGACACCAGGCCGATCAGCAATTCATCGTTCATACAGTTCCCTCAGGACACGAAACAGTTCGCGGAAGGCGCGCGGCGGTTTGCCGAGCTCCAGTTCCTTGAGCGCGTTCCTGCGCAAGTGTCGCAGATGCTGAAGATCGGCCTGAGGATGTTCGGCCGCGATCTCGGCGATCACACGTTCGTCTTCGAGGAAGCGTTCGCGCAGGCGTTCGAGCGCGTGCATCCGTGCATTGGCCGCCGCCGAGAGACCCCGAATGTCTTCGAGCGCGGCACGGATGGACTCGGCATCGACATCGCGCATCAGGCGGCCGATGTATTGCAGTTGGCGCCGCCGCGCCTCATGCTGCCTGATACACTGACACGCACTGACCGCCTCCCGCAGGTTGTCGGGCAGTTCGAGCCGCTGCAGCTGATCGGCATTGAGCGCGACGAGTTCCGCGCCCAGCGCCTGCAGCTGATGCATCGCGCGCTTGAGCGCGCTCTTGCTCGGCTTATCAAGGGCGTTTTCGCGGGTATCCACGGGTAAGATTATAACTTCGCGTTTTCGCCCTCTTTTCCCATGTCCGAATTCGTCTTCACCCCTGAGCGTTTGCGTGAGATCGCCAGCGATGTGCTGCGATATGCCGAACAACTCGGCGCCTCCGCCTGTGAAACCGATGTCTCGGAAGGCATCGGCCATGCCATCACCGTGCGCAAAGGCGCTGTCGAAACGATCGAGTTCAACCGCGACAAGGGAGTCGGCGTCACGGTCTATCTCGGCAAACGACGCGGCCATGCCGCGACCTCGGATTTTTCGCCCGGATCGTTGCGTGCCACGGTCGAGGCCGCCGTCACGATCGCCCGTTTCACCGCCGAAGACGATGCCGCCGGCCTGCCCGAAGCCGAGTTGCTGGCGCGGGAAACGCCCGATCTCGATCTTTATCATCCTTGGGCATTGACGGTCGAAGAGGCGATCGAACTGGCGCTGCGCTGCGAAGCGGCCGCCTTTGCCGTCAGTCCCCTGGTGAGCAATTCCGAAGGTGCCACCGTGTCGACCCAGGCGGCGCAGTTCGTCTCGGCGAACAGCCTGGGCTTCCTGGGGGGCTATCCCTCGACACGCCATTTCATCTCCTGTGTGCCGATCGCCGAACGCGGCAACGAAAAGGAGCGCGACGACTGGTACTCCGGCCACCGCGATCCCGCCGATCTTTCTTCACCGGAAGCGATCGGCGATTACGCGGCGCGGCGCGCGCTCGCCCGTCTCGGAGCGCGAAAGCTTAAGACGCGCCAATGTAAGGTGATGTTCGAGGCGCCGCTCGCCGCGATGCTGATCGGCAGTTTCGTCCATGCCGCCTCCGGGGGCAGCCTCTATCGCAGGGCGAGCTTCCTCGTCGACGCCTTGGGCAAACGCATCTTCCCCGACTGGTTCCGTATCGACGAACGCCCGCATCTGCCGAAAGGGCTCGCCTCGAGTCCGTTCGACGACGACGGGGTCGCCACCCGGGATCGCACCGTCGTCGCCGACGGGGTGCTGCAGGGCTATTTCCTATCGACCTACACGGCGCGCAAGCTCGGCATGCAAACCACCGGCAATGCGGGAGGCAGCCACAACCTGATCGTCGCGCCCAGCCCCGATGCACCGGCCGACTTCGCGGGTCTGCTCAAAGCCTTCGGCAGCGGGCTGCTGGTCACCGAGCTGCTCGGTCATGGCATCAATTATGTCACTGGCGATTATTCTCGCGGCGCGGCCGGTTTCTGGGTCGAAAACGGCGAAATCGCCTACCCGGTGCATGAGATCACGATCGCCGGCAATCTGGAGGACATGTTCGCCGGCATCGAGATGGTTGGCCGCGATGTCGTCACGCGCGGCTCGCGGACAGTCGGATCAATTGTGGTTAACCGCATGACCGTGGCCGGGCACTGAGCGTTTTTCTTTCGGCCTTCGGTGTAGTATTGCCGCACCGCCCGGGTGCCCGGGCGAAAAACCAACAACCACGAAGGAGACACGAATGGAACGTCGCAAATTTCTGCAGCACGCCGGTTTGACCGGCATCCTGGCTGCCGGCGTCGCACCGGCAGTGCATGCGCAACAGGCAATCCGCTGGCGGCTGGCTTCCAGCTTTCCCAAAGCGCTCGATACGATCTATGGCGCCGCCGAAGTCTTTGCGAAAAAAGTCAAGGAAATGTCGGGTGGCAAGTTCGAGATTTCCGTCCATGCCGGTGGCGAGCTGATGCCACCGTTCGGCGTCGTCGATGGCGTGCAGCAGGGCACCGTCGAATGCGCGCACACCGCGCCCTACTATTTCTTCGGCAAGGACCCGACCTTCGCGATGGACTGTGCGATCCCATTTGGCCTCAATTCGCGCCAAATGACCGCTTGGATGTACGAAGGCAACGGCATGAAGCTGTTCCGCGAGTTCTATGCCCACTACAACATCGTCAATTTCCCGATGGGCAACACTGGTGCGCAGATGGGTGGCTGGTACCGCAAGGAGATCAAGAGCCTGGCCGACATCAAGGGCCTAAAGATGCGCATCGGCGGCTTCGGCGGGGAGATTCTGAAAGGGATCGGCGGCGTGCCGCAGAACATTCCTGGGGGCGAGATCTACCAGGCGCTGGAAAAAGGCACCATCGACGCGACCGAGTGGGTCGGGCCCTACGACGACCAGAAGCTCGGCTTTTACAAGGTCGCCAAGTTCTACGCCTATCCGGCCTGGTGGGAAGGTGGGCCGCAGCTGGTTCTCTATGTCAATAGCAAGGCCTATGAAAACCTGTCGGCAGAAAACAAGGCGATCATCGAGTGCGCGGCGGCCATCGCCCACACCGACATGCAGGCCAAGTACGACGCGAAGAACCCGAAGGCCCTCAAGGAACTGGTCGCCAGCGGTACCAAGCTGTTCCGCCTGCCCAAGCCGGTGATCGATGCCGCTTTCAAGTTCGCGATGGACTACTATGCGGATCTGTCCGGCAAGAACCCGAACTGGAAAAAAATATATGAGGACTACGCGGCTTTCCGCAAGGATCAGAATCTCTGGTTCAAGTTCGCGGAGATGGGCTTCGACAGCTATATGCAGGCGCAGAAACTCTAAGCAACGCTCGTGGCACCGACAAAAAACCGCGGCCTCGGCCGCGGTTTTTTGTTTCTGCACAAGCCGCTATTTCTTCTTTTGTTTTGCGATTTCTTCGAGCAGCGCGGCGGCAGGATCGTTTCTCTCTTCGCCTTCTCCCTTGCCCCCGCCTTGCTCGTCGAGCGTCTTTTCAACTTCCTTGCCCATCTCCCCGTCCTCGACCCCTTCCTTTTCTTCTCCTGGCTGCCCAAAGTCGGTCGGCGCCGCCTCCAACTGAATGGTGTCGAGATCCACGGCCTGCTGTTTTTGCAAGCTGCCGGTGACGAGTTGTGGGTTGACGATCAGAACCGCGACCATGATGAGTTGGAGCACGATGAAGGCCATCGAACCTTTGTAGATCTGCACTGTCGTCACATGGGCGATACGCTGATGGGTGACCGGATCGTCATAATCGCTGCGCGCCGCCACGCTGCGCAAATAAAACAAGGCAAAACCGAAAGGTGGTGAAAGGAATGAGGTCTGCAGGTTCATCGCCACCAGTACGCCGAACCAGATCAGATCGATGCTCAGTTTTTCGGCCACCGGCGCCAGCAGCGGCAGCACGATGAAGGCGATCTCGAAGAAGTCGATGAACATGCCGAGCAGGAAGATCAGAATGTTTACGACGATCAGAAAGCCCAGCTGTCCCCCCGGTAGCTTGTCGAACAGATGTTCGACCCATTTCTGGCCATCGGCGGCATTGAAGGTAAAGGAAAACACCGTCGAGCCGATCAGAATGAACATCACGAAGGTAGAAAGCTTCGTGGTGTTTTCGAGTGCCTGTTTCAGCAGCGTCATGCTTAGACGACGACGCGCCAACGCCATCACCAACGCGCCGAGGGCGCCCATTGCGCCACCTTCGGTCGGCGTGGCAATGCCGAGAAAGATGGTGCCGAGCACGAGGAAGATCAGTACCAGCGGCGGAATCAGCACGAAGGTGACCTTCTCGGCAAGCTGCGACAACCATCCCAGCCTCAGCAGCCTGTTGATCGAGGCGGCAACCAGCATGAAGAAGGCACAAACCGTGAGCGTCAGCACGATCACCTCATCGGTCGGTGCCGCTTCGTCTGCGCGCCCGACCAGAGGATTGATCAGTAAGGCATGCATCTCGGTCCAACCGTAACCGGCAACTGCCGTGAGCGCCAGCAGTACCAGCAACGAACGGTAACCGCTCGCACCATTGGGCTCGCGGAAGGTGCGCGCTTCCTGCGGCAAGGCCGGCAGCCACTGCGGGCGTACCAGGGTAAGCGCGACGATGAAAACGATATAGAGGCCGATCAGCAGCAGGGCCGGAATCATCGCGCCGGCATACATGTCGCCGACCGAGCGGCCGAGCTGGTCGGCCATCACGATCAAGACTAGCGAGGGCGGGACGGCCTGCGCCAGCGTGCCGGCCGCAGTGATGGTGCCGGCGGCAATGCTGCGGTTGTAGCCGTAACGCAGCATGATCGGCAGGGAAATCAGTCCCATCGCCATCACCGAGGCCGCGACCACGCCGGTGGTCGCGGCGAGCAGCGCGCCGACGATGATCACCGCAAGCGCGAGACCACCGCGCACTGGGCCGAACACCTGGCCGATGGTTTCGAGCAGATCTTCGGCCATGCCGCTTTTTTCCAGGATGATGCCCATGAAGGTGAAAAACGGGATCGCCAGCAGCGTATCGTTCTGCATGATGCCGAAGACGCGCAGCGGCAGGGCCTGGAACAGCGTCTGCGGGAACAGGCCGGCTTCCATGCCGAGATAACCGAACAGCAACCCTGTAGCAGCCAAAGAAAAAGCGACCGGGAAACCAGTCAGCAAAAAAAACAGCAGGCCGGCGAAAAGCGACGGCACGAAATGTTGAGCGAAGAATTCCAGCATCAGGCTTTCCCCTTCACTGATTCTTCTTCCATCGCCTTTTCGAGCTGCGCCACATCCTGGATCAGGCCATGCTCCTCATGAGCGATCGCATCGGGGCCAACGCCACGCAGATAAGCGATGCGCTTGATGAGCTCCGACAGACTTTGCAGCAGCAGCAGGAAAAAACCGAGCGGCACCAGCAGATAGGCCGGCCAGCGGATCAGGCCGCCGGCATTCGTCGACATCTCGCCGCTATTCCAGGCGTTGACAAACAGCGGCCACGCCATGTCGATCATTGCCAAACACAGAGGGATCAGGAAAACCACGATGCCCACGACGTCGATCCAGTTGCGCACGCGTGACGAGAAATGGTTGGAGACGAAATCGATGCGCACATGAGCGTTCTTCAGCAAGGCAAAGCCGGCGGACAGCAGGAATACTGCCGAAAAGAGATACCACTGCGTTTCGAGCAGGGCATTCGAACTGATGTTGAGCGTCTTGCGCACGATCGCATTGCCGGCAGAGACCAAAACAGCCGCCAGCACCAGCCAGATCGCCATCTTGCCGACGAAATCGTTGAGGCGATCGATCAACTGGGAAACCCGTAACAGCCATTGCATCGATTTTCTCCATTGTGGAGGGACACTGAGTGATAATTATTGATCTCGTTTGTCACACCGGGCCAACAAGCTTGATTTTCTACCCAGAATGTCCATTGGACTGGGCGGCTCAGAGCGCCCAGAGAAGTGAAGATGATAAGAAGAATATAGGAGCACTTTCAGGCGCAGTGATGCCAATCGCCGATGAATGTAGGGGCGCCTTCGGGCGCGACTTTTACTTTTATCGCGCCTAAAGCCGCTCCTACAGCCCCGATTTCATCTTCGGATCTCTTCCAATGGACAGTCTGGGTTCAAATATAACGGCTTGCCGCCCTTTTGGGACAGCCGATTGTGGAAACCCACAAGCAATACTTCCCCGCCACGATGACCCGCATTTGCCTGATTCGCCACGGAGAAACCGCCTGGAATGCCGGCAGGCGCATTCAGGGCCAGATCGACATTCCCCTCTCGGCGCTGGGCCACGCCCAGGCGCGCGCCACCGCCAACGCCCTGAAAGATGAAGGCTTCGCGGCAATCTATAGCAGCGATTTGCTGCGCGCTCGTCAGACGGCCGAAGCCACTGCCCATCTGGCTGGCCTGCCGCTGCAACTGGCGCCCGGCTTTCGCGAACGGCATTACGGCATCTTCCAGGGGCTTACCTACGCCGAGTGCGAGGCACGCCATCCGCAGGCCTATGCACGTCACAAGGCGCGCGATCCGCGTTTCACGCCGGAAGGCGGCGAGAGTCTGCTCGATTTCGCTGGCCGCCTGGCCTGCGCATTTTCTGCGCTGGCGACACGGCACCCAAACGAGGCCATTGCGATCTTCACCCATGGCGGTGTGCTCGACATCGCCTACCGCCAGGCCGTCGGGCAGCCGCTTACCACACCGCGCGATTTCGTGATCCCGAACTGCGCGATCAACTGGATCGAGATCGTCCACGGCTGTTGGTCGCTGCTTTCCTGGGCGGAGCGGGATCATCTGGAGGCCGCCCGCGACGAGCTCTGACCTCGGTAGAATTCGAATTTTCTCACTCTTAGACGGGACAAGCCCATGTTTCCGAAACAAGACAGCCTTGCCAAGATCGACCCTGAAATCTTTGCCGCGATCCGCCAGGAAAACCAGCGCCAGGAAGACCACATCGAACTGATCGCCTCCGAGAATTACGTCTCCTGGGCGGTGCTGGAAGCCCAGGGCTCGCAGCTCACCAACAAATATGCCGAAGGCTATCCGGGCAAACGCTATTACGGCGGCTGCGAATACGTCGACATCGTCGAGCAGCTGGCGATCGACCGGGCGAAGAAGCTGTTCGGCGCCGAGGCCGCCAACGTGCAGCCGAATTCCGGTTCGCAGGCCAATCAGGCGGTGTTCATGGCCTTCCTGAAGCCCGGCGACACGGTGATGGGCATGAGTCTCGCCGAGGGCGGCCACCTCACCCACGGCATGGCGCTCAACATGTCCGGCAAATGGTTCAATATCGTGCCTTACGGCCTCAAAGAGGACGAGTCGATCGATTACGATCAGGTCGAGCGCCTCGCCCACGAGCACAAGCCGAAGCTGATCATCGCCGGCGCCTCGGCCTATGCGCTGAAGATCGATTTCGAGCGCTTCGCGAAGATCGCCAAGGCAGTCGGTGCGATCCTGATGGTGGATATGGCGCACTACGCAGGGCTGGTGGCCGCCGGCTTCTATCCGAACCCGGTGCCGTATGCCGATGTCGTCACCACGACCACGCACAAGACGCTGCGCGGTCCGCGGGGCGGGCTGATCCTGATGAAGGCGGAGCACGAAAAGGCGATTAACTCGGCGATCTTCCCCGGCCTGCAGGGCGGCCCGCTGATGCACGTGATCGCCGCGAAGGCGGTGGCCCTCAAGGAAGCGATGAGCAAGGAGTTCCGCACCTACCAGGAGCAGGTGATCGAAAACGCCCAGGTGATGGCGAAAGTGCTCAAGCAACGCGGCTTGCGCATCGTCTCCGGGCGCACCGAGAGCCATGTGTTCCTCGTCGACCTGCGCGCCAAGAACATCACCGGCAAGGATGCCGAAGCGGCGCTGGGGCGCGCGCACATCACCGTGAACAAGAATGCGATCCCCAACGACCCGCAGAAACCCTTCGTCACCAGCGGCATCCGCATCGGCACACCGGCGATGACGACGCGCGGCTTCACCGAGATTGAGGCCGAGGAAGTCGCCACCCTGATCGCCGACGTGCTCGATGCCCCCACCGACGAAGCGGTGCTCGCCCGGGTGCGCAACGCCGTCGGTCAGCTTTGCCGCAAGTTCCCCGTTTACGGCAACTGAGTAAGGTGCACCGCTGATGCGCTGTCCTTACTGCAAAGCGGACGATACCCAGGTCGTCGATACCCGCGAGAACGAGGATGGCGACATCGTGCGCCGGCGGCGGCGCTGTCTTTCCTGCGAGAAACGCTTTACCACCTACGAGCGCATCGAGCTGCAATTGCCGCTGGTGGTCAAGAAGAACGGCAGCCGCGTCGATTACGACCGTGACAAGCTCAAGGCCAGCATGATGCTGGCACTGCGCAAGCGCCCCGTCAGCTCGGAGAGCATCGAAAATGCCCTCGACCGCATCGAGGAAAAACTCGTCCAGAGCGGCGAACGCGAAGTGGCTTCCGAGCGCATCGGCGAGCTGGTGATGCGCGAACTGAAAAAGCTCGACAAGGTGGCTTACATCCGCTTCGCCTCGGTGTATCGCAACTTCGCGGACGTCGACGAGTTCTCGGAAGCGATCCGCGAGGTGAAGACGCCGCGCCGGCGGTCGACGAAATGAGCTTTTCCGCGCTCGACCATGCCTTCATGGCGCGCGCGCTTGAGCTCGCCAGGCATGGCCTCTACACCACGACACCAAACCCGCGCGTCGGCTGTGTGCTGGTGCGCGACGGTGTCATCATCGGTGAAGGTTGGCATGAAAAAGCCGGCGGCCCGCATGCGGAAATCGTCGCACTGCAAAAGATCGGCGCTGGTGAGACGGCACGGGGCGCAACCGCGTATGTCACCCTAGAACCCTGTGCGCATCATGGCCGCACGCCACCTTGCGCCGATGCGCTGATCGCGGCAAACGTGAAACGCGTCGTCGCCGCGATGCAGGACCCGAATGCGCTCGTCGCCGGGAAAGGATTGGCGCGGCTTTCCGCCGCCGGCATCGACGTCGCTTGCGGCCTGCTGGAAGAAGAGGCACGCGAACTGAACCTCGGCTTCATTTCACGCATGACACGCGGCCGGCCGTGGCTGCGCCTCAAGATCGCTATGAGTCTCGACGGCAAGACCGCTCTCGCCAATGGCGTCTCGCAATGGATCACCGGCCCGGAGGCGCGTCGCCATGCCCACGCCTGGCGGGCGCGTTCCTGTGCGCTGCTCACCGGCATCGGCACGGTGCGCGCCGACGATGCGCGCCTGACCGTGCGGGACATCACCACGCCCCGCCAACCGTTGCGCGTAGTCGTCGACAGCCGGCTGGAAATTTCACCCGACGCGGCGATCCTTTCTGGCGGCAACTGTCTGATCGCCTGCGTGCGTGCCGATCGAGACAAAGCGGCCCGTCTGACTGCGCTGGGCGCCGAGGTGATTACCCTACCGGATGCAGATGGCAAGGTCGATCTGCCGGCGCTCCTCGACGAGCTGGGCCGGCGGGGAATCAACGAGGTGATGGTCGAGGCAGGGGCAAAACTGAATGGCGCGTTGCTGCGCGCCGGCTTAGTCGACGAATTGCTGATCTACCAGGCCCCGCTCCTGCTCGGCGATACCGCACGCGGTGCCGCCGATTTCGGCACCTTGACCGCGCTGGCCGATGCCAGGCGCCTGAAAATCATCGACCGCCGGCTGGTGGGCGCCGATTTCTTCGTCAGGGCGCGATTCGCCTAGCGCACACCGGGCAGCCCGGATCGCGCGGCACGCCGATGCTGCGCCACTCCATCGCCAAGCCGTCGAGCAACAACAGCCGTCCGGCGAGCGGCTCCCCGCAACCAATCACCAGCTTGAGCGCCTCGGCGGCCTGCATCGCGCCGACGATGCCGGTGAGTGGCGCGAACACGCCCATTACCGCGCAGCGCACCTCCTCGACATCCTCGCTTTCCGGAAACAGGCAGTGGTAGCAGGGAGCCTCCGGCCGGCGCGTGTCGAACACCGCGATCTGGCCGTCGAAACGGATCGCCGCGCCAGAGACGAGCGGCTTGCGGTACTTGACGCAGGCGCGGTTGAGGGCGTGCCGCGTCGCAAAATTGTCCGAGCAGTCGAGCACCACGTCGGCAAGCGCAACCTCTTCTTCGAGACGCGCACCGGCGAGGCGCTCTTCGAGCGGAATGACGCGGCAACCGGGATTGATATCGGCCAGCGTCGCCGCCCCAGAGAGCGCCTTCGGGCACCCGATCGAACTCGTGCGATGCAGGATCTGGCGTTGCAGGTTGGTCAGGTCCACGCTATCGCCATCGGCGAGCACGAGCGTGCCGATGCCGGCCGAGGCGAGATAGAGCGCCGCCGGCGAACCCAACCCCCCGGCGCCGAGCACCAGTGCGCGCGCGGAAAGCAGGCGTTCCTGCCCCTCGATGCCGATCTGCGGCAGCAGAATATGGCGCGAATAGCGCAGCAGCGCCTCGTCGTTCATTTGTATTCGCGCAGCTCGGGGGGTGTCTCGTCACGATCCCCGTGCGGATGGCGCTCCCAGGCCTTGGAATAGACTTCCTGGGATTGCTTGATGAGCCGCTCCGGCTGGCCGAGGTTGCGCCGCTGGGTTTCCTCGGAGAAATACACCAAAGCGCGGATCAGTTTGCAATACAGCGAATTGTCGAGATGGAAACCGCGATCGACGAGCAGCTGTTCGAGACCTTCGAGGCAGTAGTCGGTGATTTCGTAACTGACCGCGATACCGTTGGGCTGTGCGCCGGGCGCCACTTGCAGCCCCGGCAAGGTTTGCAGCAGGGCGAAGGCTTCCGCGACCTGCCAGTGCTTGACCTTATTGAAACGGATCTCGCGTTGCTTGCGCGTGCCCGCCTGTGGCGCCTGCCGATGCGGCCGCTGGATGCCGCGCTCCTGGTCACGCAATTGACGGGCGCGCTCGGGGTTCATTTCTTGATCACGTTCAAGGCCTTCAACAGATTTAGCGCCTGCGTGAGCTGGTAATCGTCCTTCGAGGCCAGCTCGAAAGGCTTGACATGCGCTTCGTCCTTGTCAGCCTCGCCCTTGCCATTCTTTTCGGTCCTTTCGGGCTTGTCTTTCTTCGGCGCCGGCTTGGCACCTTCCTTGCCCGGCTGGTCATTCGCCAGATGGCGCTCGAGATCGGCTTCCCGCAAACGCTCACGCGAAGTGCCGTTCGGCGTTTCTTCGACGACGATGTCGGGCTCGATGCCTTTGGCCTGGATCGAGCGGCCGCTCGGTGTGTAATAGCGCGCCGTCGTCAGCTTGATCGCCGTCTTGCCCGGCAGGGGCAACACGGTCTGCACCGAACCCTTGCCGAAAGTCTGCGTGCCCATCACCACGGCGCGCTTGTGATCCTGCAAAGCGCCGGCGACAATCTCGGAGGCCGAGGCCGAACCGGCATTGACCAATACGACCATCGTTACGTTCTTCACCTTGGGGGACAGATTCTTCAGCGGATCCTCGCGGTGACCGCGCAGGTAATCTTCGGGATTGGCGCGGTACTTCCGCTTGGCATCCTCGACGCGACCGTCGGTGGAGACGACGAGGCTATCGGGCGGCAGAAAGGCTGCGGAGACGCCGATCGCGCTGTGCAGCAAGCCCCCCGGATCGTTGCGCAAATCCAGCACCAGGCCCTTCAGACCCGCGCCTTTCGCCTCGGCATCGGCCTTGTAGAGACGGTCCAGATGCTTGACCAGATCGGCGACGGTTTCTTCCTGGAACTGGGTGACGCGCAGGTAACCGTAACCTGGCTCGATCAGTTTCGACTTGACGCTCTGCACCTTGATGATGTCGCGCACGATGGTGATCTCGAGCGGCTTGGCTTCGCCTTTGCGTAAGATAGACAGACGGATCGAGGTCTTCGGCTTGCCGCGCATCTTCTTCACCGCGTCAGCCAGCGTCATCCCCTTGACCGGGGTATCGTCGAGTTTGAAGATCAGATCGCCGGCCTTGATCCCGGCATGATGCGCGGGCGTGTCCTCGATCGGCGCGATCACCTTGACGAGGCCGTCTTCCATGCCGACCTCGATACCCAGACCCCCGAATTCGCCTTGCGTCGAGACTTGCAGATCCTTGAAGGCTTCCTCGTCGAGATAAGCCGAATGCGGATCGAGATTCGCCAGCATGCCGGAGATCGCATGTCGGATCAGCGTCTTGTCATCGACCGGCTCGACGTAACCCTGCTTGATCGCATTGAAGACGTCGGCAAAGCTCTTGATTTCTTCGACCGGCAGTGGCGCGTCGGCGCCCTTTTGCGCGATCGCCGAAAGATTGAGGCTCAAGGCAACGCCAGCGATCAGTCCGACGAGCACGAGGCCGAGTTGTTGCAGCTTGCTACGCATAGAGATACCCCGAAGATGGGATGACACCAGGGTCATGAGTTTTTCATTGCCCGGCCAGCCACTGGCCGGGATCGAACGCCCGCCCCTTGTGTCTGAGTTCAAAGTATAACCCCGATTCCCGCTGTCCCCCACTGTTGCCGACGGTGGCCACCGGCTTGCCGGCAACCGCTTTTTGACCGACCACGGCGAGCAAAGTTTGGTTGTTGCCATAGATCGACAGAAAGCCGTCGTCATGGTCGATGATCAGCAGGTTGCCATAACCGCGCAACCAGTCGGCAAACACGACCACCCCGTCGGCCACGGCGCGCACTTCGCTGCCCTCGGCGGCGCGGATGAACATTCCCTTCCAGGAAAGCGCGCCCTCGTCGCGACGTGAACCGAAGCGCGCCATCACCTCGCCTTTGACGGGCCAGGGCAGTCGGCCACGCAACCTGGCGAAGGCACCGGAAGCTCCGACGGGTTCGGCGCCCCGCGGCGATGACCGGTCGGCATCGTCTGCCGGTTTGCCGGCAGAGGCGGCGCGCGCGCCTGCCGCCTTCTTTTTTGCCAGCGCAGCAAGCACACGGGCAAGCCGCCGCTCATCCTGCTTCAGGGTAGCGATCGTGCGCCGTTGGGTCTCGATCTCGCCCGACAGCCTGGTCAACAGCCTCTGTCGCTCTTTTTGCCGCTGCTGCAACGCGGCGCGCTCCGCGGCTTCGCTCCTCGCCAGTTCGGCGAGTCTGGCCTGGTGCGTACGGACGACCTCGGCCTGGCGACGGGTCGCCGCCGCATCCTCGCGCAATTGGCCGATCCGCTCTGCCTGGGCGTGCGCAAGCAGCGTCAGAAAATGACGCTCGCGCGCCACATCGTCGGGTTTATCGCCGGCAAGCCACAAGGACAGTGCATCCCGCCCGTGCGGCTGAAACTGACGGCGCAACAGGGTGGCGAGCAGCTCACGTCGTGATGTCGTCTGGGTTTCGAGTCTTCTCAGTTCATGCTCGTGAGCAGCCAGCGCGGTACGCGCCGCAGCCCCTTCTTCGGCCAGTTCCCGGAGCTTCCGTTCGCTGTCGGTAATCGCCTTTTCGAGGCGGCGCAACTGCTCCGCCGCAGCCGCCCGGGCAGCTTCTTTTTTCTGTAGCTCACGTTCGAGCACCACACGTCGCTCGCGCAACGACTCGAGCCGGGCCTTTTCGCGCTCGCCCGCCGCCAGCACGCAGACCGGCAGACAAAGGGCGACGATTGCAATCCGATGACGGATCAAGCCGCGGCTTTGCCTTGATTCGCCACCGCCGCCTGGGCCGCGGCGATCGCTGCGGGATCGCCGAGATAGTAGCTTTTCAGCGGATTGAGCTCGGCATCGAACTCATACACCAAGGGCTGGCCGGTCGGCACGTTGAGGCCGACGATGTCCTGATCGGAAATATTGTCGAGATACTTGATCAGCGCACGCAGGCTGTTGCCATGGGCAACAATCAGCACGCGCTTGCCGGACTTGATGGTCGGCGCGATGCCGTCGAACCAGATCGGCAGGAAGCGCTCGACGGTGTCCTTCAGACATTCCGCGGTCGGATAAAGGCCGGGGACGAGATTGCGATAGCGCGGATCATGCACCTCGTAACGCGGATCGTCCTTGTCGAGGGCCGGCGGCCGCACATCGTAGGAGCGCCGCCAAAGCTTGACCTGCTCTTCGCCATACTTGGCCGCCGTCTCGGCCTTGTTGAGGCCTTGCAGGGCGCCGTAATGGCGCTCGTTGAGGCGCCAGGAATGGACCACCGGCAACCACATGCGGTCCATTTCCTCGAGCACGAGCCAGAGGGTCTTGATCGCCCGTTTCAATACTGAAGTGTAGACAATGTCGAAATCGAAGCCTTGCGCCTTCAACAACCGGCCGGCGGCCTGCGCTTCGGCGACGCCTTTCTCGCTCAGCCCGACATCGGTCCAGCCGGTGAAACGGTTTTCCTTGTTCCAGGTGGATTCGCCGTGGCGCAGCAATACGAGTTTGTGCATGATCGAAAAGGGGGAAATGTGGAAAGGGAGAATCGACAGGGAATTTTAATCGAAGTATGATCGCGCCCTGTCAGTTTGCCCCGTTCTGTTTGCGCAACGCCCCTGCCTTATGCATCGCACTGCCATCGAAGATCTGGCCCACCGACACGATCAAATCATGGTCGCCGCGCGCGCATTGAAATCGATCGCCCATCCGCTGCGGCTAAAGATCCTCTGTGTGATCGGGAACAAGGAGGTGTGCGTGCAGGAAATCGTCGATGCCGTCGGCACCTCGCAGAGTAACATTTCACAGCATCTCGCCATCCTGCGCGACAAGGGCATCCTCGCCACGCGCAAGGACGCCAACCGGGTGTTCTACCGCGTTGCCGATCAGCGCACCTTGCAACTGGTCGGCATGATGCGCGAAGTATTCTGCGGCGTCGCACCGACTGCCTGAACAAGCTTTTTCCAAGGAATTCATCGAGCGATGGAGTTCATCCAGCAGAATTTGATGTGGGTCGCGCTGGCGGCGGTCAGCGGCAGCATGCTGCTCTGGCAGACGTTCAAGGGCAGCGGCGGCAAGAACATTTCCGTAGCCGAAGCTACGCTGTTGATCAACCGCCAGGATGCGCTCGTCATCGATGTGCGCGAGACCGCCGAATGGTCGGCGGGACACATCCCCGCCGCGCGTCACTTCCCGCTCAGCCAGTTCGCCAAGCATCTCGTCGAAATCGAAAAATCGAAAGACAAGCCGGTCATCCTCGTCTGCGCCAGCGGCAACCGTTCCAGCTCCGCCGCACGCATGTTGCAGAAGGCCGGTTTCCCACAAGTCTTCAATCTCTCAGGTGGCATGCGCGCCTGGCTCGATGCCGGCCTGCCAGTCACCAAAAAATAGGGTCGTGCCGATGGCCAAAGTCGAAATGTATGCCACCGAGGTGTGTCCTTACTGCGTGCGCGCCGAGGCACTGTTGCGGCGCAAGGGGGTAACCGAGATCGAAAAGATCCGCGTGGATCTCGACCCGGCGAAACGTCAGGAAATGGAAGCACGTGTGCCCGGCGCACGCACCGTGCCGCAAATCTTCATCGACGGCCGGCATGTCGGCGGCTGCGACGACCTTTACGAACTCGACCGGCAAGGCAAACTCGATCCACTGCTCGCCGGCTGAGCGCTTTCCCCGCAAACTCCCAGGACCCCACGATCATGAACGAACAAGACAGCAGCGCCCCGGTTTTCACGATCGAGAAGATCTACGTCAAGGATCTCTCGGTGGAAGTGCCGAATGCCCCGCACTGTTTCCTCGAACGCGACCAGGCCCAAGTCCAGCTGCAGATGCAGACCGGCGGCGAAGCGGTCGGCGATGGCATCTTCAACGTCGTGCTGACACTCACCGTGAGCGCGAAAATCGGCGAGAAGACACAATTTCTCGTCGAGGTCGCCCAGGCCGGCATCTTCCAGATCCGCAACGTACCGGACGAGGAGCTCGAACCGATCGTCGCCGTCGCCTGCCCGAATATCCTTTTCCCCTACGCGCGCGAAACGGTCTCTGACGCGATCACGCGCGCCGGTTTTCCGCCGGTGCTGCTCGCGCCGGTGAATTTCGAGGCGATCTATCGCCAGCGCCTCGAACAGCAACAGGCCCAGCAGGCGCACGGGCCGCATGAGGTTCCCATCCAGTAACGATCAGGGCCAGCGCATGGCACGGTCTCGCTGGCTCATTCCCTGGCTGCTCGCGGGCTGGGTCATGTCGGCTGCGGCGCTCGACTTCCGCTCGGTCGCCGAAGCCGCAATCCTCTACGATGCGCCTTCGCAAAAGGCCAAACCCCTCTGGGTGATCGCGCCGGGCACGCCGGTGGAAGTCATCGTCAGTCTCGATACCTGGACCAAGGTGCGCGACATGAACGGCGATCTGGCCTGGATCGAGCGCCGCCTTTTGTCCGATCGTCGCATGCTGCAGGTGCGTGCCGGCGGTGCCCAGGTGCGCGGCGAGGCCAGTGACGGCGCCAGTCTGGTGTTCGAGGCCGAGGCCGATGTGCTGCTCGAGTATCTCGGTGCGGGGCCTAGCGGCTGGGTCAAGGTGCGTCACCGGGACGGCGCCGAGGGCTTCGTCAAGATGGGTCAGGTGTGGGGGCTTTGACGCACATCGCGGTGCTGGGCGCCGGTGCGTGGGGAACGGCGCTGGCGTTGTCGTTCGCACAGCGTCACCGGGTTCGTCTGTGGACGTGGCGGAAAGAGCACGCCGCCGAGATGAATGCCACGCGCGAAAACGCCCGCTATCTGCCGGGTTGCCGGTTTCCGGACACGCTCGAAGTCACCGGGGACTTCGCCGCCGCGCTCGCCGACGCCGAGCTAGCGGTAATCGCCACGCCGATCGCGGGATTGCGTGACACAGCCGCACATCTGAAGCAGCTTCGTGGCGACCTCTCTTTCCTGTGGGTCTGCAAAGGCTTGGAAGCCGGCAGCGGGATGCTGCCGCACCAGGTCATCGCAGGTGTGCATTCCGACGCGCTGGAGAACACTTCCGGCGGGCCGCGCTGCGGCGTGCTGAGTGGGCCGAGCTTTGCCATCGAAGTGGCGCACAACCAGCCCACCGCGGTGACGCTGGCATCGACCGACAGCGCTTTCGCCGAACGGACTGCTGCAGCACTCAACGGTCCGCGGCTGCGCATCTATGCCAATGACGACCTGATCGGCGTCGAGGTTGGCGGCGCAGTGAAAAACGTCATCGCGATCGCCACCGGCATCTGCGACGGTCTCGGTCTCGGCCTGAATGCACGCGCTGCGCTGATGACGCGGGGCTTAGCGGAAATCACCCGTTTCGGCGTCACCCTCGGCGCGCGCACCGAGACTTTCATGGGGCTTTCCGGCCTGGGGGACTTGATCCTCACCTGCACCGGCGATCTGTCGCGCAACCGGCGCCTGGGCCTGGCACTGGCGGCGGGAGAAGCGCTCGAAAAGATCCAGCGTGAGCTTGGCCAGGTCGCGGAGGGCGTGCATACCGCCCATGAGGTTGCGCGGCGCGCCGCAATGCTCGGCGTCGAGATGCCGATCACCGCGACCGTCTGCGACGTGCTCACGGGCCGCTTCTCCGCCGCTGCGGCCGTCGAGCGGCTGATGAACCGCGACCCGAAGCACGAATAGGTGCCGTCCCGCCAGCGCCGATTTTCCGAAACGAATCGGCGCCCGGCGGGATGCCCTCATTTCCGCCAGCGCCGATGTTCAGCTCGCGCCGGCGAACCCCTGCTGGCGCCACGCCTCATAGACGGCGATGGCGACGGCGTTGGACAGATTCAGGCTGCGGTTGCCCGGCATCATCGGCAGTTTGAGACGCTGCTGCGCCGGGAAGCTGGCCAGCATTCCGGCAGGCAGACCGCGTGTTTCCGGCCCGAACACCAGGGCATCGCCAGGCCGGAAAGCCACCGTGTCGTAGCGCACCTCCCCTTTCGTGCTGAACGCGAACAACCGCGCCGCACCGAGTGCCGCCACGCAAGCCGGCCAGTCAGGATGCACGTACACCTCGGCGAACTCGGCATAGTCGAGGCCGGCGCGCCGCAACGCAGCGTCCGAGACCTGGAAACCGAGAGGTTCGACCAGATGCAGCCGACAGTCGGCATTCGCGGCGAGACGGATCACATTGCCGGTATTGGGCGGGATTTCCGGCTGATATAGAACGATCTGGAACATCGTGGCTGTGGCATCTTAGAGAACCGCAGTTTATAGCGATGGATTGCATTCGATGGCCAGACCAGAAAAGATCCGCCTCGGCGACCCTTCGTTCGAACGGGGAGAAACCGCTGCCAAAGTTGCTGTGTGGGGGAAGGGGCGCACGGAACTTCACTGGCACTGTGCCATCGATAGCGATGAGCTTGGTCGCACCGGCTAGCTGAGGCTTGTGCCGATGGCGCCGGAAGGAAAATGATGCTAGCCTGATCGCTATGGACTTTGTTCCTCTCGCTTCCGACTGGAAAAGTGCTTACGACGAAATCGTCGCCGCATTGCCTGCGGCCGCGTTGCAAGTTTACGGTCAGCGCCTGAAGGCGCTGGTCTTGTTCGGCTCGGTGGCGCGCGGCGTCCAACGACCGGATTCCGACATCGACCTACTGCTTGTCGCCGAGCCCCTGCCGGAGCGTCGCACGGCACGCATCATCGAGTTTGAGGCCGTCGAAGATGCCCTGCGCCCGCAAACGGAAGCGGCTCGCGCCAAAGGCGTCCATGGCGAGTATTCCCCCCTGATCCGCACGCCGGCCGAACTGGAAGCCGGCAGCTTCGCCTTTCTCGACATCCCCACCGAGGGGCGCTATCTGTTCGATCCCACCGGCATCGCCCGGGACTACTTCGACCGGTTGGCCGCCCGTCTCAAAGCGCAAGGGGCCGAACGACGCTTCATCGACGGCTCGCCTTACTGGATTCTGAAACCAGATGCCCAGCCCGGCGAACCCATTCCCATCTAGCCGATGACAACGGACGAACTTGCCCGCGACTATTTCCGCCGCGTCCAGGTACGTCGCCGCGTGCTCGATCTACTGTTCGAGGCCGGCGAATACGCCGACGTAGTGCGCGAGGCGCAAGAACTCATGGAACTAGGCATGAAAGGCATGCTGCGCTGGGCCGGCATCGATCCGCCGCGCTGGCACGATGTCGGCGCGGTACTGCAAAGCCAGCGAGAACGCCTGCCCGTTGCAGTGCTTCCTGATCTCGACAGTCTCGCCAAAGCCTCCGCCCGGCTGCGCAAGGAACGGGAAATGGCTTTTTACGGCGAAGTCGACCTCGTGCCTGGCAAGAGCTACGACCGCTCCCAAGCCGAGGAAGCGCTCGCCGCGACGGATCGGCTGCTCTGCGCGCTGCGGCATTTCACTTAAACCCAGATTGTCCCTTGGAACGCGAGTGGATTGGGCAGCCGTAGGTGAAGATTTGCGGCCGCGCGACAAGCCAAAACGAAGTTTCGGCGTAGGCTAACCTGCGCAAGCTGGTTAAGGCCCACAGGGCCGGCCGGAGCCAATAACCGTGTCTATTGGCGAGGAGCGCGGGTTTGATACTGCCGCCCGCAGGCCCCAAGCCATAGCAAAGGGCTGAATGTTCAGGACTCCGAAGAGTCATACATTGCTCGCCTGGTCTAATAGACAATCTGGGTTCAAAGAAACCATCCGCCCGCCGGCACCTTTCTTCGCATGAGCGAGCCTGCCATCCTTGCGGTTTGGATTGGAATGCAAGGAGGAGAGGCGCATGGCAGTCAGTGTGGAGGAAAGGGAAAGCTGGGAGCGCGAGATTGCGGCGTGGCGGGCGAGCGGGCGGTCGATGTCGGCCTGGGCCCGGGAGCGGGGGATAGCGCGGCATCGCCTCAAATACTGGAAGCGGCGACTGGAAGGTCGGGAAACAGGCAGGAAGGAACCGCTTTCCCTGATCCCGGTCGCTGTGTCACCGGCGCAAGTATTGTCTGCAGCACGCATCGAAGTTGTGGTCGAACGCGCCGGCCTGCGCATCGTGTTGCCGACGGATTTCGAAGCCGAGAGCCTTGCCCGGATGCTCGACGTGGTGGAATCGCGATGCTGATTGGCGCGGGCATGGCCGTCTATGTCGCCGATGGCGCCAGCGACATGCGAAAGTCCATCGATGGCCTGGCGGCGGCGATTGTGGCAGACTGCCGGCCCATGGATTTGGCCGCTGCCCTTGCCAGAAACGCCGCACTCGAGGCGGCCAACGAAACGCTCAAGGCCACTGTTGCGACCCTGACGGCCAAGCTCGAAGCCGTTCAATTCCAGCTGGCCCAGCTGCAGCGCTTGGTCTTCGGCCACAAGGCCGAGCGCCTCGTCATCGACGCGCATACCGGGCTGCTCTTCGAAGTGGCATCTCCCCCGGCACCCGAACCCCAGACCCGCACGGCCACGGTTCTCCCCAAGGCCAAGCCGGTGCGTGAGACGCTTCCGGCGCATCTGCCGCGCGAAGTCATTCTCCTCGATCTGCCCGAAGCCGAGAAACCCTGTCCGTGCTGCGGGGAAAAGCGTCATGTGATCGGTGAAGTCGTCTCCGAGAAACTTGACAAGCCCGAAAGGGCGCAGGACGCCACGGTAGTGGCGGTCCCGAGCGCAGCGAGGGATTCGGCGAAGCCGAACACTACGTGCCGGCCACCCTGAAAGTCATCGAGACGCGCCGGCCCAAGTATGCTTGTCGCCCCTGCCAGGGCGAGATAGCCATCGCCCCCTTGCCGGCCTCTCCGATCGAACAGGGCATGGCGGCGCCGGGACTGTTGGCCCATGCGCTCGTCTCGAAGTTTGCCGATCATCTGCCCTTGAACCGTCAGGAAGCGATGCTGCGCCGCGCCGGTATCGAGATTCCCCGCTCGACGCTGCGCGACTGGGTGCTGGGCAGTGCCCAGTGTCTCAAACCTCTTTACGCGCACTTGCTCGACCGGGTGCGTGAATCGGACATCCTGCACAGCGACGACACGATCGTGCCCTTGCAGGAGGCGGGGGCGACGGTGAAGGCCCGGGCCTGGGCCTGGCTCGATCCCGGGCGCAAGCTCGTGGCCTACGAGTTCACCGTCTCCCGCGCGGGCATCCATCCGCAATCCTTCCTCACCGGCTGGTGGGGCTATCTGATCGCCGATGCCTATGCCGGCTATGACCGGCTCTTCGCCAATCCGCACCTCAAGGAGGTGGGCTGCCGGGCCCATGCCCGACGCAAGTTCTTCGAGGTGGCCAAGACCCAGAAGACACCGGGACTGACGCATGAGGCCATCGCCCGCATCGCGGCTTTCTATCATCTGGACAATGCTTGGCAGGAACTTGATGCCAATGAGCGACGACGACGGCGACAGGAAAAGATCGCTCCCTTGCTTGCCGACTTCCGGGCGTGGCTGGAAGCGCATCTTCCCGGTCTGTTGCCGAAGAGCCCGCTGGCGCAGGCGATGGGCTATTGCGCCCACCATTGGGCTGCGCTGACCCGTTTCCTCGACGACGGCCGTCTGCCGCTGGATAACAATGCCGCCGAGCGGGCGTTGCGCCCCCTTGCCGTGGGCCGCAAGAACTGGCTCTTCGCCGGCTCCACCCGCGGCGGCGAGGCCGCCGCCATCGTGCTGTCCTTCATCGAGTCGGCCAAGCTCCACGGCCTCAATCCCTTCGATTATCTGCGCGATGTGCTGACCCGCTTGCCGTCGGCCAAGGCCAGCGACCTCGATGCTTTCTGCCCAACACCAGCAACCACGCTGATTCCCGCTACCACACTCACGCTCGCCCTTCATAGATGCCGGCGGGCGGACGGTTACGGTTCAAAAGGTAAAAGCCGTCCTTGGCGGGACGGTGCCTTCAGCTAGAATTTCCGCATGACTCCGCGCCGCTTCATCCTTGTCGCCCTGCTGGCGCTTGCCGCAGCAGGCTACGGCGGCTTCCGCTACCTCTTTGCTTCCGCCAACGCACCCGCCTACAAATTCGCCAGCGTCGAGAAAGGCCCGCTCACCGCAGCGGTCGCCGCCACCGGCACGCTCAATCCGGTCGTCTCGGTGCAGGTCAGCTCGCAGATTTCCGGCCAGATCCGTGAAATCTTCGTCGATTTCAACAGTCCGGTAAAGGCGGGTGATCTGCTCGCACGCATCGCGCCGGAAACTTATGAACATCGCGTGCGTCAGGCCGAGGCCGATCTCGAGGCGGCGCGCGCGACTGTGGCCGTTCAGCAGGCCGAACTGTTTCGCGCCCGCGTCAATCTGCTCGACGCCGAACGCGACGTCAAGCGCAAGGAGACGCTGGTGGCGAAGAATTACCTCTCGACCGCCGAACTCGACAAGGCGCAAACCCAGCTCGAGGCGGCGCGCGCCCAGCTCAAGGTGGTCGAAGCACAGGCCGCCAATAGCGCCGCGCTGGTCAGGCAGCGCGAGGCGGCGCTCGGCCAGGCACGCGTCGATCTCGCCCGCACCGAGATTCGCGCCCCCATCGATGGCATCGTCATCAAACGCAGTGTCGAGCCGGGCCAGACCGTGGCGGCGAGTCTGCAGGCACCGGAAATGTTCGTCATCGCCAAGAATCTCACCGACATGCAGGTCGAGGCAGCGATCGACGAGGCGGACATCGGTCGCATCAGGCCCGGTCAGGAAGCAAGTTTTACCGTCGATGCCTTTCCCGGCAGACGCTTCAAAGGCGAGGTGAAACAGGTCAGAAAGGCCGCCCAGGTCGTCTCGAACGTCGTCAGCTACACGGTGGTGATCTCTGCTGCGAATCCCGACCTGATCCTGCTGCCGGGCATGACCGCCAACGTGCGCATCGTCACCGCGCACAAGGAAGACGTGCTGAAGGTGGCGAACGCCGCGCTGCGTTTTCGCCCCCCGGAAGCCGGTGAAAAATCGGCGCTGGCGGGACGGCAGCCCGGCCAGGGGATGGGGCGCGGACGCAGCAACGAGGGTAGCGGCAAGCTCTGGGTATTGGGTGAAGACGGCAAGCCGAAAGCGATCGAAGTCAAGACTGGCATCACCGATGGCAATCAGACCGAAATCCTCTCTGGCGAGATCACGGCAGGCCAGCAAATCATTGTCGGCATGAACGCGCCGGCCGAGAAGTCCAAACCGGTCCAGCCGCGCCTGTTCTGAGATGGAGACCCCGCTCGTCAGGACGGTCGATCTTGCCAAAACCTATCGGCTCGGCGACACGACCGTGCCGGCACTGCGTGGCATCTCGATCGACATCGCGCGCGGCAGTTTCGTCGCCGTGATGGGACCCTCGGGTTCCGGCAAATCGACCTTCATGAATCTGCTCGGCTGTCTCGACACGCCCAGCGGCGGTCAGTACTGGCTGGACGGGGAAGAGGTGTCGTGCCTTGCCGACGACTCCCTCTCACGCCTGCGCAACTGCAAGATCGGCTTCGTCTTCCAGCACTTCAACCTATTGCCGCGCACCTCGGCGCTCGACAATGTCGCGCTGCCACTGCTCTATCGTGGCATGCCAGCGCCTGAGCGACATGCCCGCGCTTCGCGGCGGCTTGCCCAGGTGGGCCTGGCCGAACGCATGGCACACCATCCGTCACAGCTTTCCGGCGGCCAACAACAGCGTGTGGCGATCGCCCGTGCATTGGTCAACGATCCCCAACTGATCCTCGCCGATGAACCGACCGGCGCGCTCGATTCGCGCACCGGCATCGAGATCGTGGCCTTGCTACAGGCACTCAACCGGGACGGCATCACGATCGTGCTGGTGACGCACGAGCACGACATCGCCGCCTATGCCGGACGCATCATCCAGTTTCGTGATGGACGCATCATCAGTGATGCCCCCAACGCTCCCCGCGATGCCAGTGCCGATCTGGCTGCTCTACCCACCAGCGTCGCATGAGTTTCTACGCCACCCTGCTCGTCGCCTTGAAGGCGCTCTCCACCAACAAGCTGCGCTCCGCGCTGACGATGCTCGGCATCATCATCGGCGTGGCAGCGGTGATCGTGATGATCGCAGTCGGCAGTGGCGCGCGTGCCCAGGTCGAGGCGCAGATCAAGAGCTTGGGTTCGAACCTGATCATGATCTTCTCGGCCTCGCCGACCTTCACCGGCGCGCGTGCCGCAGTGGGCAGCACATTCACGCTCAGCGAGGAGGATGCCTATGCGATCGGGCGCGAACTGCCGGAATACGTCGCTGCCGCAGCGCCGGTGCTGCGCGGCAGCGGCCAGATCGTCGCGGGGGGGGCGAACTGGTCGACTTCGTTCTACGGCGTGACGCCGGAATACTTCGAAGTACGCGATTGGGGACTCGCAGAAGGCCGCTTCTTCGAAGCTGCCGAGCTCAATGGTGCCGCGAAGGTGGCGCTCATCGGCAAGACCGTGGCGGACAATCTGTTCGGCGAGGAATCCCCGCTCGAGCGCACGATCCGCATCCGCACCGTGCCGCTCACCGTGATCGGCGTGCTAGCGGCAAAGGGGCAGAGTCCCGGCGGTGCCGATCTCGACGACATCGTACTGATGCCGATCACCACCGCCCGCAACCGCGTGCTGGGCAGCACGGCAGTCGCCAAATCGCGCGCGGTCGGCTCGATCCAGATCAAGCTCCTCGATGGCGTCGACGGCAAGGCCGCCGCCGAAGCGGTGCGCGCGCTGCTGCGCCAGCGCCACCGCCTGCAAGGCGATCAGGACGACGATTTCACGCTGCGCAACATGACCGAGATCCTGCAGACGCGCGAGGAATCGTCACGCGTGATGGCACTGCTGCTCGCCGCAGTGGCCTCGGTCTCCCTGCTGGTCGGCGGCATCGGCATCATGAACATCATGCTGGTGTCGGTCACCGAGCGCACGCGCGAGATTGGCCTCAGACGCGCGGTCGGCGCGCGCGCACGCGACATCCTGCTGCAATTCCTCGTCGAATCGAGCACGCTTTCCTTGATCGGCGGTCTCGCCGGCGTGGCGCTCGGCATCGCTGGCGCCGAGCTGATCGCGTCACTGGCCGGCTGGCCGATTCAGCTGTCGGTGAGCGCGATCCTGCTCGCTGTGAGCTTCGCTGCTGGCATCGGCATTTTCTTCGGCTACTATCCGGCGCGTCGGGCGGCAAGGATGTCGCCGATCGAAGCGCTGCACCACGAGTAATGCTTTTGTAACGAGCGTTTTCTTCGCTCCGCCTAGAATCTTCGCATTATGGGCGAAGAGATCGAACTGAAGCTGTTTTTGCCGCAGGAGGCCCAGCGCGCCTTGTTGCGCCATCCCCTGCTCCGGCAAGCCGTCGGCAGCACGGTGTATCGTTTGACGAACATCTACTACGACACCCCGAAGCTGGACCTGCGCCAGAACGGCATCGCATTGCGCCTGCGTCGCAAGGGCCGGCGCTGGCTGCAAACGGTCAAGTGCGCCGGCAGTCAGGCGGGCGGGCTCGCCACCCGGCCGGAATGGGAAACCCCCTATGCCGGTCGTTTCGACTTCGGCGCGATCGATGACGAGACACTGCGCGCCTGGCTCGCACGCCCCAAGATCACGGCACGACTGATGCCGGTGTTCGAAACCCATTTCCAGCGCCGCAACTGGCTGTTCAAGCGGCCCAATGGCACGCGCATCGAGGTGGCACTCGACCGCGGCTGGATCGCCGCTGCCGGTTCGCAGGAGCCGATTTCCGAAGTCGAGCTCGAGTTGCAAAGCGGTGATGCCAAGGAATTGTTTCGCCTTGCACTGGTGCTCGCCGAGCGTGTGCCGCTCATTCCAGCCCCCTTATCGAAAGCCGATCGGGGCTACGCCCTGTTCCTGCACCTCCCCCCAGCGCCGGTGCGTGCCGCGCCGATTCCCCTGACGGCCGAGATGAGTCCGCTTGCCGCCTGCCGTGCGATCGCTCTCGCCTGCCTGGACCAATTGCAGCGCAATCAGATGGGCGCGCTGGCCGACGACGATCCCGAATACATCCATCAAATGCGCGTCGCATTGCGCCGCCTGCGCGCCGCGTTGCGGCTGTTCCGGCCGCTGCTGCCGGCCGATTTCCTGCCGCGCGTGGTTCCATTGGTGTGCGAACTCATGGCTCCACTGGGCAAGCTGCGCGATCATGACGTGCTGCTGGCCGAGATCGTTCGGCCTGTGCTCGAGGCGATGCCCGAGGAGCCGCGTCTGGCCGTCCTGGTCGGCGCGATCAGCGAGCGGCGCCAAGTGTTACGCCAGCAAGTGGGGCGCCTGCTTGCCGCACCACGCTATGGCAAGATCGTCCTCGAACTGCTCGCGCTCGTGCATCAATTGCCGGAAACTGCATCGGCCGAGGCACTCACGGAAGCCTCAGCCGCGAATCTATCCGCTTTCGCGACAAAACGCCTGCGTCGCTTACGCAAGAAAGCACTCGCGCTGGCCCACGAAGCCGATACTGCACAGCCGGCGTCGCTGCATGCTTTGCGCATCGCCATCAAGCGCTTGCGTTACGCGCTGGATTTCCTTGCCCCCCTTGCCGGCAAGAAACGTGCGCGCCGACTCTTCGAGCATCTCGCCACATTGCAGGACATCCTGGGCCAGATCAACGATCTGGCCAACGCCGGCGCACTCCTGAACGCATGCGCTGGCCATGACGGCGCTTTGCGCGAAGCTGTCAGCCTGATCGCCGGCTGGCACGGCCCCCGTTATCGGAAACTGCTGGAGGCGGTGCCGCTTGAAGTCGCCCGGCTCGGTTCATTGCCCCTGCCGCGTCTTTCCGAGAGTCACCATCCCGTCACATCCGCACCGTATGCTGCAGCGTCTTCGCGGAGGGAGAATTGAATGGACGCCT
>CAYZII010000023.1:0-28287 GCA_964478415.1 uncultured Methyloversatilis sp.
GCCGACCTCGAGCCACCCACGGTCAATGAAACGCAGGCGGCCACGGTCGGCACGCCAGGCGTTGCGCGCCAGACCACACCCCGCACCGCTTCATTCATAGCGTAGCAGGTTCTCGGCAGGCTCCTCGGCGCCCAGACGGTCGATCAGCGCATCGAGCTCGGCCTCGAGCGCCTGCTCGTCCTCGGCTTCCAGCACACCCTCGCCGACCAGCCGTGCCACCAGGCCATCGTGCATCGCTTCACGCACATCGCCCAATGTCGGCACAATCTCCTCGTCACTCTCGTCGAGCATGGTCTCGATCACGGTCGATAGCGCTTCGCTGGCCTTGACGCTGGCCAGTTCGCTGGCGAGCGCATCCTCGCCATATTCCTCGATCAGCGCATCGATTTCGGCACTCAGCATCTCCTCGTCGCCAAAGTCATGCACGCGCTCCGCTTCTGCAAAGCCGGCCAACGTCTGACGCAAGCGATCGCGTACCAGACCCAGTGTTACCGGCGTCGAGACGTCGGGATCATTGATGAGCGCCTCGATCACCGCCGAAAGTTCCTTGCTGACCCGCTCATCGGGTGCGAAGAGGGTTTGTTGCATGACGTGCCTCCGCTTCTGATCGTCTGCATGCCGCTCTTCTTTTTATCTAGACCAAACTGGCAGTACAGTCAATGCACGCCAAACACCACAAACGGTGTTATCTTTGCCCGACAACGACAGATCGACTCTCACCGACGACATACGATCACTGGAGGATGCGCATGGCAAGACTTCACAAAAGCGCCGGGAACACCGAGGATCCCCGCATCGTCGAGCGGCCCGACGGGTTTTACTGGCTGGACCCCGACAGCGGCGAGGAAATCGGCCCCTTCGCGACGCTGGCCGAAGCCGTCGCCGACATGGAATCCGCCGCTGCGGACATCGACGTACCCACACTCGATGAAGCCGAAAACGAAATCGGCATCAATGACTGGATCGACCCCGATACCGGCCTGCCTGCCGAGGAATTTGCCCCGCATCTCGAGGATCACTGAGTCTCACCATGCGCGGCTCTGGCTCCCAGAGCGACTGCCATGACCGAGCCTAGCGACGCGCTGGCGGCAAATCAGGCAACGGCAGAGGATGCACTGCGCGCCGAACGCGAGGCGATGCTGCGCGACATCGCCGACGAAGTCGCCTGGACGCGGCACGAGATTGGCAAGCAGACCCTCGATGCGCGCGTGATGGCAGCACTCGCCAAGGTACCGCGCGAACTGTTCGTGCCGGCTCGCGAGCGTCGCTTCGCATTCGCCAACGGGCCGTTGCCGATCGGCCACGGCCAGACCATCTCACAGCCCTACATCGTCGCGCTGATGACCGATCTGCTCGAGACTCGGCCAGAACACGTGATCCTCGAAATCGGCACCGGCTCGGGCTATCAGACCGCCGTGCTGGCGGAGCTGGTGCATCACGTCTATAGCGTCGAAATCATCGCCACGCTGGCCAACCAGGCGCGCGAGCGGCTCACTCGGCTCGGTTATCACAACGTGTCGATCCGTCATGGCGATGGCCATCAGGGCTGGGCGGAGCACGCCCCCTATGATGGAATCATCGTCACCGCGGCGGCACCCGCATTGCCGCCCACCCTGCTGGAACAGCTCAAACCCGGCGCACGCCTGGTGATCCCCATCGGGCCTCCTGGCGAGATCCAGCAACTCGAGGTGGTGACGAAACAGGCCGACGGCACGATAGAACGACGCAAGGTGTTGCGCGTGGCCTTCGTGCCGATGACAGAGGAATTGCGCTGACGTGCCTGCGATGGCGCAATCGCTCACGCCGGCGTTAGGGTGGCTCTTCTGCGGCTGGCTCGCCTATGGACTGCTGCATTCGCTGCTTGCCGCGCTCAGCGTCCAGACATGGGTGACGCGGCGCTGGCCAGATTTTGCGCCCTACTACCGGCTCGCCTACAACCTCATCGCGACCCTGCTCGCGCTACCCCTCGTCTGGCTGACTTTCACACTCCCCGGCGAACCGTTGTGGCGCTTCAGCGGCTTTGCCGCCTGGCTCGCCGATGGCCTGGCGGTCGCTGCCCTCGTCGGCATCTGGTACGTCAGCCGCAGCTATGACATGGCCGAATTCCTCGGCTTGAGCGCGCTGCGCGAACGGCGCCCCGAAGCGGCCGAGCGTGATGCCCTGCGCATCTCGCCATTGCACCGCCATGTGCGTCACCCCTGGTACAGCCTTGGTTTGGTACTGGTGTGGACGCGCGAGATGAATGCGCCGCTGCTCGTCTCCGCGCTGGCCATCACGCTGTATCTGATCGTCGGCGCGCGACTCGAAGAAAAGAAACTGCTGGCGCGCTTCGGCAGCCGCTACCGCGCCTATATGCTGCGTGTGCCCGGGCTCGTGCCGCTGCCGTGGAAACACCTTTCCGCGGCCGAAGCCGCGGCGCTGGAGCAAGCTTCAATGAAGGGTTCGGGGCATCGCCAGCACGAACTCTGAGATCGGCGCTTCGAAGCGGGTGCCGTCCTCGGCGACCATCTGGTAGCTGCCGCGCATCGTTCCCACCGGGGTAGCGAGCGGACAACCGCTCGTATAGGCAAAACTCTCGCCGGGCTTGAGCAGCGGCTGCTGACCCACCACGCCCAAGCCCCGCACCTCCTCGACGTGACCATCGGCATCACTGATGATCCAGTGACGCGAGATCAGCTGCGCGGCCTGGGTGCCGACGTTGGTGATCTGGATGTGGTAGGCGAAGAAATAGCGGCCGTCGTCTGGTTCCGACTGCTCGGGCAGGTATTGCGTCTCGACCTGGATTGCGACTGCGTATTTTTTGGCTTCTGCCATCGGCTTATACCTGCCATCAGAAATCGTTAGCCGCTCCAAGGAGCGGCGCCATTACAATCAATCACATTTTAATCCCGCGAGGAGAGACTTTCATGGCCAAACGTCCTTATCGCATCGCCCCGTCGATTCTATCGGCGAACTTCGCGAAACTCGGTGAAGAAGTCGATGACGTGCTCGCTTCCGGCGCCGATATCGTGCATTTCGACGTGATGGACAACCACTACGTGCCGAACCTGACCATCGGCCCGCTGGTCTGCGAAGCCCTGAGAAAACATGGCGTCACTGCACCGATCGACGTGCATCTGATGGTCAAGCCGGTCGACCGCATCATCCCAGACTTCGCCAAGGCCGGCGCGACCTACATCACGTTCCATCCCGAAGCCTCAGAGCACATCGACCGCACCATCGGCCTGATCCGCGATTCCGGCTGCAAGCCAGGCCTGGTGTTCAACCCTGCCACGCCGCTCGACGTACTCGAATGGACCATTGAGAAGCTCGACATGGTGCTGCTGATGTCGGTCAACCCCGGTTTCGGCGGGCAGAAGTTCATCCCTTACGTCCTGGAAAAGGCGCGGCGTGTCAGGAAGATGATTGATGAGCGCGGTCTGGATGTGAGTCTCGAAATCGATGGCGGCGTCGGCCCCGCGAACATCGCGGAGGTGGCGCGTGCCGGCGTCGACACTTTCGTGGCCGGCTCGGCGGTGTTCGGCAAGCGTAACCCCGCCGATCCGCATCGTTATGACTCGATCATCGGCGCGATGCGTGCCGAACTGGCCAAGGTGTGACCGATGACGCTGGCCGTCCAGGCCGTCCTGATCGACCTCGACGGCACGTTGCTCGACACGGTGCTCGATTTGCATGCCGCGGCGAACGGCATGCTTGCCGATCTCGGCCGCCCGCCGGTCGCCATCGAGGACATCCGCGCCTATGTCGGGCGCGGCATCCCGAATCTCGTCAAGCGCGTCCTCGCAGGATCGCTCGAAGCGGCCGACGATCCCACGCCGCCGCCGCTTGAAGCGCTTTCCAGCTTCAAGAAGCATTACGCTGAGGTCAACGGCCGCGCGGCGAAGCCGTTTCCGGGGGCCATCGAGGGCCTGGAGGCCCTGAAAAACATGCACCTGCCGCTCGGCGTGATCACCAACAAGGCGAAGGATTTCACGCTGCCACTGCTGGAGCGCACTGGGCTTGCGCCCTACTTCGCCGTTGCCGTCGCCGGGGACATGTTGCCCAAACCCAAGCCCGACCCGATGCCGCTGGTCTGGGCCTGTGGCCGCCTGAACGTCTCGCCCAGCGACACGCTGATGATCGGCGATTCAGTACACGACTTCAAGGCCGCCCGTGCCGCCGGCTGCCAGGTGTTCTTGGTCCCTTACGGCTACAACGAAGGACAGGATGTGCGCATGCTCGCCGCCGATGCTATAGTCGCATCTATCGTCGAAGCCGCACACCTCATCCAGTAACGATGATGCCACTCTCCGCAACCCGGCAGCCGATTCACCTCATCGAGGCGGAGGCTTGGCCCTGGCGACCCTGGCACTGATTTTCCAGTTGCCAGCCGCGCACCCGTGCGCATTCGTTCCAGATTCGTTGTGGAGTTGCCATGAAAGAAGCCGATTTCGTCCGTCTCGCCCAAGAAGGCTACAACCGCATCCCCGTCACCCTCGAGACCTTCGCCGATCTCGACACCCCGCTGTCGATTTATCTCAAGCTCGCCGACGGGCCGCATTCGTATCTGCTCGAATCGGTACAGGGCGGAGAACGTTTTGGCCGCTATTCCTTCATCGGGCTGACCACGCCGACGCGCATCGCGGTCAGCGGCTCGACGATCCTGTTGCTGACTGGCAATCGCGTCGCAGAGCGGCGCGACCACACCAACCCGATGTCCTACATCTCGGAATTCATGGCGCGCTTCAAGGTGCCGGACATCCCCAATCTGCCGCGCTTTACCGGCGGCCTGGTCGGCTACTTCGGCTACGACACGGTGCGCTTCATCGAACCGAAACTGGCCGATACGCAAAAGCCCGATCCGATCGGGGTGCCCGACATCCTGCTGTTGCTCTCCGAGGAGATCGCGATCGTCGATAACCTCTCAGGCAAGCTGACCCTAGTGGTCTATGCCGAACCGGGATTCCCGGGCGCCTGGAAGCAGGCCCAGGCACGCCTTAAGGAATTGCTCGCGCGCCTGCGCGCGCCCGTGAAGCTGCCCGAGGACACCCGTGCCACCCCACAAGCGGAGAGTTTCGAATTCGCAGAGGATGCCTTCAAGGCCGCAGTGCGACGCGCCAAGCAATACATCGTCGATGGCGACATCATGCAAGTGGTGCTCTCGCAGCGCATGAGCCGCCCCTATGCCGCCTCTCCCCTGGCGCTCTACCGGGCGCTCAGGACGCTCAATCCTTCGCCCTACATGTTTTTCTTCGACTTCGGCGATTTCCAGGTCGTCGGTGCCTCGCCGGAGATCCTCGTGCGTCTCGAAACGGAAGCTGGCAAGCGCAAGGTCACGGTACGGCCGATCGCCGGCACGCGTAGACGCGGCGCGAATCCCGCCGAAGACGCGCGGCTCGCCGCCGAACTGCTGGCCGATCCGAAGGAGCGCGCCGAACACCTGCAGCTGCTCGATCTCGGCCGCAACGACGTGGGTCGTATCGCGAAGGTCGGCAGCGTGCGTGTCACCGATCAATACACGATCGAACGTTATTCGCACGTGATGCATATCGTTTCGAACGTCGAAGGCGAACTCAAGGATGACGAAGGCCCGCTGGCAGTGCTGAAAGCCACCTTCCCGGCCGGCACCGTCTCTGGCGCGCCGAAGGTGCGCGCAATGGAGATCATCGACGAGCTGGAACCCACCAAACGCGGCATCTATGCCGGTGCGGTGGGCTATCTCGGTTTCAATGGCGATATGGACTTGTGCATCGCGATCCGTACCGCGGTGATCAAGGAGGGGCGCATCTTCGTGCAGGCCGGCGCCGGCATCGTCGCTGACTCGGATCCCGATGCGGAATGGCAGGAAACGCTCAACAAGGCGAGAGCACAACTGGCAGCCGCCGATATGGCCGAATGCGGACTCGATACGCGTTTCGACTGATCCTCATTGGCCTGGCCCTGTTTTGCTGGCTGGGCAACGCGTCGGGGCAGGCTCGCTACATCACCGTGGCCTCGACCACATCGACCGAACAGTCGGGGCTGTTCGGCCATTTGCTGCCTGCCTTCGAGAAGGCAAGCGGCATCCACGTGCGCGTCGTCGCGCTGGGCACGGGGCAGGCACTCGATCTGGCGCGGCGTGGCGACGCGGACGTGGTTTTCGTCCATGATCCGGCCGCAGAAGAAAAATTCGTCGCCGACGGCTATGGCGTGCAGCGCCGGCAGGTGATGTACAACGATTTCATTCTCGTCGGGCCCAAGGACGATCCGGCTGGCACACGCGGTCAGGACATCCTCACGGCATTGCAGCGCATCGTGATGGCGCGCGCGCCCTTCGTCTCACGCGGCGATCGCAGCGGCACCCACGCTGCCGAGCTGCGTTATTGGAAGCTCGCCGGCATCGCTCCCGTCCAACTGAAAGACCCTTGGTATCGCGCCACCGGCTCGAGCATGGGGGCTGCGCTCAATATCGCCGCGGCGCTGAACGCCTACCTGCTGTGCGACCGCGGTACCTGGCTCAACTTTAAGAACCGCGGCCAACTCGCGCTGCTCGTCGCAGGCGACCGTCTCCTCTTCAATCAATACAGCGTCATGCTCGTCAACCCAGCTAAGCACCCCCATGTCAAGCAACGTGAGGGGTTGGCATTCATCGACTGGCTGGTCTCACCCGCAGGCCAGCAAACCATCGCCGCCTATCGGATCGCGGGTGAGCCCGTGTTCTTCCCGAACGCCAAGCCATGAACGAACTCACCGACAGTCTTGTGCTCGCCGGCAACCTGATCGCCGCTGCCGATGCGCGGCTCGCGGCGATCGTCACCCTCAGCCTGGAGGTGAGTCTGACCGCCACATGGTTTGCGTGTCTGCTCGGCATGCCGTTGGGCGCGCTGTTGGCGGTCGGCCGGTTTCCGGGCCGGCATGGCTTGATCGTGCTGACCAACGGGCTGATGGGGCTGCCGCCGGTGGTGGTCGGCCTGCTCGTCTATCTGCTGCTTTCGCGCGCCGGACCGTTGGGCGCCCTCGGTCTGCTGTTTACGCCAACGGCGATGATCATCGCCCAGACCGTGCTGATCACACCGATCGTCGCCGCACTGACGCGCCAGGTGATCGAAGACGAATGGCGCGAATACCGCGAACAGTTGCGCAGTCTGGGGGCAACTCGGCTGCAGGCGGGTCTGACGTTGTTGTGGAACGCCCGCTTCTCGCTCACCACTGCCGCGCTGGCTGGCTTCGGCCGTGCCATCGCCGAGGTCGGGGCGGTAATGATCGTCGGCGGCAACATCGAAGGCGCAACGCGCGTGATGACGACGACGATCGCCCTGGAGACGAGCAAGGGCGATCTGCCGTTGGCGCTGGCGCTCGGCTTCATCCTCATCATGCTGGCACTGGCCCTCAACTTGGCTGCCTTTGCGCTCAGGCAATGGGCGGAACGACGCTGGGGATGAGGTGAGCGCGCAGACAACGCCATGGCTGGTGCTGGAGGCGCTGACGCTCGTCGAGCGTGGCATCACGATCATCGCCGGCATCGATGCAAAATTCGGCGCCAACAGGACCGCCATCCTCGGCCCCAATGGCGCCGGCAAGAGCACATTGTTGCGCCTGATGCACGGTTTGCTGCGTCCGAGCGGCGGACGGCTGATCTGGCCGCAACCAATGTCCCAGGGCATGGTGTTCCAGCGGCCCGTGATGTTGCGCAGCTCCGTCGCGGCCAATGTCGCCTATGGCTTGAAACTGCGCGGCGTGCCGGCGCGCGAGCGCCGACAATGCACCCTGGAAATGCTCTCACGCGTCGGTCTTACGCATCTCGCCGGGCGTCAGGCGCGACGCCTGTCAGGTGGCGAACAGCAGCGCATCGCGCTGGCGCGAGCCTGGGCGTTGAAGCCTGAGGTGCTGTTCCTCGATGAGCCCACCGCCAGTCTCGATCCAGCGAGCAGCCGCGAGATTGAGCGCATCATCGCCGAAATCGCCGCCAGCGGCACCAAAGTCGTGCTTACAACGCACAATCTCGGTCAGGCGCGCCGTCTCGCCGACGAAGTGCTCTATCTGGAAGGCGGCCGACTGATCGAACAGACCCCCGCGGTGGAATTCTTCCATCGGCCTCGCTCTGCGGCGGCGCGGGACTTCATCGCCGAAGAAACCGGCTGATCTCCCGCAATGCCACACCCACCTATTTGTCGGCGTCGATCAAGGATCGGAGCCACTTTGCCCAGCTCGGCGGCTTCTGAGGGAAAATGGCGTTTTCGTCATGACCCGAGCGGAAGGCGGTTGCTTTATGCTGCTGATGATCGACAATTACGACTCCTTCACCTACAACCTGGTGCAGTATTTCGGCGAACTGGGCCAGGACGTGCGCGTGTTTCGCAACGACGCGATCACGCTCGAGGAAATCGCCGCACTGGCGCCGGATTACCTCGTCATCTCCCCCGGGCCCTGCTCGCCGAAGGAAGCCGGCATCTCGGTGGCGGCCATCCAGACGTTCGCCGGCAAGCTGCCGATCCTAGGCGTCTGCCTCGGGCATCAGAGCATTGGCTATGCCTTCGGTGGCGACATCGTCCATGCCAAGCAATTGATGCACGGCAAGATCTCGCCTGTGCATCATGCCAATGTCGGCGTCTTCACCGGCCTGCCGGATCCGTTCAACGCTACGCGCTATCATTCACTGGCGATCCGCCGTGATACCCTGCCTGCCTGTCTCGAGGTCACTGCATGGACCGACGACGGCGAGATCATGGGCATCCGCCACCGTGAATTTCCAGTGCAGGGTGTGCAATTCCATCCCGAATCGATCATGACCGAGCATGGCCATCGCTTGCTGCAAAACTTTCTGCAAGGAGTTTGAACATGATCACACCACAACAGGCACTGCAACGCACTATCGAGCACCGCGAGATCTTTCATGACGAGATGCTGCATCTGATGCGCCAGATCATGCAGGGCGAGGTTTCGCCAGTGATGATCGCCGCGATCCTCACCGGTTTGCGCGTCAAGAAGGAGACCATCGGTGAGATCACCGCCGCCGCGAAGGTGATGCGCGAGCTGTGCACCAAGGTCGAGGTGCCGCATGATGAGCATTTCGTCGACATCGTCGGCACCGGCGGCGATGCTTCGCACACTTTCAACATTTCGACGGCGGCTGCTTTCGTCGCCGCTGCCGCCGGCGCGACAGTGGCCAAGCACGGCAACCGCAGCGTGTCTTCGAAATCTGGTGCTGCCGACGTGCTCGAAGCCCTGGGCGCAAAGATCGATCTGCAGGCCCCCCAGGTGGCTGAATGCATCCAACGCACCGGCATGGGTTTCATGTTCGCGCCGAACCACCATCCGGCGATGAAGAACGTCGCGCCGGTGCGGCGCGAGATGGGGGTGCGTACGATCTTCAACATTCTCGGCCCTTTGACCAATCCCGCCAGCGCACCGAATTCGCTGCTCGGCGTCTTCCACCCCGATCTGGTGGGCATCTGCGTGCGGGTGATGAAAGAGCTGGGCGCCAAGCACGTTGTGGTCGTCCATGGCAAGGACGGCATGGATGAGATCTCGCTCGGCGCCGCGACACTGGTCGGCGAACTGATCGATGGCGAGATTCGCGAATACGAAATCCATCCCGAGGATTTCGGCCTGGCGATGGTCGCCACGCGCAATCTGCGCGTGGCCGATGCCACGGAATCGAAAGGGCGCATCCTGGGTGTTTTGCACAACCAGCCTGGCCCGGCGCTGGAAATCGTCTGCCTGAACGCCGGCGCGGCCCTCTACACCGCCAATCTCGTGCCCGACATCGCGGCGGGCATCCAGCTCGCCCGCCAAACGATCGAGTCCGGCAAGGCGCTCGCCAAGCTCAACGAGTTTGTCAAGGTCACGAACGCATTGTGAGTGATATTCTCGACAGAATACTCGCAGTCAAGCGTGCTGAAGTCGCCGCGGCACAGCGCGAAAAACCGCTCGCGCTGCTACACGCGGCCGCCGAGACCAGCCTCGCCACACATCCGCCGCGCGATTTCGTGGGCGCCCTGCGTGCGAAAATCGGCGCTGGCGGCACGGCAGTGATTGCCGAGATCAAGAAGGCCAGCCCCTCGAAAGGCGTGATCCGGCCGGACTTCCACCCCGCCGAAATCGCCGCGGATTACGCAGCGCACGGGGCGGCCTGTCTGTCCGTACTCACCGATCGGCAGTTCTTCCAGGGCGCACCGGAATATCTCGCGGCGGCACGTGCCGCCTGTCATCTTCCGGTGTTGCGCAAGGATTTCATCATCGACCCGTATCAGGTCTATGAAGCCCGCGCGCTGGGGGCCGATGCGATCCTCTTGATCGTCGCGGCATTGTCCGATTCTCAGATGGCCGAGTTCGAATCACTGGCGATGGAGTTGGGCATGGCCGTGCTGGTCGAATCCCATGATGCCGGTGAACTCGAGCGGGCACTCGCGCTGAAAACGTCGTTGATCGGCATCAACAACCGCAACCTGCGCACCTTCGAAGTCAACCTCGATACCACGCTCGCGCAGCTTGCCCGCATCCCGCCTGAGCGCATCGTCGTCACCGAATCCGGCATCCTGACACCCGCCGACGTCGCGCTGATGAAACGCCACGGCGTGCACGCCTTCCTCGTCGGCGAAGCCTTCATGCGTGCGCCCTCCCCTGGCAGCGAGCTGGCGCGCTTGTTCGGCTTCTGAGTGCCGCTGAGTGCCATTTTTCCAGCGCCGACTTCCTGCAAAGAAAAAGGGCCGCACACGGCGGCCCTTGCCATCCACCGCCAATGCGGCTTACCTGATCACGGCGTTCAGTTCGCCCTTCTTGTAGCGTTCGGCCATCTTGTCGAGCGGAATCGCCTTGATCTTGCTGGCCATGCCTGCGCAACCGAAGGCTTCATAGCGCGCCTTGCAGATCTCCTTCATCGCCTTGCGGGCTTCCGCGAGATATTTGCGCGGATCGAAGTTCTTGCGATCCGTGTTCAGATAGCGACGGATCGCGCCGGTGGAGGCCATGCGCAGGTCGGTGTCGATATTCACCTTGCGCACACCATTCTTGATGCCCTCGACGATCTCCTCGACCGGCACGCCATAGGTCGAGCCCATCTCGCCGCCGTTCTCGTTGATGATCTTCAGCCAGTCCTGCGGCACGCTCGATGAACCGTGCATCACCAGGTGGGTGTTGGGCAGCTTGGCGTGGATTTCCTTGATGCGATCGATGCGCAGCACCGCACCCGTGGGGGGACGCGTGAACTTGTAGGCGCCATGCGAGGTGCCGATCGCAATCGCCAAAGCGTCGACACCGGTCGCCTTGACGAAGTCGGCAGCCTGATCCGGATCGGTGAGCAACTGGTCATGCGAGAGTTTGCCCTCGGCGCCGTGGCCGTCTTCTTTCTCGCCGTGACCGGTTTCCAGTGAACCGAGGCAGCCCAGCTCACCTTCGACGGAGACGCCGACCGCGTGCGAGATTTCGACCACCTTGCGGGTGACATCGACGTTGTATTCGAAGCTGGAAGGCGTCTTCGCATCTTCCAGCAGGGAGCCGTCCATCATCACGCTGGAGAAACCGGAACGGATGGCTTGGATGCAGATCGCCGGGCTGGCGCCGTGGTCCTGGTGCATCACGATCGGGATGTCGGGATGGGTTTCGATCGCGGCCTCGATCAGCTTGCGCAGGTAGGCTTCACCGGCATATTTGCGCGCGCCGGCCGAGCCTTGCATGATTACCGGGCTGTTGGTTTCCTCGGCGGCTTCCATGATGGCCTGGATCTGTTCGAGATTGTTGACATTGAACGCAGGCAGGCCGTAGCCGTGTTCGGCGGCATGGTCCAAGAGCTGGCGCATGGATACGAGTGGCATGAAAGTCTCCTCTTCGCTTGGGTTGATCTACGGTTGAACTAGGCAGGACGGTGTTCGCCGACCCGGATAATTTTCAGGGTATTGGTGCCGCCGGGCTGGCCGATCGGTTCGCCGCAGGTGATGACGATCAGATCGCCGACCTCGACGGCTCCGGCGCGGATCAGTTCTTCCTCCGCCTCGAACAGTTGTTCATCGCGGTCGTGACCCTGGTAACGGGTCATCAACGGATAGACGCCGCGATAAATGCTGACTTTGTAACGCGTGCGCACGTCGTTCGTCAAGGCGTAAATCGGCACGTTGCAATTGAGGCGCGAGATCCACAGCGCAGTCGCTCCGCTCTGCGTCAGTGCGGCAATCGCCCTCACTTTGAGGTGATGCGCGGTAAACAGCGCGGCCATCGCCACCGACTGGTCGATGCGCGTGAATACCAGATCGAGGAAATGGCGGTCGAGCGCCGCCGGGTCCATCGATTTCTCGGCCTCATAGCAGATGCGCGCCATCGCCTGCACGGTCTCGACCGGGTATTCGCCGGCAGCGGTTTCGGCTGACAGCATCACCGCATCGGTGCCATCGAGCACCGCATTGGCAACATCGGAGACTTCCGCCCGCGTCGGCACCGGCGAATGGATCATTGACTCCATCATCTGCGTCGCCGTGATGACGAATTTGTTCTGCGCACGCGCCTGCCGGATGATGCGCTTTTGTAGCGCCGGCACGGCAGCATCACCGACCTCGACGGCCAGATCGCCGCGCGCCACCATCACCCCATCACAGGCGTGCAGGATGTCGTCGAGATTGTCGATGGCTTCGGCGCGTTCGATCTTGGCAATCACCAGTGCCTGGGAACCCGCCTTGCCGAGCAGCTTGCGCGCCAGACGCAGATCGGAGCCGCTCTTGGGAAACGACACGGCGACGTAATCGACCTGAAGTTCGCCAGCGTGCTGGATGTCTTCCATGTCCTTTGGCGTCAGGGCTGGCGCCGAGAGTCCCCCGCCCTGTTTGTTGATGCCCTTGTTGTTGGAAAGTTCGCCACCCTGACGCACCACACAGTGGATTTCCGCATCTTGCACGGAGAGGACCTCCATCACGATGCGGCCATCGTCGAGCAGCAAAATGTCCCCCGGCGCGACATCGTCGACCAGCTCCGGATAATCCAGCCCGACGCGCTCGCTATCGCCGAGCTGGCAAGCGGCATCGAGAATGAAATGCTGGCCGGCCTTGAGCACGACCTTGCTGCCGGCGAATCGGCCGATGCGGATCTTCGGCCCTTGCAGATCGGCCATCACCGCAACGGTGCGGCCATGTTTGCGCGTCGCTTCGTGGAGCAGTTCGAGCCGCTGGCGATGTTCGTCGATGTTGCCGTGCGAGAAATTGATACGTACGACATCAATGCCGGCCGCAACCAGTCTGTCGATCGTGGCGGCATCGGAAGAAGCCGGTCCGAGCGTGGCAACGATTTTAGTGGCACGTTGCATGGTATGGGTGGGGCCGCGCATCGCGGCCCAAAGTCTCAGCGCCTGATTCTTCAGCCTTGGGCGCGCTTTTCGAGGATCTCGACGGCGGGTAGCACCTTGCCTTCGAGATATTCGAGGAAGGCACCGCCAGCGGTGGAGATGTAGGACACCTTGTCATAGATGCCGTATTTCTGGATTGCGGCGATCGTGTCGCCACCGCCGGCGAGCGTGAAGGCCTGGGTCGCGGCAATCGCTTCGGCAACTTTCTTCGTACCGTTGCCGAACTGGTCGAATTCGAACACGCCCACCGGCCCGTTCCAGACCACCGTGCCTGCCTGCATGATGATGTCGGCGAGCTGCTGGGCACTCTTCGGCCCGATGTCGAAGATCATGTCGTCTTCCGCAACCGCGTCGGCATCCTTGATCACCGCCGGCTCGTTGGCATCGAATTTTTTGCCGACGACGACATCGACGGCGATCGGGATCGTCGCGCCGCGCTTGGCCATTTTTTCCATCAGCGCCTTGGCGGTGGGCACCAGATCGTCCTCGCACAGCGACTTGCCGACGTTCTTGCCAGCCGCCTTCAGGAAGGTATTGGCGATGCCGCCGCCGACGACGAGCTGATCGACCTTTTCGGACAACGATTCGAGCACGGTCAGCTTGGTCGACACTTTCGAGCCGCCGACGATCGCAACCATCGGTCGGGCCGGATTGGCCAACGCCTTGTCGAGCGCCTCCAGTTCCTCGGTAAGCAGCAGACCCGCGCAGGCGACCGGAGCGAATTGCGCGATGCCATAGGTGGAAGCTTCCGCGCGGTGAGCGGTGCCGAAGGCATCCATCACGAAGATGTCGCATAGCGCGGCGTATTTGCGCGCCGTCTCCTCGGCATTCTTTTTCTCGCCCTTATTGACACGGCAGTTTTCCAGCAGCACGACTTCACCGGGAGCGACTTCGAAGCCGCCCTCGACCCAGTTCTGGATCAGGCGCACCGGCTTGCCGAGCTTCTGTGCCATCACGTCGGCGACCGGCTGCAGAGAATCCTCCGGCTTGAATTCGCCTTCGGTCGGGCGCCCCAGGTGAGATGTCACCATCACACGCGCGCCGGCCTTCATCGCGTATTCGATGGTCGGCATCGATGCAGTGATACGCGCATCGGAAGTGACCTTGCCGTCCTTGACGGGGACGTTCAGATCGGCGCGGATGAAGACACGCTTGCCTTTGAGATCGAGGTCGGTCATGCGGATGAATTTGGCCATCGTTTTCTCCCAAGTCTTGTGGAGCCTCTCCATCGCCTGCGCAACAGGCAGCGATGTCCAGGCCCCTAGTGAAATCAACCACTGAAGCGTTACGCGCCGATGCCGGAGCGTAACGCTTGGATGGCGGATCTCGGGGTTACTTGCCGGCGATGTGCTTGACGAGACGCAGCATGTTGCAGGTATAGCCGTACTCGTTGTCATACCAGGACACGACCTTGACGAAGGTCGGATCAAGCTGGATGCCGGCTTCGGCATCGAAGATCGACGGTGCGGAATTGCCGCGGAAGTCGGTCGACACCACCTTGTCTTCGGTGTAGCCGAGCACGCCCTTCAGGGCGCCTTCCGAGGCGGCCTTCATCGCCTTGCAGATGTCCTCATAGGTAGCCGGCTTTTCCAGTTCGACGGTCAGATCGACGACGGAAACGTCGGAGGTCGGCACGCGGAAGGCCATGCCGGTGAGCTTCTTGTTCAGTGACGGGATCACCTTGCCAACGGCCTTCGCGGCACCGGTCGAAGAGGGAATGATGTTCTCGAGGATGCCGCGACCGCCGCGCCAGTCTTTCTTCGACGGGCCATCGACGGTCTTCTGCGTCGCGGTGGCGGCATGCACCGTCGACATCAGGCCGCGCTTGATGCCCCAGGTATCGTGCAGCACCTTGGCGACCGGAGCGAGGCAGTTGGTGGTGCAGGAAGCGGCAGAGACGATCGCCTGGCCGGCGTAAAGGTCATGGTTGACACCATAGACGAACATCGGCGTGTCGTCCTTCGAAGGTGCGGACTGCACCACCTTCTTCGCGCCGGCGGCAAGATGCGGCTGGCATGATTCAGTGGTGAGGAAGAAACCCGTGCTTTCGACAACGACATCGACACCAGTTTCTCCCCACTTCAGGTTGGCGGGATCCTTCTCGGCGGTGATGAGGATCTTCTTGCCATTCACGACGAGGTTGTTGCCCTCGACGGCGATGTCGCCATTGAAGCGGCCATGCACGGAATCGTAACGCAGCATGTAGGCAAGATAGTCCGGCTCGAGCAGGTCGTTGATCGCGACGACTTCGAGCTCCGGAAAATCCTTGGCGATGGCGCGGAACACCATGCGGCCGATGCGGCCGAAACCGTTGATACCGACTTTGATGGTCATGTTGGCTACTCCTTGTAGATCGAAAGGGAATCAGATGAATTGCTCGACGGCTCTGACGACGTTGGCGACCGTGAAACCATACTCTTTGAAGAGTACGCTGGCCGGCGCCGACTCGCCGAAACGCTCGATGCCGATGACGGTGCCCTCGCAACCGACATACTTCCACCAGCCATCGGGTACGCCGGCCTCGACGACGATCTTCGGCAGGCCTTTCGGCAGCACGCTGTCCTTGTAGGCCTGATCCTGCCGGTCGAAGACGTTGGTCGAGGGCATCGACACGACATTGACGTGGATTTCCTGCTGGGCCAGCGCTTCCTGCGCTTTCAGCGCCAGTTCGACTTCCGAGCCGGTGGCGATGATCACGGCGCGCGCCGCACCCTTGGCCGGCGAGAGCAGGTAACCGCCGCGTGCGATGTTGTCGATCACCGCCGGGTCACGCTGGATGAAAGGCAGGTTCTGGCGCGACAGGCACAGCGCGGTGGGACCATGCTTCTTCTCGACGGCCTTGATCCACGCGACGATGGTCTCGACGGTATCGCACGGCCGCCAGACATCCATGTTGGGAATCATGCGCAGCGTGGCCGTCTGCTCGATCGGCTGATGCGTCGGGCCATCCTCGCCGAGACCGATCGAGTCGTGCGTGAACACGTAGATGACGCGCTGCTGCATCAGCGCTGACATGCGGATGGCATTGCGCATGTATTCCGAGAACATCAGGAAAGTGCCACCGAACGGCAGGATGCCGCCGTGCAGCGCCATGCCGTTCATGATGTGCGCCATGCCGAACTCGCGCACGCCATAGGAGATGTAGTTGCCGGGCTGCTTCTGGAAGACGTGCTTGCAGCCCGTCCAGTTGGTCAGATTCGAACCGGTGAGATCGGCGGAGCCGCCAACGAACTCGGGCAGCGCTGGGGCGAGCGCATTGATCGCGATCTGGCTGGCCTTGCGCGTGGCGACGCTCTCGCCTTTGGCATTGATTGCCGCGATGGCCTGGCGGGCGATCTCCGGCCAGTTGGCGGGCAGCTCACCCGCCATGCGGCGCTTGAACTCCGCAGCTTCTTTGGGATAGGCCTTCGCATAGCGCTCGAACTTCTGGTTCCACTCGGCTTCCCAAGCAGCGCCTTTCTTGCGCGCATCCCAGGCTTCATAGACCTCCTGTGGAATCTCGAAGGGCGGGAAGACCCAGCCGATGTGGGGACGGGCGGCCGCGATCTCGGCCTCGCCCAAGGGCGCACCATGCACATCGTGCGTGCCCGCCTTGTTCGGCGCTCCGGCGCCGATGATGGTCTTGCACTGGATGAAAGTCGGCCGGTCGGTGACGGCCTTCGCTTCCTCGATCGCCTTGTGGATCGCTTCCGGGTCATGACCATTGACATTCGGAATCACATGCCAGCCATACGCCTCGAAGCGCTTGCAGGTATCGTCGGTGAACCAGCCCTCGACATGACCATCGATCGAGATGCCGTTGTCGTCCCAGAAGGCGGTCAGCTTGCCCAAGCCCCAGGTGCCGGCCAGCGAACAGGCCTCGTGCGAGATGCCTTCCATCAGACAGCCGTCGCCGAGGAACACCCAGGTGCGGTGATCGACGATTTCATGGCCGGGACGGTTGAACTCGGCGGCGAGCAGCTTTTCCGCCATCGCCATGCCGACGGCATTGGTGATGCCCTGCCCGAGCGGCCCGGTCGTGGTCTCGACACCCGGTGTGTAGCCATATTCCGGGTGCCCCGGGGTCTTCGAGTGCAATTGACGGAACTGTTTGAGGTCCTCGATGGTCAGGTCATAGCCGGTGAGATGGAGCAGCGCATAGAGCAGCATCGAGCCATGACCGTTGGAAAGCACGAAACGATCGCGGTCCGGCCATTTCGGGTTGGCAGGATTGTGCTTGAGGTGATGATTCCACAACACCTCGGCAATCTCGGCCATGCCCATCGGCGCGCCGGGATGGCCCGACTTGGCCTTTTCGACGGCATCCATCGCCAGAGCGCGGATCGCGCTGGTGAGGTTATTGAAAACAGGAGGTTCGAAATCACTGAATATGGCAGACATGGTTTTTCCTCCGGGGAAACGTGTAATTATGCGCGATTCCCGCCGTTCGTTGTGTCGTTACTACTTCGTCAAATGGCCATCGCGCGGCGCTTGTTTTCCATCAGGCGCAGGATCATCGGCGTGAAGATCAACTGCATCGCCAGCTCCATCTTGCCGCCCGGCACGACGATGACGTTCGGCCGCGACATGAAGGAGCCGTGGATCATCGAGAGCAGATAGGGAAAGTCGATGCCCTTCGGATTGGCGAAGCGGATCACGACGAAGCTCTCATCCGGGGTCGGGATGTCCTGGGCGATGAACGGGTTCGAGGTGTCGACGGTCGGCACGCGCTGGAAATTGACGTGCGTACGCGAGAACTGCGGCACGATGTAATTCACGTAATCGGGCATACGACGCAGAATCGTGTCGACGACCGCTTCGGTCGAATAACCACGTGCACTGCGGTCGCGGATCAGTTTCTGGATCCATTCGAGGTTGATGATCGGCACCACACCTACCAGCAAATCGGCATGCTGGGCGACGTTGACCTTGTCGGTGACGACCGCACCATGCAGTCCTTCGTAAAACAGCAAATCAGAGGGCGGCAGATCCTGCCAGGGCGTGAAGGTGCCCGGTTCCTGCCCCCATGGCTCGGCTTCCTCGTGGTTGTGCAGGTAATAACGGCGCTTGCCGGTACCGGTCTCGCCATACTGCTTGAACAATTGCTCGAGCAGTTCTAGTTCGTTCGCTTCGGGGCCGAAATGGCTGAAGTGGTTATTGCCTTTCTTGGCCTGCTCCGCTGCGACCTCCTTCATCGTCTTGCGGTCGTATTTGTGGAAAGAATCGCCCTCGATGATCGCGGCAGTGATCTTCTCGCGCCGGAACACGTGCTGGAAGGACTTGGTGACCGTGGAGGTGCCTGCCCCGGATGAGCCGGTGATGGCAATGATGGGGTGCTTGACCGACATGTGCGTCTCCCAGAAGAAAAAAGAAACCTAGCGAAACAGGCTGCGCGTCGAAAAGAGAGGCATGTCGTAGCTCTCCACGTCCTTGCCCTCGACATAGTCCATGTGATAGCGATGGATGCGCTCGACCTCGTCTTTCGAACCGAAGATGAATGGCGCGCGCTGATGCAGCGACTTCGGCGTGATTTCCAGGATCGCATTGCGACCGGTGATCGCCTTGCCGCCGGCCTGTTCGATGATGAACGCGATCGGGCTGGTTTCGAAAATCAATCCGAGACGCCCGCCCTGCTCGCGTGTACGCTCGTCGTGCGGATAAAGGAACACCCCGCCACGGGTGAGGATGCGATAGGCCTCGGCAACCAGCGAAGCGACCCAGCGCATACCGAAATCCTTGCCGCGCGGTCCCTCCTTGCCTTGCATGCACTCATGCACGTAGCGCCGCACCGGCGGCTCCCAGTATTTTTCGTTCGAGGCATTGATCGCGAAGGTCGATGCTTCGGAAGGAATCTTCATCTGCGGATGGGTAAGCACATACTCACCGATTTCGCGATCGAGCGTGAAACCGTCGACGCCATGCCCCGTGGTGAGGATCATGCGCGTCGAAGCGCCATACAGGATCAGACCGGCGGCGAGCAATTCCTTGCCGGGCTGCAGGAAATCTTCTTCCTTCGGTTTGCGTTTCACATCGGGTGCGCGCAGGATCGAGAAGATCGTACCGGTCAAAAAGTTGATGTCGAGATTGCCCGCCCCGTTGAGGGGATCGAAGGTCAGCAGGTACTTGCCACGCGGCTGGGCCAGGGTGATGCCTTCCATGTCCTCGGAGGCAAGCGCAGCGAGATGGCCGGTCGATCGCGCTGCATGCAGCATCACCTCGTTGGCCATGGCCTGGATTTTCTGGTTCAGCTCCTTGCCGGTAGCGATCAACGCACCCTTGCTGACCACATTGGCGATGACCTTGCTCGCCGTGGCAATGTCGCTGATTAGTCCGGTGAAATCCCCGCTCGCGCCAGGGATGCGCCGCTGATACTCGTTCATGAACTGGGACAGCGTGACGCGCCCTGTTTGCATGTTCCCCTCCTAACCGTTGTCCGCCAGTGAAAACGATTTATTCTAGGCATCTGCAGGCCGCATCACCTGTCTCCCGAGAAAAGTCCCCGCCCCCGCCTGCTGGAGGGGGCGGGGCAAAGCTGGCTTAACGCCAGAGGGAGTGGAGAAACGGCTTGCCGGCAACCCGGCCGACTCCGGTCAGCCCGGCCGCCACGCAGATGAACGGACTCTAATGAACGCCAACCATAAGGACAAGTCACTTTTTCTTATGGTGTGAATAAGCAGACTGTCGCTGCATCGCAGCAAGAGCACCGGCTCACCGCATCAGCCCGTCGGTGCGGTGACTCATGTTGATGCGGGGATCGGGCTCGCCTTTCTTGTCGAGCGGCAGCACGCGACGATGGTCGGTGAGTGGGTGGATCACGACCGTCGTGTGTTGACGCGCCTCGACGATTTCGTCGAGATAACAGATCGCGCCGATACGGGCGACAGTGGTGAGCGGACCATCCGGCCAGCGCGTGCCATTGGCATCGAGCAGCCAGCGTCCCACCAGATCGGCGGCCGTCATATCCTCGTTGCAGGCCACCGTGATCAGGGGCTTGCCGAGTTTTCAGGCCATGTATTCGACGAAGCGGCTCTTGCCGCAGCCGGTCGGCCCCTTGATCATCATTGGCAGGCGTGCGGTATAAGCCGCCTCGAACAGCGCCACTTCCCGTCCCTGCGGCTGGTAGAAGGGTTCCCGTTTGACGAGGTACTGCATTTTATCCCTGGTTTAACCGATCAATTTAGTCAAGATTAGCGTGGAACGACTTACGTGGCGACCGTGGCCGCCTGCGTTTCATTGACCGATGGGTGGCCCGAGGTCGGCGATGCGGCGTTAGGGAGCAAAAAAAATCCCCGCCGCAGCGGGGACTTTATCTTGTTTATTTATGCACACTGAGCTTCTCGCGCCAGCCGGGATAGAGCTTGTCGGCATCGTGCGGGAAGGATTCGAAGGCGCGGGCGAATTCCTTGTGCTCCTTGGCCCATTCGATCGGATCGGCCTTGGCCTTCCAGCATTCGTAAGCCTGGCGCAACGAGATCGCGCCTGCCGCCGGCCCATCGACGTGGCCGTAGCAACCGCCGCCGGCGGTATTGATCACGTTGCCATGACCGAGGTTCTCGAAGAAACCGGGCAGGCGCAGCGCGTTCATGCCGCCGGAGATGATCGGTGTGGTGGCCTTCATGCCATACCATTCCTGATGGTAGGCCGGGCCGGTGAAGCTGTCGCGCTCGATGATGTAGGCGATCTTGCGGTCGTCCTTCTCGCCTTCCATCTTGCCATAACCCATCGTGCCGACATGGATGCCGGAAGCGCCTTGCAGACGGGACATCTTGGCGAGCACATAAGCGGTATAGCCGCGCTTAGACTGCGGGCTGGTCACGGCGCCATGACCGGCGCGGTGAAAGTGTAGGAATTGATTGGCGAAATAGCGGCGCGCCAGGGTCACCATGCCAGGGCCGCCAACATAGCCATCGACCAGGAAGGCCACCTTGTTGGCATCCGGCCCGAAAGTTTCGAGGATGAACTCGCCGCGCGCGATCATCTCGAACGGGTCATCAGCGGTGATGTTGGCGGAGAAGATCTTCGCTTGGCCGGTTTCGTCCATCGCGCGTTTCATCGCGTCATAGACGAGCGGAATGGTCTTCCTCATCGGCGCGAACACCTGGTTGCCCTGCGGCTCGTCGTTCTTGATGAAATCGCCGCCCAGCCAGAACTGGTAGGCCGCTTGGGCGAAAGGCTCGGGACGCAGGCCGAGTTTCGGCTTGATGATCGTGCCGGCGATGTAGCCGCCATCCTTGACCGGCCGGCCGAGGATGCGCCACAGATCCTCGATGTTCTTCGCCGGGCCATCGAACAGGTTCAGCATGCACGGCGGCATGTAGAAGTCATACATCTTGGCGTATTCGATGTCGCCCATGCCCTGGTTGTTGCCGATCGTCAAGGTCAGGAACGAAACCAGCATCGCGCGGCCATCGGTGATGTTGCGGTCGAACAGCTCCACCGGATAAGCAATGCGCATTTCCTCGGTGGCCTCATCGATCAGATAGACCAGCGCATCGACTCCCTTGGTGAACTCGTCCGTGGTGCACACCTCGACATTGGTACCGGTCGACGATTCGGCAGCGAAGTGCGCGGCGGCTTCGAGATAACCGACACCGGCCTTCGGTTTCATCTTGTAGGCGCATAGAACATGTTTGCCGCCTTTGATCAGGTCTTCCTCCTTGAGGGAGAGGTCGGCATAGCGGCTGGATTGGTCGAGAGCCATGATATTTCCTCCGTTAGTGGTGGTGCGTGTTTATGTTGTGCGGTGAAGCGATGAAATCATCTTAATCAGCCACACCTATAAATAACAGTCACTTGTTTTTATCGTGATCATCATTTTCCCCTGATGGCCTCCCGATGCCACAGGCGCAGTAACTCGACATCGACGTAGCTCTTGCCATGCATCTCGCCACGCCGTCGCTGGCATGGTTTATCGGGCTCGCCGAGATCCGAGAGCACGGCGATAGCGCCGCTGAAATCGTGATCCGCGGTGTATTCACTCTCGGTGACCACGGTGGGCAGCCCCGCCGCGAGACTGGCTTTGAGGCCGTTCGCGGAATCCTCGAAGGCGAGGCAGGCCGTCGCGGGCAATTCGAGCTTCTCCAGCACCCAAAGGTAGATGTCGGGTGCCGGCTTCTTGTTCGGCACCACATCGCCGGCGCCGATGACCTCGAACCAGGATGCGGCGTCCGGGGCGAGGCTCGCCTCGAGCAGGCTCGTCACGTTCTCGGGGGTAGTGGTCGTCGCGATCGCTAGCCGCAAGCCCGCCGCACGCGCTTCCCGCATCAGTCTCGCCACGCCGGGTTGCAGCGGGATACCGCCTTTGTCGACGAGCTCCAGGTAGCGCCGGGTCTTCGCTGCATGCAGCGTGCGAATCATCGCGTCGGCATCTGGACGCTCGAGGAATCCGGGATCGTATCGTTCGCAGAAGAAGCGGATGCGTTCCTTGCCGCCGGTGACGGCGAGCAATTCCCCATACAGCGCGGCATCCCACTGCCAGGGCAGGCCGGCCTCGGCAAAGGCGGCGTTGAAGGCCAGCCGATGGCCGTCGCGCTCGGTATCGGCGAGCGTGCCATCGACATCAAAGATCAAGGCTTGCAAGCTGTCCATACCGACAAAGATAGCCCTCCCAAACCATAAGCAACAGTCACGTTTTCTTATCTGGATGATAAGATCAGCCTGGTTGGCGCTGGGGGAAATGGAATGGCCCTCCAGCCCCCGGTTCACTACAAAAAGTCGGCGCTGGCGGAACGGCACCCGCCAGTCTGGAGAGAGCGGTATGAAGCATGTCACCTTGCGTCAGCTCAGGGTCTTCGAATCGGTCGCGCGCCATCTGTCCTTTTCGCGCGCCGCCGAGGAGCTGCATCTGACCCAGCCCGCCGTGTCGATGCAGGTCAAACAGCTCGAGGAGCAGGCTGGTCTGCCCCTCACCGAGATGATCGGCAAGAAGGTCTATCTGACCCAGGCCGGCGAAGAGGTCGCCCGCCATGCACGGCGCATCGCCCAGCAATTGCGCGAAGCGCAGGAAGCGCTCGACGCCCTGAAAGGCATCCGGGGCGGCCGGCTGTCGATCGGCGTCGTCAGCACCGCGAAATATTTCGCCCCGCGTCTGATGGCGGAATTCCGCCGACGTCATCCCGGCATCGAGCTCGATCTGCGTGTCGGCAATCGGGAAACGGTGGTACGCCTGCTCACCGAAAATGAGATCGACCTGGCCATCATGGGCCAGCCGCCGGAAGAGTTCCCCACCCACTCGACGGCCTTCGCCGATCATCCGCTCGTCATCGTCGCGGCGGCCGATCATCCGCTCGCCGGGCGCAGGCGCATCGCCCCGGCAGACCTTGCCGAAGAAACCTTCCTGATCCGCGAACCCGGCTCGGGCACGCGCGCGGCGATGGAGCGTTTCTTCACCGATGCGGGAATCACACCGCGACACCGTCTCGAAATGGCCGGTAACAACGAGACCATCAAACAGGCGGTGATGGCTGGCCTGGGGCTCGCCTTCATCTCGTCACACAGCGTCGCGCTGGAATGCGAAGTCGGCCGGCTGGTGCAGCTACCGGTCGTCGGCACACCCGTGATACGCCGTTGGTTCGTCGTCCAGCGCGCCGAGAAAACGCTGTTGCCGGTCGCTGAAAGTTTCCGTGCCTTCCTGCTCGCCGAAGCGCCGACGTTGATGGCCGAGACGTCTTGCGACGCTGCACTGCCGTCCGGCACCAGGCGCGGGACGGCGAAGCCAGTGCGGCCTAACGATCGGGTACCCGCCAAAGGGTGACGGTCACACCCAGCTTGCCGACGAAGGCTTTCGCATACTTGCCATCCAAACGCAGCCTTGGCCCGCCTTCCGGCAGCGCGGAAAGGACCAGTTCGGTCAGCTGCGTTTCGGTCAACCGCGTCGCGCCTTCGCTGTGCCAGAGCTTGATGTGCCCGCAGGCATCGCGGTCAACGAGCAGGGCCTTGTCGACGGGTGCGGCTGGCAGGCGAATCAAGGAACCTTCCGGGAGCTCGTAGGCACGCGCAGGGCCGAAGGCCGTCATCCTTTCCGCACCCCCTTCCGGGGTGGCGCTCGCCATCAATTCCAATACCGTATCGTCATCGAGCTGGCTTTGACCTTCGCCATGCCAGACGACGAAGCCGTGCGGCCCCTGCTGGATCAGCAACACATTGTCCTCCGCCAGCACGGCCCCGGCGCACAGCAACAGCAGCAGCGCGACCAGGCGCATCATTCCTGTTTCCACTTGATCGAACAGCCGATCGAGGGAATCTGTTCGCGCGGCCCCTGACCGGTGAGCGCAATCTGCTTCATCGCTTCGAACAGATCACGGCGCACGCCTTCCGGTGCGGTCTCCTTGCGCGATTCGTCGAGACGGCCGCGGTATTGCAGTTCGAGGTTCGCGTTGAAACCGAAGAAATCCGGCGTGCATACTGCGCCATAGGCTTTGGCCACTTCCTGGGTCTCATCGAGCACGTAGGGAAAAGGAAACTGTTTCTCGCGCGCGATCCTGACCATGTTGTCCCAGGAATCTTCCGGGTAGTCGGTCGGATCGTTGGACATGATCGCGATCGCGCCGATGCCGTATTGCTTGAGCTCCTTCGTGTCACGCACGATGCGGTCGATCACCGCTTTCACGTACGGGCAGTGGTTGCAGATGAACATCACCAGCAGGCCGTTCGGCCCACGCACCGAAGCCAGGTCGTAACGCCTGCCATCGACACCGGGCAGATCGAAATCGACGGCCTTCCAGCCGAAATTGCAAACGGGGGTGGGGGTGCTGACCATGCTTCCTCCTTCACGGTTGGGCTTGCGCAATCTGCGGGATCAGGCGTACAAGGATACCGCGTTCTCCGACTTCTTCCGGCCTGGCGGGTTCCGGCGCTGCCAGTTCCAGGCGCTCAGCCGCGACGCCCGCCTCTTCGAGCAATGCGCGCAGCGCATTGGCACGTTGTTCAGCGAGCGCCTGCAGGCGACTGTCTGGTACCTCTTCCCGCAGGCGCAGCCGTTCGAACAGCACGCCGTAGAAATCGACCCCCTTCAGGCGCGCGACTTCGTCCTCACTCAAGGTCTTTTTCCCGCGCCAGAGGCTGGCCAGCCGCGAAACGAGTTTGCTGGCGGCCCCTTCCTCGAGCTGCCCGGGATTGGCTTTGCGGAAACCTTCTTTCATTGCCTCGAGATCGGCGGCGCCGAAGCGTTCCTTGAAGAGCGCTTCGAGCGCTGCGCGGATCTTCGGCTGCTGGGTCGCTAGCGGACCGGGATCTCCGCTTTCGGGAACGGACTGGCCGGCGCGCAGCAGCACGCTGCGGCGCAGCCGCGCCTCTTGCAGGGCGCGACGGTCGGCATCGGCATACAAGCCGGTGACGATCAGGGCGAGCTTCGGACGTTTGCCGAGGGCAGTGGCGAGCTTGACCGCCTTTTCGCGTTCCGGAGGGGTAAGGCGGACGGCACCAGGCTCGAAGACGATCTCCTCGAGCGCTTCACCGCCACCGAACAGTGCAGCAAGGGTACGGAAAGGCGCGGTGACGATCTTCGTGATCACATTGGTGATCGCCTTCCAGATCAGACCACCATAACTGAATTGCGGATCGTCGAGACTGCCCGAGACCGGCAAGCCGAGATCGATGCGACCGTCCGCATCCTGCAGCAACGCGATCGCCAGATCGAGCGGCAGGTCTTTCGCGCGCGGACTTTCGACCCGCTCGCCGAGCGTGAGCCGATCCATGATCACCTGATTGTCGCCGGTGAGCTGGCGCTGCCTGATCCGATATTCCAGATCGAGCGAGAGCTTGCCGGAGTCGATCTTGCGGCCGGCGAAGGTCGCCATGTAGGGAGTCAGCCGCGTCATTTCGATGTTGCGGAACTGCACGCGCATCTCGAGGCCGTTAGTCGGGTTGCCAAGCTCGACCTGGCCCGCGGCACGCGCGAGGCCATAGTCATCGACGGCGCCCTCGAGCTCGATGACGCCGACCGCATCCGGACGATTCGACAGCCCGGCAATACTGCCGTGCAGGTCGTGGATGCGCGTCGCGAACGGGAAGACCAGCGATGCATCGGCGAAATCCATCTCGCCGCCTCTCAGATGCAGCCGGTCGATATTCACTACGAACGCCGGTGGCGCCGTAGCGTGCGCACTCTGCGCTGGCGGAGCGGCACCCTCGGGCGTTTTTTTCGCCTCGCTGACCGCGGTCTCACTCGTGCCGGCTTTCAGCACCCGCTTGATATTGACATTCTTGTCCTTGTCGATCAGCAACCGGGTGTCGAGGCCGGCGAGCGTCAGATCCCCCAAGTCGAGGCGGCCAGGGGTGAAGACAAAGCGGCGGGAGGCGAGCTTTTTCCAAGCCAACAACGGCTGGGGGCTCCCGGGCTCCAGCAGGCGCAGATCCTGCACTGCGAACTCCCCCTTCACATGCGGCTGCTTGCCGTCATATCTGGCCCGCCCCTGGACGCTCAGCCGACCATCAGAGAGTGTCAGTGTCGTTTTGCTGGCAAGGAACGGCTGGAGCGGTTTGAGCGACAGATCGGCGACTCTGAACGCGATGTCGCTCGCAGCGGTTGCCGGCACGACGCTGCCTTGGGCTTCACCGTGTCCGCCGCTCGCCACGTCGAAGGTCAGTTGCACCGGCAGCGGAGCATCCATGTTCTGGCTGAGGCCGGAGACTTGCGCGCCGATGCGCTCGAGTGCGATCTCGAAGGGGGGATCGACGCCACGATCGGCAAAGCGTACGCCTAGATCATTCACTTCGATCCTGCCCACCTGATAGCGCCAGGCAGGGGTGTCTTGCGGCTGCGTCTCTGCCGCCGGTCGATACGCTTTTTCTGCGTCACTGGCGGCCAACGCCCGCAGCCCCTCGACGAGGTCGAGGCGACCTTGCGCATCGCGTTGCAGCCTGATTCGCCCGCCGTCGAGGGCGACTCGGCCGATCGACGCATTGCGTTCGCCCAATGCCATTCGAATATCCTCGACCGCCAGCGCCGTGAAGTGGGGCGCCGGCTCGATGCCGGGCAGTGTGAGCCTGCCATTGGCGACGTGCAGCGTTGCGACGTTCAGCTGCTGGTCAGCGAGCTGGAACCGTCCGTCCTTCAGTTCGACCGCCTCGATCTCGGCCACCGACCCCACCGCGGCTGGCAACGTCACCCGCAGGCCCGTCAGCCTGGCTTGAATTCCGGCGATACGCGCATCGAAACGCTGGCCATCATTGCCTGCCTCGAAATCGGCTGCCAGCGCGAGCACGCCTTCGGGCGGCACGGGCAATGCCTGTTTCAGATATGGCCCGAGCTTGGCGACCTGTAACTCGGCCAGATCGAGATGCCCTGAGACACGCAAGGGATCGAGGTCGAGCCGGCCGGCAATCCCGATGCGTGCGCCGAGCGCGGTGCGCGCTGTCAGCCGGAAGCGGCCTTCACGATCCGGCAGCGTCGACAGCTCGGCCAGCTCCAGTTCCAGCGGCTCGATACGGGTTGCGAAGCCCTCTGCGCTGCGGCGATGGTCGGCATAGTCGATGTGGCTCCGGGTCAGCACGAGGTTGCGGATCTCCAGCCGCGGTAGCCCCTTTTCCTCTTGCGGCTTCTCTTCCCCCGCCAGGAGAGCGTCGAGGAAGGGCGTCCAGTTGAGTTTGCCGCCTGGCAGCTCCTCGACGCTGGCGGCGAGACCCTCCAAACGGATTGCATCGAACACCAGCGCACGCCGGGTGAGACTGGCGGCGGAAAGATCGATCCACACATCATCGAATGCCAGCAAGGTGTGCTCTTGTGGATCGGTCAGGCGCAGTTGCGACAAATGCAGCGCGAGTTCGAAGGGATCGAACTTTGGCAGCGCCATCACCAGCCGATGGCCGGTCTTTGCGCTGACAAACGCTTCGGCCTGGGATTTCAGGATGCGTGGCAGTGCCAGCCCGAGCAGCAGCAACCCGACAATGACGAGAACGATGACGCTGACTGCGAGCTTTTTCAGAGCTGATTTCATCGCGGCAACAACCTTTCTTTGCTCGACGCTGTTTAACGCCGCATCGCCGACCTCGGGCCACCCACGGTCAATGAAACGCAGGCGGCC
>CAYZII010000024.1:0-27569 GCA_964478415.1 uncultured Methyloversatilis sp.
TGGCCGCCAGCGTTTCATTGACCGTGGGTGGCCCGAGGTCGGCGATGCGGCGTTAAGCGGAACGTCTGGCGCGCAGCAGATAGTTCACGCTGGTATCGTTGCCGAGCGAATAAGTGCGGGTGAGCGGGTTGTAACTCATGCCGAGGATTTCCTCGACGTGGAGGCCAGCCCGTCGGGCAAAGCGTGCCAGCTCGGCCGGACGCAGAAACCTGGCATATTCATGCGTCCCTTTCGGCAACAGACGCAAGAGATATTCGGCACCGACGATCGCAAACAACCAGGCCTTCGGATTACGATTGAGGGTCGAAAAAAAGACCTGCCCCCCCGGTCTGGCCAGCTGCGCGCAGGCGTGCACGGTCGATGCCGGATCGGGTACGTGCTCGAGCATTTCCATGCAGGTGACGACATCGAAGCTGCCCGGCATTTCCGCTGCCAGCGCCTCAACGGAAACGAGCCGATAATCGACCCGGAGGCCGCTCTCGAAAAGATGCAGTTGTGCGACCGCGAGCGGTTTTTCCGCCAGATCGATGCCCATCACCTCGGCGCCGAGTGCCGCCATGCCCTCGGCCAGCAGCCCGCCGCCACAGCCGACATCGAGAACTTTCTTGCCAGCCAGCCCGACGGAGCGATCGATCCAGCCCAGACGCAACGGATTGATGTCATGCAAGGGCTTGAATTCGGAATGTGGATCCCACCAGCGATGGGCGAGGTCGCCGAATTTAGCCAGCTCCTGCGGATCGAAATTGAACCCAGATTGTCCATTAGACCGGGCATCCGCCACAAAATGAACATTACGCGCCATATCACTGCCCTACGCGGCGGCTTTGGGCCTGCGGCCGGCATCTTCGCCCCCGCGCTCCTCGCCAATAGACACAGTTATTGGCTCCGGCCGCTGCGCTTAACATCGGCTGCGCCGATGTTAGCCTACGCCGAAACTGCGTTTTGGCTCCGGCCGGCCCTATGGGCCTTAACCTGCTTGCGCAGGTTAGCCTACGCCGAAACTTTGTTTTGGCTCGTCGCGCGGACGCAAATCCGCTCGCCCTCGGCTGCCAAATCCGCTCGCGTTCCAATGAACAATCTGGGTTGAAGGTTGCGCTCATCTCCAGTTCGAAAACGAAAGCCCTGCAACGCAGGGCTTTCGAAGTCGAGGAGTGAAACGATCAGTTCTGTGTGCCGATCACTTCGATTTCGACGCGACGGTCGGGCTGCAGGCACTCGATTAGCTTCTTGTTCTTGCGGTTTTCCGGCCCCATCTTCTTGCACTTGTCACCGGTAACCGGTTGCTTCTCGCCCTTGCCTTCGGCATAGATGCGGTTGGCGTCGATGCCCTTGCTGACCAGATAATTCTTCACGGTTGCGGCACGGCGCTCGGAGAGCTTCTGATTGTAGGCATCCTTGCCGATGCGGTCGGCATGGCCGACGGCGATGATGACCTCGAGCTTGATGCCCTTGATGTCATCGACCAGCTTGTCGAGCTTGGCCTTGCCTTCGGGCCGCAGCGTGGCTTTGTCAAAGTCGAACAGCGTGTCGGCGGACAAGGTCACCTTCTTCGCCGCGGGTTTCGGGGCGGCGGGCGCCGGTTTTGCAGCAGGAGCAGGAGCAGGAGCAGGCGCAGCGGCCTTCGGCACGAGGTCGGGATCGCATTCGGCGATCGCCATCGCCGGTGTCCAGTAGCCGGTGCGCCAGCACAGTCCGGCGCCACTCTTGGCAACATAACCACGCTGATCGATCACGTAGCCGACCGTGCCCTTGAGATCCACACCAGGAGTCTGTGCTTGAGCCGCGGCGCCGATGCCGGCCGCCACTGCGAGCAAAAGAAACTGCTTCGAGGCGAGCTTGTTCATGTTTTCCTTCCGTAATATTAGGTTATCGATGAATTGGGACTTTGCACTAGTTATTTTTTATCGTACGTTTTATATTATCACCATTCAAAAGATATGCCCTGCTCGTGAGATACGCTGTGTCGAAGTCTACCGGGCGACTGTCTCTTATGCGCAACATGCCGGCGACCCAGACGTGGCTGACCTGCTCCCGACCGGCGACATAAACCAGGTGCGAGACCGGATCGAAACAGGGTTGCAGCTCCCAGTCACTTAGGCGCAGCGCGCACAGATCGGCCGCCTTGCCGGGCTGCAGGGAACCGATTTCATCGTCGAGACCGAGTGCCCGCGCCCCTTCGAGTGTAGCCAGGCGCAGCACCTGATGGGCGGGCAGACAGGCGGCATCGCCACTGCCGAGTTTTGCGAGCAATGCGGCGTGGCGCATTTCCTGCAGCACGTCGAGCCGATTATTGCTGGCGGCGCCATCCGTGCCCAAACCGACGCCGACGCCCTTTGCCAGCAACGCACCGATCGGCGCCAGACCGCTGGCGAGTTTCATGTTCGAGGTTGGGCAGTGCGCTACATGGCATCCGTGTTCTGCTAGCAGTTCGATTTCTGCGTCGGAAAGATGGACGGCATGCACGGCGATCAGCTGCGGGCCGAGCAAACCGAGGCTCTGTAGCCGTTCGATTGGTCGTACGCCGTACTCTTTAAGACTACCGGCGATTTCTTCGGCAGTTTCATGAACATGAATATGGATCGGCAGGTCGAGCTCGCCAGCAAGCACGGCAATGCGTTCGAAGGTCTTGTCGGCGACGGTATAAGGTGCATGGGGCGCGAGGCAGAATGACAGCAGCGGCTCGTCGGCCAGCGCATCGCGCGTATCCAAGCCCTTGGCAAGATAGTCATCGGCATCGCTGCCATAGGCGCTGGGGAATTCCAGCACGGTAATGCCCAGCGCCGCGCGCATGCCTGCCGCGAGTGCGGCATTGGCCGCTTCGCGGGGAAAGAAATACATGTCGTTGAAGCAAGTGATGCCGCCGCGCAGCATTTCCCAGCAGGCGAGCAGTGTCCCGACATGGACGAACTCCGGTGCAACGAGACGCTTTTCGGCCGGCCAGATACGCTCGCTCAGCCAGCGCATCAAGGGCATGTCATCGGCGTAGCCGCGCAACAGCGCCATCGCCGCATGAGTATGCAGGTTGACCAGGCCCGGCAGCAACAGGTGGTCGGAGAGAGTATGGTGTTCGCCGGCTACGAAACGATGGTGGGCTTCCGCGGTTGGCAGCAAGGCGAGGATGCGGCCACGATGAACCGCCAGACTGTGGTTTTCGAGCAGGCAATTTTCCGGTTCGACCGGCACGATCCAGCGGGCATCGATCAATAGATCGATTTCCTCCGGCAAGGCGGGAGAGGTGCTGGCAATCATGCTAAGATTTTAAACTTTTCAAGGCTCTGGTGGGCCGGCCGAGAGACGCAATCCATATGACCACAGCCACAGTTTTTGCTAAGGAAACCCTGCCGATCAGTCTCGAAGAGGAGATGCGCCACTCCTATCTCGATTACGCGATGAGCGTGATCGTCGGCCGCGCGCTGCCCGATGCGCGCGATGGTTTGAAACCGGTGCATCGCCGCGTGCTTTATGCGATGCAGGAACTCGGCAACGACTGGAACAAACCCTACAAGAAATCGGCGCGCGTCGTCGGCGACGTGATCGGTAAGTATCATCCGCATGGCGATACCGCCGTTTATGACACCATCGTGCGCATGGCGCAGGATTTCAGCTTGCGCTACATGCTGGTGGATGGGCAGGGCAATTTCGGCTCGATCGATGGCGACAATGCCGCGGCGATGCGTTACACCGAAGTGCGCATGGCTCGGATCGGTCATGAGCTGCTCGCCGACATCGACAAGGAGACCGTCGATTTCGGGCCGAACTACGATGGTTCGGAAAAAGAGCCGCTGGTACTGCCGGCGAAGATCCCCAATCTGCTGATCAACGGTGCCGCCGGTATCGCGGTCGGCATGGCGACCAACATCCCACCGCACAACCTCGGCGAGGTGGTGGATGCCTGCCTGGCGATGCTCGAGAATCCCGAAATCACGATCGAGGAGCTGATCAAGATCGTGCCGGCACCGGATTTCCCGACGGCTGGTTTGATCTACGGTTTGTCCGGTGTGCGGGAAGGCTACCTAACCGGCCGTGGTCGGGTGATCATGCGCGCACGCACCCATTTCGAAGAGCTCAAATCCGGCCGGCAGGCGATCATCGTCGACGAGCTGCCCTATCAGGTCAACAAGAAGACCCTGCTGGAGAAGATCGCCGAGCTGGTGAAGCAAAAGAAGATCGAGGGCATCAGCCACATCCAGGACGAATCCGACAAGTCCGGCATGCGCGTAGTGATCGAGCTCGCCAAGGGCGAGGTGCCCGAGGTGGTGCTCAACAACCTGTTTAAGCAGACGCAACTGCAGGAAACCTTCGGCATGAACATGGTGGCGCTGGTCGATGGCCGCCCGCAGACGCTGAATCTCAAGCAGTTGCTCGATTGCTTCCTGTCGCATCGCCGCGAGGTGGTCACCCGCCGCACCGTGTTCGATCTGCGAAAGGCGCGTGAACGCGGTCATGTGCTCGAAGGGTTGGCGGTTGCCCTGTCGAACGTCGATGAGATCATCGCGCTGATCAAGGCCGCGCCGACGCCGGCCGATGCGAAACGCGAACTGATGAGCCGCACCTGGCGTTCCACCCTCGTCGAAGAGATGCTGGCGCGGGCCGCCGCCGAGGCCTCCCGCCCCGAGGGGCTGGCCCCCGAGTTCGGTCTCTCAAGGCGCGGCTATCTGCTCTCGGATGTGCAGGCGCAGGCGATCCTCGAGCTGCGTCTGCAACGTTTGACCGGCCTCGAACAGGACAAGATCGTCACCGAATACCGCGAAGTGATGGCGCAGATTGAAGATCTGCTCGACATCCTCGCCCGCCCAGAGCGCATCACCCGCATCATCGCCGACGAGCTGACGGCGATCAAGCAGCAGTTTGGCGACTCACGCCGTTCCGAGATCGTCTTGCAGACCGCCGACATCAACCTCGAAGACCTGATCGCTCGCGAGGACATGGTGGTGACGCTCTCGCATGGCGGCTACATCAAGCGTCAGAGCCTTGACGATTACCGTACGCAGAAGCGTGGCGGGCGCGGCAAACAGGCCGCGGCGATCAAGGAGGACGACTTCGTCGAGCGGCTGTTCATTGCCAACACGCACGATCATCTTTTGTGCTTCTCGAACCGCGGCCGTGTCTATTGGGCCAAGGTGTATGAGGTGCCGGAAGGTTCGCGCACCTCGCGGGGCAAGCCCTGCAACAATGTCTTCCCGCTCGAGGAAGGCGAGAAAATCACTGCCGTGTTGCCAACGCCGACTTTTGACGCGGAACATTTCGTCTTCATGGCGACGGCGCAGGGCACGGTGAAGAAGACGCCGCTCACCGAGTTCGCCAATCCACGCAAGGCGGGCATCATTGCCGTCACTCTCGACGAGGGCGATTACCTGATCGGCGTGGCGATCACCGACGGCAGTTGCGACGTGATGCTGTTTTCCGATGCTGGCAAGGCGGTGCGCTTTTCCGAAGATGACGTGCGGCCGATGGGACGCAACGCGCGCGGCGTGCGCGGCATGCAGCTCGAAGAGGGCCAGAGGGTGATCTGCATGCTGGTGGCGGGGGATGAAAATCTAGATGTGCTGACCGCGACCGAAAACGGTTATGGCAAGCGCACGCCGATCACCGAATACACGCGCCACGGGCGCGGCACCAAGGGCATGATCGCGATCCAGACCTCGGAACGGAATGGAGCGCTGGTCGGTGCCGTGCTGGTCGAGGAAAAGGATGAAGTGATGCTGATTTCCACTGGCGGTGTGCTGATCCGCAGCCGTGTCGACCAGGTGCGCGAGACGGGGCGCTCGGCCCAGGGTGTGCGTCTGATCCAGCTCGATGAAGGCACCAGGCTGGCGGGCATCGAAAAAATTGTCGAAACCGAAGAAGAGGAGTCATGACGATGGCGCGTGTGTTCAATTTCAGTGCCGGGCCGGCAGCATTGCCCGAAGAAGTCCTGCGACAGGCTGCCGAGGAGATGCTCGACTGGCATGGTGCAGGCATGTCGGTGATGGAGATGAGCCATCGGGGCAAGGAGTTCATGGCCATCGCCGCTCAGGCCGAGGCCGATCTGCGCGAGCTGATGGGTATTCCCAGCCATTACAAAGTGCTGTTCCTGCAAGGCGGCGCCTCGTTGCAGTTCGAAATGGTGCCGATGAATCTGTTGCGCGGCAAACCGGTCGCCGACTATGTGCATACCGGCGAATGGGCGAAGAAGGCGATCAAGGCCGCGAAATGCTTTGGCAGTGTGAATGTCGTCGCCAGCAGCGAAGACAAGTCTTTCACTTATGCGCCGGCACAAACGGAATGGAAGTTGTCGAAGGATGCGGCCTATGTGCATTACACCGCCAATGAAACCATCGGTGGTGTCGAGTTCCACTGGATTCCAGAAACTGGTGATGTGCCGCTGGTCTGCGACATGTCCTCGAACATCCTGTCGAAACCAATCGATGTCAGCAAGTACGGCCTGATCTATGCCGGCGCCCAGAAGAACATCGGGCCAGCCGGCTTGACGATTGTCATCGTGCGTGAAGATCTGGTCGGCCAGGCGCAGCCGGCGCCCTCGCCGATGCTCGATTACAAGACCCACGTCGACGCCGCATCGATGTACAACACGCCGCCCTCCTATGCGATCTACATTGCCGGGCTGGTTTTCCAGTGGCTGAAAAAGCAGGGCGGCGTGGCGGCGATGGAACGGAAAAACATCGAGAAGGCACGACTCCTCTACGATTACCTCGATGGTACCGAGTTCTACCGCAATCCGGTGCGCAAGTCAGACCGCTCGCGGATGAACGTGCCTTTCACGCTCAAGGATGCCTCGCTCGACGAAGCCTTCCTGAAAGGCGCCAAGGAGCGCGGCCTGGTGCAACTGAAGGGTCATCGCTCGGTTGGCGGCATGCGCGCTTCAATCTATAACGCGATGCCGGTCGCCGGCGTCCAGGCGCTGGTCGATTACATGAAAGAGTTCGAAAAACGTCATGGCTGAAAGTTTCCAGGTTCTCGTGCTCAACAATGTTTCGCCCACGGGCCTCAAGCGGCTCGGTGAGCGTTTCGTCTGCGCCAAGGAAATCGCTCAACCCGATGCGATCCTGCTGCGCTCGGCAGATCTACATAGTGTCGACATCCCACGTTCGGTGCTGGCAATCGGTCGCGCCGGCTCGGGTACCAACAATATTCCGGTCGCGCAGATGAGCCGGCGCGGCGTGCCGGTGTTCAACGCTCCCGGGGCCAACGCCAACGCGGTCAAGGAACTGGTGATCGCCGGCATGCTGATGGCGGCGCGCAATCTGCCGGCGGCGCTGAAATTCATCGCCGCGCTCGATCCGAACGATGCCGAGATGGAAAAAAAGGTCGAGGCCGGCAAGAAAGCCTTTGCCGGCATCGAGCTGGCTGGTCACAGCCTGGGAATCGTCGGTCTAGGCAAGATCGGCTGCCTCGTCGCCGATGCTGGGGTCAAGCTCGGCATGCAGGTGATCGGCTTCGATCCGGAGATCACCGTTGATGCGGCGTGGAGCCTGCCTTCCCAGGTGAAGAAAGCGAATTCCCTCGCCGAGGTGCTGAAGAACAGTCATTTCGTGACGCTGCACGTGCCGCTCGTCGATGCGACACGCAAAATGATCGATGCCAATGCCTTGGCGCAGATAAAACACGGTTCGGTGTTGCTCAATTTTTCCCGTGATGGTGTGGTCGATACAGCGGCGGTACTCGCGGCATTGGAGGCGAAGAGACTGTCTTACTACATCTGCGACTTCCCAACTGCCGAGATCAATCGTCACCCGCAAGTCGTTGCCTTGCCACATCTGGGCGCTTCGACGCGCGAAGCCGAGGAAAATTGCGCGATCATGGTGGCCGATCAGGTGCGCGACTATCTGCTCGATGGCAACATTATGAATGCGGTGAATTTCCCGAACGTCGTGATGGCACGTGAATCGGCTTACCGCATCGGCATTGCCAACGCTAACGTGCCGAACATGGTGGGGCAGATCACGGCGGCACTGGCCGGGGCCGGACTCAACATCCACAACATGGTCAACAAGTCGAAAAAGGATCTCGCCTATACCCTCGTGGATGTCGATAGCCCAGTGCCGGAAGCGGTTATCGGACAGATCGCACGCATCGACGGTGTGCTCGCCGTGCGTTACCTGCCGCAGGAGGGCTGATGGCCGGCAGCGAGCAGGAAGAACTCGACAAGCTGCGTGCCGGCATCGACCGGATCGATGACGAGGTTTTGCGCCTGCTCTCCGAACGCGCCCGGCTCGCCCAGCGTGTTGGCGAGATCAAGCACGGCAATCTCTATCGGCCCGAGCGCGAAGCACAAGTGTTGCGGCGCATCGCCGCCCTCAATGCCGGGCCGCTGCCGGAAGCCGCCGTGCGCGCGATCTTCCGTGAGATCATGTCCGCCTGCCTGGCGCTCGAGCAGCCGCTGAAGGTCGCCTATTTTGGTCCGGCCGGCACCTTCACCGAATCGGCGGCAAAGAAGCATTTCGGTTCGGCGCCGAGCTTCATACCTTTTCTCACCATCGACGACGTGTTCCGTGCCGTCGAAGCCGGGCAGGCCGACTATGGTGTCGTGCCGATCGAGAACTCGACCGAAGGATCGGTCGGTCGCACCCTCGATCAGATGCTGATCTCGCCGCTGATGATCTGTGGCGAGGTAAACCTGCGCATCCACCAGAACCTGATGTCGCGCGCCGAATCTCTCGACGGCGTGAAAAAACTCTATTCGCACGCTCAGTCGTTGGCGCAGTGTCACGAATGGCTCAACCGTAACCTCCCGAATCTGCCACGTGTGCCGGTGGCGAGCAACGCGGAGGCCGCGCGCCTGGCGGCTGAGGATGCAGAATCCTGCGCCATCGCCGGCGAGGCGGCGGCGCGCCTATACGATCTGAACATCCTGGCCGCGAACATCGAGGACGATCCAAACAACACGACGCGTTTCGTCGTCCTTGCCACCCATGATGCCGGCCCTTCCGGCAACGACAAAACCTCGTTCGTCTGTTCGGCGCAGAACAAACCGGGTGCCGTGCATGACCTGCTCACGCCACTCAAGGAACACGGCGTCTCGATGTCGCGCTTCGAATCGCGCCCGGCGCGCGGTTTCGGCAACAGCCGCTGGGAATACGTGTTCTTCATTGACATCGAAGGCCATCGCAACGAGCCGCACGTGCGCGCCGCCTTCGAAGATCTGAAAAACTGCGTCGGATTCCTCAAGGAGCTCGGCTCATATCCACGTGCGGAGAATTGAATGGCTCTAATCGATACTGCACTTTCCTATGTGCGTGCCATCTCCCCTTATGTGCCGGGCAAACCGATCACCGAACTCGCCCGCGAGCTGGGGCTGGCACTCGATAACATCGTCAAGCTGGCTTCCAATGAGAACCCGCTCGGCATGAGTCCGAAGGCGCGGGCGGCGGTGGCTGCGGCTCTCGACGGTCTGGCACGTTATCCGGACCAGTTCGAGCTGATCGCCAAACTTGCCGAGCGTCTTGGCGTCGCGCAAAGCCAGATCGTCCTCGGCAATGGCTCGAACGACGTGCTCGATCTCGCCGCGCGCGTCTTCCTCGCCCCTGGCCGTTCGGCAGTGTTTGCCGAGCATGCGTTCGCCGTCTATCCGCTGGCAACGCTCTCCACCGGTGCGGAATGTATCGTCGTCCCGGCCAAGCATTACGGCCATGACTTGGCGGCGATGAAGGCCGCGATCCGTGCTGATACGCGTGTGGTCTGGATCGCCAACCCGAACAATCCGACCGGCACCTTCCTGCCGTATCCGGAGCTGCGAAACTTCCTCGCGCAGGTGCCCGGCGACGTCGCGGTGGTGCTCGATGAGGCCTACAACGAATATTTGCCGCCCACCGAGCGCGTCGATACCATCGCCTGGCTCAGGGATTTCCCGAACCTGATTCTCACGCGCACGTTCTCGAAGATCTACGGTCTGGCAGGCTTGCGCGTGGGCTTCGCGGTGGCGGCACCGGAGATCGCCGATTTGATGAACCGCGTACGCCAGCCGTTCAACGTCAATAACCTCGCCATTGCCGCGGCTGCGGCAGCCCTCGACGACCATCTTTTCGTTGCCGAGAGCTATGCACGGAATCGTCGCGGCATGGAACAGATCGTCGCCGGCCTCAAGCGCCTTGGCCTCGAACACATTCCTTCACACGGCAATTTCGTCACCTTCGCCGTGCCCGACGCGGCGGCCGTCAACCGAAAACTGCTCGCGCAGGGTGTCATCGTGCGTCCGCTCGGCGGTTATGGCATGCCGCATCACTTGCGTGTGACGATCGGCCTCGAGAGCGAAAACGCCCGTTTTCTCGCAGCGCTGGAAAACGCAGTTTCGGCGCAGGCTAACGTCGGCATAGCCGACGTTAAGCAAAGCGTCCGTAGCCAGAAATCGCTCTGATGGCTGGCAAGGTCGTCGTCTGCGGTGTCGGTCTGATCGGAGGCTCGTTTGCGCTGGCGATAAAGTCGGCGCTGGCGGGACGGCACGATTGCCCCTGCATCGTCGGCATCGGGCGCAGCCGGGCAACCCTCGCAGAGGCGTTGCGGCTGGGTGTCATCGACGAAATTGGCGGCGACTGGGCGAGCGCTTTGCAAGGCGCTGATCTGGTCCTGCTCGGCTTGCCGGTGGGCCAGATGGCGCCAGTGATGCAGGCGATCGCTCCTCACTTGCAGCCCGGCACGCTGGTCACCGATGCCGGCAGCACGAAGAGTGACGTGATTGCGTCGGCGCGGGTGGCGTTTGGTGAGAAGATCGCCCAGTTCATTCCTGGCCATCCGATTGCCGGCGCCGAAAAGAGCGGCGTTTCCGCCGCAAAAGCCGATCTTTTTCTTGGCAAGCGCGTCGTCCTGACACCATTGCCGGAAAACCGGCCTGAAGACGTGGCGACAATTCGCAAGGTCTGGGAACTGTGTGGCGCGAAAGTCTGCGAGCTTGCCCCCGCTGACCACGACCGCGTGCTTGCCGCCGTGAGCCATCTGCCGCATCTGATCGCGTTCGCACTGGTCCATGACCTCGCTCAGCGTGACAATGCCGATCAACTGTTTTCCTTCGCCGCGAGCGGCTTCCGTGATTTCACGCGCATCGCCAGCAGCCATCCTGAAATGTGGCGCGACATCTGCATCGCCAATCGCCATGCGCTGCTGAATGAAGTCGATGCCTTCCTCGTCGAGCTGGTGAAGACGCGCGTGCTGCTCGCCAGCGCCGACAGCGCCGGACTGGAACGGCTGTTCGCATCAGCCCGAGCGCGGCGTGAGGCCTGGCTGGAAACGCAGCAACCGTTGGACGGATGATGAATTACCTCGATCTGCCTCCCCTTACGCGCGCCGCGGGCAGCGCGAAACTGCCTGGGTCGAAGAGCATCTCGAACCGTATGCTGCTCCTGGCGGCGCTAGCCGAGGGCGTCACGGAGATCCGCGACCTGCTCGATTCGGACGATACGCGCGTGATGCTCGCCGCGCTCGCCGCGCTCGGGGTCGGTCTGGAAGCGCAAGGGGAGAACTGCTGGCGCGTGCGCGGTGTCGGCGGGGCGTTCCCGGTCAAGCAGGGCGAACTGTTCCTCGGCAATGCCGGCACGGCGTTCCGCCCATTGACGGCAGCCCTGGCGCTCAGTGGGGGGCATTATCGGCTTTCTGGCGTGCCGCGCATGCACGAGCGTCCGATCGGTGATCTGGTCGATGGCTTGCGCCAGATCGGCTGCGACGTGCGCTACCTCGGCAATGACGGATTCCCGCCGCTGGAAATCTTCCCGGCAGAGGTCAAGCTCACGACGCCGATCAAGCTGCGCGGTGATGTTTCTTCGCAGTTCCTCACCGCACTGTTGCTGGCACTGCCGCTTGCGGGTGAGACAGCAACAATAGAACTGACCACCGAGCTCATCTCCAAACCCTACGTCGAGATCACGCTGAATTTGCTGGCGCGTTTCGGCATCATGGTCGAGCGCGAAGGCTGGCAGCGTTTCACGATCCCGGGGGGGCAAAGTTATCGGAGTCCAGGCACGCTGCACGTCGAGGGCGATGCCTCGGCGGCGTCCTACTTCCTCGCCGCCGGGGCCATCGGTGGCGGTCCGGTGCGTGTCGAAGGTGTGGGAAAAAACAGCCTCCAGGGCGACGTGCGTTTTGCTGATGCGTTGGCCAGCCTGGGGGCGCGGATCGTCTGGGGCGAGAACTGGATCGAAGCAAGCGCCCCGGCGAGCGGCAGGCTCAAGGCCTTCGACCTCGACCTGAACCAGATTCCGGATGCGGCAATGACGCTCGCCGTCGTCGCACTGTTTACTGATGGACCCTGCACCTTGCGCAACATCGGTTCCTGGCGCGTTAAGGAAACCGACCGCATCGCGGCGATGGCGACTGAACTGCGCAAACTCGGCGCGACAGTAGAGGAAGGAGCGAACTGGCTTGCCGTGTCGCCAGCGCCGACTTTGCAACCGCATGCGGTGATCGATACCTATGATGACCACCGTATGGCGATGTGTTTTTCACTCGTGGCATTGGGTGGGGTGCCGATACGGATCAACGATCCGGATTGCGTGGCCAAGACCTTTCCCCATTATTTCGATGCCTTCGCCCGGATTGCGGCGCCGGTGATCGCAATCGACGGCCCGTCGGCGTCAGGCAAAGGCACGGTGGCGCAGCGCGTCGCCAAACGGCTTGGCTTCCATTTCCTCGACAGCGGGGCGTTGTATCGTCTGACTGCGCTGGCGGCGATGGAAGCGCAGTTGCCGTTGGATGACGAGGCGCAGGTGGCGGCGGTCGCAAGCAGGCTGCCGGTGGAATTCCGCGAGGAAAAAATCTTCCTCTCCGGCGAGGACGTGACCGAGGCGATCCGTAGCGAGGCCGTCGGCCAGGGCGCCTCACAGATCGCAGCATTACCGGCCGTGCGGGCCGCGTTACTGGAACGCCAGCGCGCCTTTCGCCGCTTTCCCGGCCTCGTCGCGGATGGTCGCGACATGGGCTCGGTGGTGTTTCCGGACGCCGCCGTCAAGGTGTTTTTGACCGCCTCGGCCCAGGCGCGTGCCGAAAGGCGTTATAAGCAGTTGATCGAGAAAGGAATGCCTGCTAACATGCATCCCCTTTTGCAGGATATCGCGCGCGATCTCGCAGAACGGGACGCTCGCGATGCCGCAAGAAGCGTTGCACCCTTGAAACAATGCGCCGATGCCGATCTGGTGGATACCACGCATTTGAACATCGACGAAGCCGTGGCAGCGGTGATGGACAGCGTCCGTCGCCGCCTGCCGTTCCTCAACCCACCCGTCATCTGACGGACTTTTCCCATCAACCTTCAACCCTATGTCTGCTACTGCTGCTGCCGTGAATCCTGCCAACGAATCGTTTGCCGCCCTGTTCGAAGAAAGCCTCTCGCGCAAGGAAATGCGCGCCGGGGAAGTCATCACGGCCGAGGTCGTTCGTGTCGATCTTAATTTCGTGGTCGTCAACGCGGGCCTCAAATCCGAATCCTACATTCCGGTCGAGGAATTCAAGAACGACCGTGGAGAAATCGAAGTCAAGCCCGGCGATTTCGTCCAGGTGGCCATCGAGATGCTCGAGGATGGCTATGGCGAGACCCGTTTGAGCCGCGAGAAAGCCAAGCGCATCGCCGCCTGGAATGATCTCGAACGGGCGATGAACGAGGGCAGCATCATCAAGGGATTGATTACCGGCAAGGTCAAGGGGGGGCTGACCGTGATGACCAACGGCATCCGCGCCTTCCTGCCAGGCTCGCTGGTCGATATCCGTCCGGTCAAGGACACCACGCCGTTCGAAGGCAAGGAATTCGAATTCAAGGTCATCAAGCTCGATCGCAAGCGCAACAATGTCGTGCTGTCGCGCCGCGCCGTGCTCGAAGAGACGATGGGTGAGGAGCGTCAGAAGCTGCTGGAAACTCTCCAGGAAGGTGCGATCGTCAAGGGCATCGTCAAGAACATCACAGAATACGGCGCCTTCGTCGATCTGGGCGGCATCGACGGCCTGCTGCACATCACCGACCTGGCCTGGCGGCGCGTGCGTCATCCATCCGAAGTGCTCAACGTCGGCGACGAAGTCACCGCGAAGGTGCTCAAGTTCGACCAGGAAAAGAATCGTGTCAGCCTGGGGCTGAAGCAGCTCGGCGAAGATCCGTGGATCGGCATCGCGCGCCGTTATCCGGCCGGCACACGTCTGTTCGGCAAGGTGACCAATCTCACCGACTATGGTGCCTTCGTCGAAATCGAACCAGGCATCGAAGGCCTGGTGCATGTGTCCGAGATGGACTGGACCAACAAGAACATCCATCCATCGAAGGTTGTCCAGCTCGGCGACGAGGTCGAAGTGATGATCCTCGAAATCGACGAGGAACGCCGTCGCATTTCCCTGGGCATGAAGCAGTGCAAGCCCAACCCCTGGGAAGAGTTCGCGATGAACCACAAGAAGGGCGACAAGGTGAAGGGGGCGATCAAGTCGATCACCGACTTCGGCATCTTCATCGGCCTGGAGGGGGGTATCGACGGCCTGGTGCATCTTTCCGACCTGTCGTGGTCGCTGCCAGGCGAGACCGCCAAGCAGAACTACAAGAAGGGTGACGAGGTCGAGGCCGTGGTGCTGTCGATCGATGTCGAGAAGGAGCGCATCTCTCTTGGCATCAAGCAGCTCGATGGTGATCCCTTCACCAGTTTCATCGCCACGCACGACAAGAACAGCCTGGTTACCGGCACGGTCAAGAGCGTGGATGCCAAGGGTGCCGTGATCGACCTGGGTGGAGATGTCGAGGGTTACCTGCGTGCTGCCGAATTTTCGCGTGAGCGCATCGAGGATCTGTCCCAGCATCTGAAGGTCGGCGACACGGTCGAAGCGATGATCATCAATGTCGATCGCAAATCGCGTTCGATCAACCTGTCGGTCAAGGCCAAGGAGCAGGCCGAGCAGGTGGAGGCAATGCAGAAGCTTTCGGCAGAATCGGCAGCGGCGGCGACCGGCACCACCAATCTCGGTGCCTTGCTGAAGGCCAAGCTCAATCAGCAATAAGCCGGGATCATGACCAAATCCGAGTTGATAGCCCGGCTGGCGCAGCGTTTTCCGCAGCTAGTGGCGAAGGATGCGGATCTGTCCGTCAATGTGATCCTCGATGCGCTCGCCCAGAGCCTTGCCAAGGGGGAGCGCATCGAGATCCGTGGTTTCGGCAGTTTTTCGCTTAACTACCGCCCGCCGCGCATCGGCCGCAACCCGAAGTCTGGAGCCAAAGTCGAAGTGCCGGCCAAGTACGTGCCACACTTCAAGGCGGGAAAGGAGTTGCGCGAGCGCGTCGATCAGGCGGCCAAATAAGCGAAACCGATGAACGCGCTGCTCTGGATCCTGCGCGCTATCCTGTTCGTCGTCCTGCTCGGACTGGCGATCAAGAATGGCGAGGATGTGGAGCTCCGTTTCTACTTCGATACCGTCTGGCGCGTGCCGTTGTCGTTGGCGTTACTTGCTGCCCTAGCGCTCGGGGTGCTGCTCGGCCTCGTGGCGCTGCTGCCGCAGGTGATCCGCCTGCGGCGCAGGGTCGGGCGTCTCGAAAAGGCGGCGAAGAAGCTGCCGTCGCAACCGAACACCTCCTTCGCAGACCGATCGGAACGTTGACAGCGTGGAAATCGAACTGTGGTGGCTGCTCGCCCTGCCGCTGTTTTTCGTCTTCGGCTGGCTGGCTGCGCGCATCGACATCAAGCAAGTAGTCAGCGAGTCGCGCGCCCTGCCGCGCTCGTATTTCGCTGGTCTGAACTTCCTGCTCAATGAACAGCCCGACCGCGCGATCGAGGCCTTTCTCGAAGCGGCAAGACTCGATCCGGAAACCGTCGAGCTGCATTTCGCACTCGGCAGCCTGTTTCGCCGGCGCGGTGAGACCGACCGCGCGATCCGCGTCCACAAGCACCTGATCGATCGCGATGCTTCGCTGTCCCAGCTAACCGAAGAACAGCGCCTGCAGGCGCTCGCCGAACTCGGCCAGGATTACCTGAAAGCCGGCCTGCTCGATCGCGCCGAGGAAGTGTTTCTCAAATTGCGCGGTACGCTGCGCGACGAAGAGGCGCTGAAGAATCTGTTGGAGATCTATCAGCTCGAAAAGGATTGGGAAAAGGCGATCATCATCGCCAAGGAAATGCCGGGGCATGCCGAACATCTGTGGCAGAAGGAGATTGCCCAGTTCCATTGCGAGCTGGCCAGCTCCGATCTGCTCAATGGCCGTCTCGATGCGGCGCGCACCCGCATCGAGGCTGCGCTGGCCAGCAACCGCCGCTGCGTGCGGGCAACCCTGCTGCGCGGCGAACTGGAAATGAAACTCGGCGCTGCTGAGCCGGCACCCAGCAAGCATCTGGAGGATGCGTTGCGCATCTGGCAGGGCATTGAACAACAAAACCCCCACTACCTCGCGCTCGCCGCGGAAAAGATGATGGCCGTCCATCGCCAGCTCGGCCGCGAACAGGCTGGCATCGCGCTGCTGCGTGGCTATCTCGAGCGCTACCCTTCGTTCGATCTGCTCGACGTGGTGTTCCAAGCCGAATTGCAGGCGCATGGCCCGCAATCGGTTTATGGGCTGGTGCGCGACGAGCTGAGACGCAACCCGACACTGCTCGGTCTCGACAAGCTGCTCGAGGCACAAATCCTGCTCGCAGCACCGGAGCAGCGCGCCGATCTCGAACTGATCAAGAACCTGATCCACAACCATACCCGACGCGTGGCCCGTTACCGTTGCGACGATTGCGGCTTCAAGGCACGCCAGTTCCACTGGCGCTGCCCGGCCTGTGGCGGCTGGGAGACTTTCCCGCCAAAGCGCACCGAGGAATTCGATCTCACCCCATGAAACTGGCCTTGCCCGACACCCGCACTGCCCGCATCCTCGTCGTTGGTGATGTGATGCTCGACCGTTACTGGTTTGGTGAGGTTTCGCGCATTTCACCGGAGGCGCCGGTGCCGGTGGTGAAGGTCGAACGCAGCGAGGAGCGTCCCGGCGGCGCGGCCAACGTCGCACGCAACATCGCCGCGCTCGGTGCCCAGGCCACCTTGCTATCGGTCGTCGGTGCCGACGAGGCGGGCGCTGCGCTCGCCCGTCTGTTGGGGAGCTCGGGGATCGACGCGAGTCTGCACGAGGATCCGCAACTCGCCACCACCGTCAAACTGCGCGTGATCGGCCGGCAGCAGCAACTGCTGCGCATCGATTTCGAAAACTGGCCGGCGCACGAAGTGTTGCAGGCCAAACTAGCCGAATTCGAAACGCGTGTGCGTGACTGCGATGTAGTGATCCTATCCGATTACGGGAAGGGTGGGCTGACCCATATCACCTCGATGATCGCGACGGCTCGTGCCTTCGGTAAACGCGTGCTGGTCGACCCGAAGGGCGACGACTGGGCGCGCTATGCCGGCGCCAGCATCATTACGCCGAATCGAGCCGAACTGAGGGAAGTCATCGGCCGTTGGAAGGACGAAACCGATCTGGCCGAACGTGTCAGGGCATTGCGAGAAGAATTAGGTCTCGATGCGCTCCTATTGACGCGTTCCGAAGAAGGCATGAGCCTGTTCGCCGCTGACTCCGTGTTTCATGAACCGGCACAGGCGCGTGAGGTTTATGATGTCAGCGGCGCTGGCGACACGGTGATCGCCACGTTGGCGGTAATGCTGGCCGCCGGCTTACCCCTTGCCGAGTCAGTGCGCTGGGCTAACCGTGCGGCAGGCATCGTTGTCGGCAAGCTGGGCACCGCCACCTGTTCGCTGGATGAATTGAGAGGTTGACGATGTATTACGTGGTAACCGGCGCCGCCGGGTTCATAGGCGCCAATCTGGTGAAGGCCCTCAACGAGCGCGGCATCGACAACATCATCGCCGTCGACAATCTGAAGAGGGCGGACAAGTTCAGGAACCTCGTCGATTGCGAGATCGCCGACTACTTCGACAAGCACGAGTTTCTCGATCTGCTGCAACAGGGGCATTTCGATGGCGTGATCGAGGCCTTGTTCCATCAGGGGGCCTGCTCGGATACGATGGAAAGCGACGGCCATTACATGATGCAGAACAATTACCGTTACAGTTGCACGTTGCTGGATCATTGTCTCGATCAGGAGGTGCAGTTCCTCTATGCCTCGAGCGCTTCGGTGTATGGCGCCGGGCGTGTCTTCAAGGAAGCCCGCGAACACGAAAGCCCGCTGAACGTTTATGGTTACTCGAAATTCCTCTTCGATCAGGTCGTGCGCCGTCGCCTCAAGCAGGAAGAACCGGCTTCTCAAGTCGTGGGCTTTCGATACTTCAACGTCTATGGGCCGCGTGAGCAGCACAAGGGACGCATGGCGTCGGTGGCGTTCCACCATTTCCACCAGTATCGGGAAAGCGGCAAGGTGAAGCTGTTCGAGGGGTGCGACGGTTATGCCAATGGCGAGCAAAGCCGCGACTTCGTCTATATCGAGGACGTCGTCAAGGTCAATCTGTTCTTCCTCGATCATCCGGGCAAGTCCGGCATCTTCAACCTTGGCACCGGTCGCGCGCAGCCTTTCAACGATATCGCACATGCGACGGTGAATGCCTGTCGCCGCCTCGAGGGGAAGGCCGAGCTGACGCTTTCCGAAATGGTCGAGCAAGGCATCGTCGAATACATCGCTTTCCCCGAAGCGCTGAAAGGCAAGTATCAAAGCTTCACGCAGGCCGACATCACCGCGCTGCGGGAAGCCGGCTATACCGAAGACTTTGCCGACGTGGCGACGGGTGTGATGAAATACGTGGCATGGCTGGCGAAACGATGAAGACGCGCACGCTCGAAGATTTCGTCGGCAATACGCCGCTGGTGCGCCTGCAGCGTCTGCCCGGCGAGGGCAATGCACGGCGCAACAACGTGATCCTCGCCAAGCTGGAAGGCAACAACCCGGCCGGGTCGGTGAAGGACCGGCCTGCCCTGTCGATGATCCTCGAAGCCGAAAAGCGTGGCGAGATCAAGCCGGGCGATACGTTGATCGAGGCGACCTCCGGCAATACCGGCATCGCGCTGGCCATGGTCGCTGCGCTGCGCGGCTACCGAATGGTGCTGGTGATGCCGGAGAACCAGAGCATCGAGCGGCGCCAGAGCATGCGCGCCTATGGCGCCGAACTGGTGCTGACACCAAAGGCTGCCGGCATGGAAGGTGCGCGGGACGAAGCCGAGCGGCTGGTAAAGCTGGGTCGCGGCATCATGCTCGACCAGTTTTCCAATCCGGACAACCCGCTCGCGCACTATCGCGGCACGGGACCGGAAATCTGGCGCGACACGGAAGGGCGCATCACCCACTTCGTTTCCAGCATGGGCACCACCGGCACGATCATGGGCTGTGCGCGCTACTTCAAAGAGCAGAATCCTTCGATCCAGATCATTGGTTGCCAGCCCGCGGAAGGCTCGCAGATTCCGGGGATCCGCAAATGGCCGCCGGAGTATCTGCCGAAAATCTGCGACTTCTCGCGCATCGACCGCCTCGAATATGTCTCTCAGGCGGAGGCCGAGGCAATGACGCGGCGGCTTGCTGCCGAAGAGGGCATCTGTGCCGGCATTTCCTCCGGTGGCGCGATGGCGGTGGCCTTGCGCATCGCCGCCGAGGTCGAGAACGCGGTGATCGTCAGCATCGTCTGCGATCGCGGCGACCGGTATCTCTCGACGGGCGTCTTTCCGGCGTGATCCCGACGCTCGTCTTCGACATCGAGACGATTCCCGACATCGCGGGACTGCGCCTGCTTTACGATCTGCCCGCGTCGCTGCCCGACGGCGAGGTCGCCGAGTTCGCCTTCCAGAAGCAACGCGCGAAGAATGGTTCTGACTTCCTACCCCACCATCTGCAGCGTGTCGTCGTCATTTCCTGCGTGCTAAGGAGCGACGAGGGATTCCGCGTCTGGTCGCTTTCCGAGCCAAAACTTTCCGAAGCGGAAATCATTCGGCGCTTCTTTGGCGGCATCGAGAAATACACGCCGCAGATCGTTTCGTGGAATGGTGGCGGCTTCGACCTGCCGGTGCTGCATTACCGCGGTTTGATCCACGGCATCGAGGCGCCTCGCTATTGGGACCTGGGCGAGGACGACCGGGATTTCAAGTGGAACAACTACATCAGCCGCTACCATACCCGCCATCTCGATCTGATGGATTTGCTGGCGCTCTATCAGCCGCGCGCGAATGCGCCGCTCGACGAGCTCGCCAAACTGATGGGTCTGCCGGGCAAGCTCGGCATGGACGGCGGCGTGGTCTGGGAGGCCTGGCAGGCCGGAAGAATCGATGCGATCCGCGACTACTGCGAAACCGATGTCGTCAACACCTACCTCGTCTATCTGCGCTTTCAGAAGATGCGCGGCCAACTGACGGCGACGGCCCATGCCGACGAACTGGCTTTTTTGCGGCGTGAGTTGGCGAAGAGCGATGCACCACACTGGCGGGAATTCCTTGCCGCCTGGTCAGACTGAGATCATCTCTGTCGCAAAGAGAAGGCTCAAACTCAACGTGCCCGCTCCTGTCGCGTGGCATCGATCACGAGGTTGAAGCGCTCGTCCGCCGTCCAGTCTTCCAGCGCCACCGGCAGTTTGCGCTGCCAGTTCGGGTGCTGGTCTTCGAGTGTGCCGGGGACGTTGATCTGTTCCCGGCAGGCGAAGATGTCTTCGGGCTGGATCGCCAGCAGCATCGCCGGGCTGCGGGCCAGATAGGCATGGAGCGCGGCGATCATCTCCGGCGGCAGTTCGGCGAGCCGGGCCGGGTCCTTTTCGATGCCCTCGGGCAGCAGTCCTTCCCGTTCGAGCGCCCAGAGCAGGCGGCCTCGATCCCAGTCGCGTTCGGTAACCAGGCGTTCGCGCGTCTCGCTATTCGGAAACAGCATCAGCCGGGTGCGCACGTCGAGATCGACACCTTGCCAGAAACCGGCGAGGGTCGGCAAGTCGTGCGTGCTGGCCGCGACCAGCGCCTGACGCGGCATGTCCCGCGGCAGACGGAAGTTGCCATCCGGGTAGCGTTCGAAAATCAACGGGCGATAGGAGAGTACTGCCGCAGCGCCCAGCTTGTCGCGGAAACCGTCTGGCACGGTTCCCAGATCCTCGCCGATGACGAGGCAGGCATTCTCCTGACTTGCCCGGGCGACGAGGCCGAGCAGTGTCTCGAAGGGGTAGTGCACATAGGCGCCTTCGGTCGCCGGGGTGTCGGCCGGTATCCAGAACAGGCGCATCAGCCCCATTACATGGTCGATGCGCAACGCCCCGGCATGGCGCATGTTGGCATTGAGTACATCGAGGAAAGGAGCGAAGCCCGTCTCGCGCAACCGGTGGGGGATCAGTGGCGGCAGTCCCCAGTCCTGACCGAGCAGATTCAGCTCGTCGGGCGGGGCACCGGTATGGGCGCCGCCATTGCCGATCGCGAATGCTTCCTGCCAGTGCCAGACCTCGGCGCCGCCCGGATGGGCGCCGATGGCGAGATCCCGATACAGGCCGATGGCCATACCGCACTCCCGAGCACGGCGGGCGGCGGCGGCGAGTTGCTGGTCGGCCACCCACTGCAGCCAGGCATGCCATTCGATCTCGCCGGCATGGTCGCGGGCGAATGCGCCGACCACCGGCCCCGCCGGGTCGTGAAATTTGTTCGGCCAGGCTGGCCAGCCCCAGCACGCAGGGTCTTGCGCGCGGAAATGTGCCTGCAATGCCTCGAACAGCGCGAAACGCTCAAGTGCTTCGCCTTGTGCCTGGCGCCAAGTGGCGAAGGTGGCATGGTCGGCGCCCCGCTGCTGGCGCTGGTACTCGAAGAGCATGCGCAGCGCGTCGAGCTTGAGGGCGGCGACGGCCGGATAATCGACCAACGGGGTATCCCGCAAGCTGGCGAGCCGTTGCTGAAAATCGGCGCTGGTGACACGGCACTGGATCGCCTCGCAGGCCGCAAAACCGGGCACGGCTTCGACATCGATGTAGAGCACGTTCAGGAAAGCGCGATGCGAAGGGCTGTAGGGACTGATGTGCGCCGGGTCGTCCGGAAACAGCGCATGCAAGGGATTGATGCCGATGAAGTCGCCGCCGGCCGCGGCGACGATGTCAATGAGCTTGACGAGGTCGGTGAAATCGCCGATGCCCCAGTTTCTCTGTGAGCGTAGGCTGTAGAGCTGCACGCTCAGGCCCCACAGACGGCCTCCTTCGACCAAGACGGCGGGCAGGTGACAGCGTTCGGCGAGAAGCTCCGGCGGGCAAACCCGTGCAGTGCGTTCGGCATCACGAAACGCCTCGAGCAGCGCGGCGGGATCGCGGCTCAGATCGAAATGCATCGCGGCGAGCAGATCCCGTCGTGTGCTCTCCGAAGTCGCATGGTACTGGCCCCAGATGTCGTGATAACCGGGGGCGATGCCACAGGCCTCGGCCAGGCGAGCGAGCGCGTCGTTCATGGTTCTGGAGGGGTGCGAGGAGAATCGGCCTGCAGGCGCAGCAGGGCGAGGGTGCGGCCTTCGAGCGGATAGGGTTCGCCGTCGCGGAAGCGACCATCGGGATGCAAACCGGCCTGGTAATGGGTATCGACGATCGCTTCCCAGACACAGTCACTGCCAAAACAAGGCAGGACGAAATCGATGCGCTCGACATGCGCATTGAACAGCAGGATAAAGCTGTCATCATGAATAGTTCGCCCCTGGCGATCGACCTCGCCCAATGCTTCGCCCGAGAGATACACGCCAAGACAGCGTGCCTGATCGTTGAGCCATTCCGCATCGCTCATCTCGCTACCGTCTGGCTTCAGCCAATGAATGTCCTTGATGCCCGCCTCACCGGTGAAACGGATCGGCCGTCCCTGGAAAAAATGGCGACGGCGGAAAACCGGATGCCGGCGGCGCAGGCGCACCAGTCGGGCGACGAAGTCGAGCAGGGCGCGATCCTCGGCATCGAGGTCCCAGTCGATCCAGCTGATCCGATTGTCCTGGCAATAGGCATTGTTGTTGCCATGCTGGGTACGGCCCATCTCGTCACCGGCGAGCAGCATTGGCACGCCCTGCGAAAACAGCAGCGTGGCGAGGAAATTGCGCTTCTGGCGGGCGCGCAGCTCGCAGATCGCCGGATCGCTGCTTTCGCCCTCGATCCCGTAGTTGCAGGAAAGATTGTTGTCAGAACCGTCGCGGTTGTTTTCGCCGTTCGCCTCGTTGTGTTTGTGTTGGTAGCTGACCAGATCGTGCAGCGTGAAACCGTCGTGGGCCGTGATGTAATTGATGCTCGCATAGGGGCGACGCCCGTTCCTGGCATACAGATCGCTCGAACCGGTCAGGCGCGTGGCGAATTCGCCGATCTTGCCGCCATCGCCGCGCCAGAAGGCGCGCATGCAATCGCGGTAGCGGTCGTTCCATTCCGCCCAGCCGAGCGGGAAATTGCCGACCTGGTAGCCACCTTCGCCGAGATCCCAAGGCTCGGCGATCAGCTTCACGCGCGAGAGCACAGGGTCCTGGTGCAGGATGTCGAAGAAGGCACCGAAGTGATTCACCGCATGCTGCTCGCGCCCCAGTGAGGCGGCCAGGTCGAAACGGAAGCCATCGACATGCATCTCCTGCACCCAGTAGCGCAAAGAATCCATCACCAGCCGCAACACGCGCGGGTGTTCGAGGTTGAGCGTATTGCCGCAGCCGGTGTAATCGCGGTAGTAGCGCGGGTTGTCGGCTTGCAGACGGTAATAGACACTGTTATCGATGCCCTTGAACGACAGTGTCGGGCCAAGATGGTTGCCCTCGGCGGTATGGTTATAGACCACGTCGAGGATCACCTCGATGCCTGCCGAGTGCAGCGCCTTGACCATGGTTTTGAATTCCTTCGGCGAGCCGCTCGCCGAATAGCGTTGTTCTGGCGCGAAGAAACCGATGGTGTTGTAACCCCAGTAATTGCGCTTGCCCTGATCGACCAGATGGCGATCGTCGATGAAGCTGTGCACCGGCATCAGCTCGACCGAGGTGATGCCCAGCCGCTTCAGATGAGCGATCACCGGCGCGGTGATTAGCCCCGCATACGTGCCACGCAGCGGCGGGGGCACTTCGGGATGTTCGATCGTGAAACCGCGCACGTGCAGTTCATAGATCACCATTTCGTGCCACGGGATGTGGGGTGAGCGGTCGTCACCCCAGGAAAACGCCGAATCGGTGACACGGCATTTCGGCATCCACGATGCGTTGTCACGCGGATCGAACGACAGATCGTCGTGGGCGCCATCGAAGCGATAGCCGTAATGGGCATCGTTCCAGACCAAGGGGCCGACGATGTCGCGCGCGTAAGGGTCGAGCAGCAGTTTGTTCGGATTGAAACGGTGGCCGCGCGCCGGATCGTAGGGACCATGCACCCTGTAACCATAAAGCAGTCCTGGCCGCGCTTCGGGCAAATAGCAATGCCAGATCAGATCGGTCTGCTCCCGCAAGACGATGCGCTGGATTTCCTGCTTGCCCGTGGGATCGAACAAACACAGTTCGACCTTCTCGGCATGTTCGGAAAACAGGGCGAAATTGACCCCTTCACCATCCCAGGTGGCGCCCAGCGGGTAAGGGACACCGGGCCAGACGGTGGTGATCGGACAAAAATAGCTCTGCGGCATGATCGGTTGAGAGAAGATGACGTGGCGCGGATTTTCCTGCGGATTCACAAGAAGCGCTTGAGGAATTTCCGGCTCTGGGCATCGAGTGCCTCACGGTCGCGGATCAGGTAGTGGATGCCGTTGCTGTCGGCGATCAGCAGGCTCTTCGTTCCCCGCAGCCGGCGGATGTCATCCTCGCTTTTCAGGATCAGCTCGGTCGGCCCGCGGTCGGTTTCGATTTGCCAAGTGGAAGGGGTGGCAAAGCTCGACACGCCGACGATGCGCTGGAGCACCGGCATGAACTCACGTTGTGCGAGCTCTTCCTCGATCAGCGACCGCAGCGTTTCCGGCAGGTCGGAAAGCCGGTCGATCCATTGCAGCTCTTTGCCTTCGGCGGAAAGCAGCGCGATACCCTCGTCCGGCGCGGTCAGCGCAAAGGCGCGCACCGGAATGACACCCACGTGACGAGGCCCGTCGGCACCGGCATAGACGAGCTTGCCGAATGGGTTGCGGGTGAGCGTGAAAGCGGGGCGACTCATGCGATGGCCTCCCGTTCCGCCGCCCTGGGTTCGGGAAGCGACAGTGTGGGGTTTTCCGGCTCGGGTTCGCCCAGCGGCGGCGGTTCGTCGAGCTGCTTGCTCTGCGCCATGTAGAGCCGCCAGTAGTGGCCCTGACGGGCCATCAGCTCGTCGTGCTTGCCGATCTCGACGATGCGGCCGCGATCCATCACCACCAGCCGGTCGGCGCGTCGCAACGTAGACAGCCGGTGGGCGATCGCGATCGTGGTGCGGCCGCGGATCAGGTTGTTTAAAGCCTGCTGGATTTCGAACTCGGTTTCGGTATCGACCGCCGAAGTGGCTTCGTCGAGGATCAGGATCTTCGGATCGATCAACAGCGCCCGGGCGATCGAGATGCGTTGCCGCTCGCCGCCGGAGAGCGATTGTCCGCGCTCGCCGACCAGCGAGTCATAGCCGAAGGGCTGGCGCAGGATGAATTCGTGCGCATGGGCGGCCCGCGCCGCCGCGACGATCTCTTCGCGGCTCGCATCGGGTTTGCCGTAGGCGATGTTCTCGGCGATCGTGCCGAAGAACAGGAAGGGTTCCTGCAGCACCAGACCGATGTGTTTGCGCCATTCGGCGACGGCGATGCTGCGCAGGTCGATGCCATCGATGCGGATGCTGCCGTCGGAAACATCGTAAAAGCGGCAGATCAGGTTCACCAGCGTGCTCTTGCCCGAACCGCTGTGACCGACCAGGCCGATCATCTCGCCGGGTCGGATGTCGAGATCGATGCCGCGCAGGATGGCTCGATTGCCATAGCGGAAATGCACGTTTTCGAGACGGATCGCTCCCGTCACCTTGGGCAGCGCTACCGGCCTGATGGGGTCGGGGACGCTCGAGACGTGGTCGAGGATGTCGAAGATGCGTTTCGCGCCGGCGGCGGCCTTTTGCGTCACCGAGACGATGCGGCTCATCGAATCGAGCCGCGTGTAGAAGCGCGAGATGTAGGCGAGAAAGGCTGTCAGCACCCCGACCGTGACGCGGTCGTGACTGATCAGCCAGATACCGGCGACCCAAACGACGAGCACGCCGATTTCGGTGAGCAAGCCCACCGTCGGCGCGAACAGTGACCAGATACGGTTCAGGCGATCATTGACTTCCAGGTTATGCCGGTTCGCGTCGCGAAAACGCTGCGCCTCACGCGCTTCCTGGGCGAAAGCCTTGACGACGCGGATGCCCGGAATGGTATCGGCCAGCACGTTGGTGACCTCCGCCCAGACCCGGTCGATCTGCTCGAAACCGGTGCGCAGTTTGTCGCGCACGATGTGGATCAGCCAGGCGATGATCGGCAGCGGCAGCAGCGTGATCAGCGCCAGCCACGGGTCGATCGAAAACAGGATCACCGCCGTCATCGCGATCATCAGCACATCGGTCGCAAAATCGAGCAGGTGCAGCGAGAGAAAAACGTTGATCCGGTCGGTTTCCGAGCCGATGCGCGCGAGCAGATCGCCGGTGCGCTTGGCGCCGAAATATTCGAGAGATAACTTTAACAAATGCTCATAAGTAGTTGTTCTCAAATCAGATCCTATCCGCTCTGAAACCAGCGCCAGGATGTAGGTGCGCGCCCAGCCCAGTCCCCAGGCCAGCAGCGCTGCCCCCAACAGGCCAGAAAGCAGCCAGTTGACCCTGCTCCAGTCGATCGGTGTGCCGTTCTGATAGGGAATCAGCACGTCGTCCATCAGCGGCATGGTCAGATAGGGCGGCACCAGGGTCGCGGCGGTACTGGCGAGCGTGAGCAGAAAGCCGGCAAACAGCATGCCCTGGTAAGGTTTGGCGAATCGCCACAGGCGCAACAACACCCAGGTCGAGGGTGGGGTGTGCAGTTCGCGCACGCAGTTGGGGCATTCTTCTTCGCCCGGCGGCAGCGGCGCCTTGCAGATCGGGCAGGTGGCAACGATGGGAGGTTGAGGAGCCTGTCCGCTGATTACGCCGTCGCGCAGGCGGTTGAATTCGCGCTCGAAACGCAGCGCGGCAGGATTGCGTGCAAGCGTGTAGCGCCAGCGCGCGAGCCGACGTTGATCATCGCACAGTTCGAGCGTGCCGATGCCGCCATGATCGGAGTGGGTCAATGTCAGCGTCGCGGAGAGGGGCCAAGTGGTCGTGCCATCACGAATCTCGTGCGCGGTGAGCTCGATCACGCGCGTGGTGAAATGCAAACGTTCGTCGAGGTCGATCTCAAGACTGGCGATGACGGGCTCGGTAGTCACAGCGGGGTCGGTCTGGCGTAAAGTGGCGGAATCTGTCACGAGAACGAACAAAGCGGGCAGTCAAGGTTGCGAATGATACGGCGTGCCGTTCAGCCAGCGCCGAATTTCGTTGTGTCAGCTTTTCCCGGACTAACGCGTTACTCGTGCGAAAGTTTTCAACCCAGATTGTTCATTGGAACGCGAGGGGATTGGGCAGCCGTAGGCGAAGATTGGCGGCCGCGCGACGAGCCAAAACGCAGTTTCGGCGTAGGCTAACCTGCGCCAGCAGGTTAAGGCCCACAGGGCCGGCCGGAGCCAAAACGCAGTTTCGGCGTAGGCTAACCTGCGCCAGCAGGTTAAGGCCCA
>CAYZII010000025.1:0-27084 GCA_964478415.1 uncultured Methyloversatilis sp.
AACTTCGTTTTGGCTCGTCGCGCGGCCGCCAATCTTCGCCCACGGCTGCCCAATCCACTCGCGTTCCAATGAACAATCTGGGTTCAATGCTTTTTACCGGGAATGAGCGATTTCAGGAACTGGCAATAACGGCCAATGCCTCGGCCACTTCGATGCCATCGATGGCCGCAGACAAGATGCCTCCGGCGTAACCGGCCCCTTCGCCGGCAGGAAACAGCCCCTTCACGTTGAGGCTTTGAGTGTCCTTGCCGCGGGTGATACGCAGCGGCGACGAGGTGCGCGTCTCGACGCCACTGAGCACCGCATCGGGCAGCGCAAAGCCGTGGATTTTGCGGTCGAAGGCGGGAATCGCCTCGCGCAGCGCGGCGACGACGAAGCCTGGCAGCGCCTCGGTGAGATCGGCCGGCTTGACGCCCGGCTGGTAGGAAGGCACGACCTCGCCCAGATGTTCCGATGGCCGACCGGCAAGGAAGTCGGCGAGACGCTGCGCCGGCGCATCGTAATTGCCTCCCCCCAATGCGAAGGCGCGGCGCTCCCACTTGCGCTGGAATTCGACGCCGGCCAGCACATGTGATGCGCCAAAATCGGCTGGGACGACATTGACCACCAGCGCACTGTTGGCGTTGCGTTCGGCGCGTGAATACTGGCTCATGCCGTTGGTGACGACACAGCCAGGTTCGGATGTCGCCGCGACCACCTGCCCGCCGGGACACATGCAAAAGCTATAAACGTCACGGCCATTCGCCGCGTGATGGACGAGCTTGTAATCCGCCGCGCCGAGCAGCGGATGACCGGCGTATTTGCCATAGCGGGCCCGGTCGATCAGGCTTTGCGGGTGCTCGATGCGCAAGCCGACCGCGAAGGGTTTCGTTTCCATGAACACGCCGCGTCGCGCGAGCATCTCGAAAGTGTCGCGTGCAGAGTGACCCAACGCCAGCACGACGTGATCGGCGCGGATGGTTTCACCCTCCTGCAGCACCACGCCGCGTACGTGGCCGTCTTCGATGACGAGATCCTCGACACGCGCCTGGAAGCGGATTTCTCCCCCCAGCGCCTCGATCTCGGTGCGCAACTTCTCGACGATGCTGACGAGCCGGAAAGTGCCGATGTGCGGCCGGTTGACGTAGAGGATCTCTTCCGGGGCACCCGCCTTGACGAGCTCGGTGAGCACCTTGCGACCGAGGTGGCGCGGATCGCGGATCTGGGTATAGAGCTTGCCATCGGAGAACGTGCCGGCGCCGCCTTCGCCAAACTGCGCGTTCGATTCGGGATGTAGTTCGTGTCGCCGCCACAAATCCCAGGTATCCCTGGTGCGCTCGCGCACCTTCTTGCCGCGCTCCAGCACCAGCGGCCTGAAACCCATCTGGGCGAGGATCAGCGCCGCGAAGATGCCCGCCGGACCGAAACCGACGACCACGGGTCGCAGCGTGCCGGTTTTCGGCCCCGAAGCTACGAAACGGTAGCGCATGTCCGGCGTGGGACCGACATGGGCATCGTCCTTGAACCTGTCCAGCACCGCGGCTTCGTCACGCACCGCAACGTCGAGGCTGTAGACGAACTGCGGTGCATTCTTCTGCCGCACATCCGGGCTGCGCTTGTGGATCTCATAGCGGATGAGCTCGGCAGGCGTGAGCTCAAGGCGCGCCAGGATTGCTTCCGTCAGCGCTTCCGGTGTGTGTTCGAGCGGCAGCCTGAGTTCGGTGAGGCGAATCATGCGGAAAATCGGCGTGGAAGCAGGGCGGGCTCAACCTAAGCCGAGCTTTTCTCTCGCAAAGGCCAACGTATCGGCGACGATGGAGCGCATTTCGTTCGCGTCGAGGAGGGTTGCGACCTCGTCGTCATAACGAAAATCGACGGCGTAAGGTGTCAGTGGGCGTAACCGCTTGGAGGGAAACGGTAGGGCGAAAGGCGAGCCCGCCAGTCGGTCGGCCAGATTTTCGAGATCGTGGGTGCGCGGATAATCCAGGTCGCTGGCACATAGCAAAGCCTTCAATGCCTTTTCGACGGCCTGTTGGGCATGGAAACCCGCTGCGGCATGGGTTTTCCCCGGAGACGAGACGAGAATGCCAAATACTTCCTGGTCGCGGCAGGCAAGTCGTATCAGACGGAATGCCTCCTCAAGCTGTGGTGTCATGCAACACCCGGCCTTCATTGACCGCTCGATAAGGAATCGTCCCCTTGACCTGGCTGCGGCGCTCGAACTCGTCACGCGAGAGCAACAAGAGGTCGACACCTGTCGGCATGCTGCCCAACGCGTCGCGCAATCTCATGTATTCGCCTGCCTTGTCTTGCAGGTTTTCTTCGATCACGAGCAGATCGAGATCGGAGGCTTCATCGGCATGACCACGCGCGTAGGAACCGAAAAGGATCACCCGCGCCGGTCGGCTGGCAGCCCGGGCCAGTCGCTCGGCCGCCTCTCTGATCGCTTTCTCGTCAAGCATCGTGACTTACCTTTTCAGCAACGCTGCAGAAAATACTACACCTGCACTGTGGTGACAGCGCAATTCACGTGGCGATGGCGGACGGTCTTTTGTCCGGAATGCTATTGGCCGAACAGCGCTTCGACGAATTCCCGCGCCTGGAAAGGCTGCAAATCGTCTATGCCTTCGCCGACACCGATGAAACGCACCGGCTTCGGGCATTGGCGCGCGATCGCCGCGAGCACGCCGCCCTTCGCGGTGCCATCGAGCTTCGTGACGATCAGACCGGTGACGTCGATCGCCTTGTCGAAGGCTTTCACCTGGGCGATCGCGTTCTGGCCGATGTTGGCATCGAGCACCAGCAGCACCTCATGCGGCGCGCTCGGATCGGCCTTCTGGATCACCCGGCGCACCTTGCTGATCTCTTCCATCAGGTGCAGTTGCGTCGGCAGCCGCCCGGCCGTGTCGGCCAGCACGATGTCGATGTCGCGTGCGCGTGCGGCCGAGATCGCATCGAACACCACGGCGGCCGGATCACCCCCTTCCTGGCTGATCACCGTCACGTCGTTACGGCGGCCCCATTCGGCGAGCTGCTCGCGGGCTGCGGCGCGGAAGGTATCGCCCGCTGCGAGCAGCACACGCTTGCCCTCCCTTTGAAACTGCTTGGCGAGCTTGCCGATCGAGGTGGTCTTGCCGGCGCCATTGACGCCGGCGATCATGATGATGAACGGCTTGTGTGTGCCGGTATCGAGCGGCTGTTCGAGCGGCATGAGCAGTTCCGTCATCAGGTCGATCAGTGCGGCGCGCAAGCGCTCGGGCGATTCGATCTTGTCCTTTTTCACCTTTGCGCGCAGCTGTTCTAGCAGCCACGTGGTCGCCTCGATGCCGCAGTCGGCCATCAGCAGCGTCGCTTCGAGCTCTTCGAGCAGCTCGTCGTCGATCTTCGTGCGCGCGAAGAGCGCGCTCAAAGGCGTGGTGAGCGCCGCACGAGTCCGCGCCAGTCCCGCCTTGAGCCGGTCTTTCCAGGACGGCTTGTCAGCCGGCGTAGCCGCTGATAGCTCTGGCGGCCGATCCTTCTTCAGGAAACCAAACATGGGGAAACGTGTCGTAGGATGGTTGTCTTAATTCGTTTCGACATTGTAATGTTGTCGTAACCGCACCATGAAACTCGTCAAACCACTTGGTTTCTGTATTGCGCTCCTGGCTGCGGCGTCCTCTTGGGCCACCGCATCCGCGACTTTCGAAAAAACCTTGGCCAATGGCCTGCGCGTGATCGTCAAGGAAGACCGCCGTGCGCCGGTCGTTGTGCATATGGTCTGGTATCGCGCCGGAGCGATGGACGAGAAGGATGGCACCTCAGGGGTTGCCCATGTGCTCGAGCACATGATGTTCAAAGGCACCAAGACTCTGAAGGCCGGTGAGTTCAACCAGCGTGTCGCCGCAGCCGGCGGGCGCGACAATGCCTTCACCAGCCACGATTACACCGCCTATTTCCAGATCGTGCCAAAAGAGGCATTGGCGGAGATGATGCGGCTGGAAGCCGACCGGATGGCCAATCTATTGCTCAAAAGTGAAGATTTCGCCAGCGAGATCCAGGTGGTGATGGAAGAGCGGCGGCTGCGCACCGAGGACAATCCGCAGGCGCGCGTCTATGAGGCGATGAACGCCGCCGCCTTCATGTCCCACCCATACCGCCGGCCGGTGATCGGCTGGATGAACGATTTGGAAAACATGAGCTGGCAGGATGCGCGCGACTGGTATCGCGCCTGGTATGCACCGAACAACGCCTATCTGGTCGTCGTGGGCGATGTCGATCACCGCGAGGTGTTTCGTCTCGCCGAACGGCAGTATGGCAAGCTCAAGGCACGCACCTTGCCGGCGCGAAAACCCCAGAACGAGCCGCCGCAGCGCGGCCCGCGCCGCGTGACGGTGAAAGCGCCGGCGCAATTGCCGTATCTGTTGATGGCCTGGAAGGTGCCCAAGCTTGTCGATGTCGAAAAGGATCGTGACCCCTATGCTCTCGAGGTGCTCTCGGCGCTGCTCGATGGCAACGCTGCGGCGCGTCTGCCGAAACGCCTGGTGCGCGGTGAAAAAATCGCCCAGTCGGCGGAAGCTGGCTATGACGCGACGCTGCGTGGCGAAGCGCTGTTCCTGCTCGCCGGCCAGCCAGCGGCGGGACGCAGCATCAGCGAGCTCGAAGCGGCGTTGCGCGAGGAACTGCGTCGCATCGCCGACGAAGGCGTTGGCGAGGATGAGTTGAAACGCGTGAAAACCCAGGTCGTCGCCGCACAGGTCTACAAGCGCGATTCGATGATGGCACAGGCGATGGAGATCGGCCGCATGGAGGCGGTCGGCCTTTCCTGGCGCGACATCGACAGGTTCATCGAGAAGATCAGGAGCGTCACTGCGGCAGAGGTGCAGGCGGTGGCGAAGAAATATTTTTCCGATGACACGCTCACCGTCGCCGTGCTCGATCCGCAACCGCTCGATGCCATCACCCCGAAACGCCGCGGCTTTGCCACGCGGCATTGAGGTTTTCCGCCATGCGTCATTTGATTCTGCTGCTGTTCTTTTTCGCTGCCCAGGCGATCGCCGGCCCGAAGATCGAGCACTGGGTGCTCCCTTCCGGCACCAGGGTGTATTTCGTCGAGAGTCACGATCTGCCGATCCTCGACGTGCAACTCGATTTTCCGGCTGGCGAGGCGCGCAGTCCGGCCGACAAGGCGGGTCTTGCGAGCCTCACCGTCAGCCTGCTCGATGCGGGAACGGCGGAAATGGACGAAGAGCAGATTTCGGAGCAGCTCGTCGCTCTGGGAGCGCGTTTCACGACCGCCGCCGATCACGACAAAGCCAGCGTCACTTTGCGCACCTTGAGCTCTCGCGAAGAAAAGGAAGGCGCGCTGGCGCTGCTGCGTGGCGTGCTGTCAGCGCCGAGTTTTCCCGAAAGCGTGTTCCGTCGCGAGCAAACGCGCACCATCGAGGCGCTCAAGGAAGCCGACACACGCCCCGATACGATCGCCGCGAAGCGTTTTAGCGAAGCGCTCTATCCCGGTCATCCTTATGGGCAGGTGCCTACCCCCGAGAGCGTGGGCCGGATCGAGCGCGCCGATCTCGTCGCCTTCCATCGGCGCTTCTACACCGCAAGCGGTGCTGTGATCTCGATCATCGGCGATGTCACGCGTGGCGAGGCCGAGGCGATCGCCCTACGGCTCACCGAGGCACTGCCCAAAGGCGAAGCCGTGCCGCCTTTGCCCCCGATCCAACTGCCGCAACCGGCGACGCACACAGTCGCCCATCCGGCCGAGCAGGCGCACATCCACCTTGGGCTGCCTGCAATCAGGCGTGAGGCGAGCGCGGATTATTTCGCGCTGCTGGTGGGTAACTACACGCTCGGTGGTGGTGGTTTCGTCTCCCGGCTGATGAAGGAAGTGCGCGAAAAGCGCGGCTATGCCTACAGTGTTTATTCGTACTTCGGTCCGCGCCTGCTCGAAGGCCCCTTCGAGATCGGCCTGCAGACCAAGCGCGCGCAGACGCAGGCAGCCTTGAAGGTCGTCGAGGAAGTGCTGACGAAATTCCTCGAGGAAGGGCCAACAGCCGAAGAGCTCGCCGCCGCGAAGAAGAACCTGATCCAGGGCCAGGCACTGCGCATCGACAGCAACGCGAAGCTGCTCGGCTATCTCTCGCTGATCGGCTTTTACGGCCTGCCGCTCGACTATCTGGACCAGTTTCCGAAGCAGGTCGCAGCCATCACGCGCGACGACGTCAGGGCCGCCTTCCGGCGCCATGTGAAGCAGGAACACCTCGTCACCGTGATCGTGGCGGGGGAATGATGGTGTAACGTTGAGCAGGATCCGCATCACCGGCGGTGAGTGGCGCAGCCGCCTGATCCGTGTCGCCAATGCAGCGGGGCTGCGGCCGACGCCGGACCGTGTGCGCGAGACCCTGTTCAACTGGCTCGGTCAGGATCTGTCCGGCTGGCATTGCCTGGATCTGTTTGCCGGCAGCGGCATCCTCGGTTTCGAGTGCGCCTCGCGAGGGGCCGCCGAAGTCGTGCTGGTTGAGCGCGATCAAGGCGTATTTGCTCAGCTTAAGGAAAATGCCGCGCTGTTTGCCTGCGAGCGGCTGCGGCTGGTGAGAGGCGATGCGCTAGAATTCGCGGCGCGAACGGCCGCGAGCTTCGATCTGGTGCTGCTCGATCCGCCCTACCGGCAAGCTTGGCTTGCGCGGGTGGCGCCTTTGCTCACGCGTTTGGCGCGGCCCGGCATGCGGGTCTATGCCGAGGCCGAGCAGCGCATCGATACGCTCGGCGCGTGGCGTACGGTGAAGCGCGGCCAGGCCGGCCAGGTTTTCTATCATTTGCTGGAGCTTCGATGACCGACTGTGTTGCCGTCTATCCCGGCACCTTCGACCCTTTCACGCGGGGCCATGAAGATTTGGTACGGCGTGCTGCGCGTTTGTTTACCCGTGTCATCGTTGCCATCGCCGCCAGCCCGGGCAAGCGGCCGGTGTTTACCCTCGACGAACGCGTCGCGATCGCGCGCGAGCTGTGCGCCGAGATGCCCAATGTCGAGATTGCCGGTTTCCGCGGGCTGTTGATCGATTTCCTGCGCGAGCACGAAGCGCGCGTGATCCTGCGTGGCTTACGGGCAGCCTCCGATTTCGAATACGAATTCCAGTTGGCCGGGATGAACCGCAGCCTGCATCCCGACATCGATACCTTGTTTTTGACGCCGGGCGAACAATATATGTTCATTTCGGCGACAATGGTGAGAGAGATCGCAAGCCTGGGGGGCGATGTCTCGAAGTTCGTCCATCCGCTGGTCGCCCGTCGCCTGGCGGAGAAATTTCGCAACTCTTCTTGAATGTCGAGGAAAACCACATGGCCCTGAAGATCACCGACGAATGCATCAACTGCGATGTCTGCGAACCCGAATGCCCCAATGGCGCGATTTCGCAGGGCGATGAGATTTACATCATCGATCCCAGCAAATGCACCGAATGCGTCGGTCATTTCGATACCCCCCAGTGCATCGAGGTCTGTCCGGTCGATTGCATCGTCAAGGATCCGGATCACCCCGAAACGAAAGAGCAGCTGCTGGAGAAATTCAAGAAGCTGACCGGCGGCTGAGACACCCCAGCATCCCGATCTGCAGCCGACCTTGTCCAGAAACAAACCGGCCGGCCAGTCTGAGCCATGATGATCGATCCGACCAGCCCCGCATTCTGGGTTGCCCTCCTGCAGATCGTCCTGATCGACATCCTGCTCGGTGGCGATAATGCTGTAGTCATTGCGCTGGCCTGTCGCAAACTGCCGGAAGCGCAGCGCCGGCAAGGCATCTTCTGGGGTGTCGCCGGCGCGATCGGCTTGCGCGTGGTGATGATCTTCTTTGCGCTGCAATTGCTGGCGGTACCCTGGTTGAAGATCGTCGGCGCCGCGCTGCTCGTCTGGATCGGCATCAAGCTTTTGCAACCCGAGGAAGAAGGTCATGGTGAAGTCGCCGCCGCGACCACGTTGGCCGGCGCGATCAAGACCGTCGTCGTCGCCGATGCGGTGATGAGCCTCGACAACGTGATCGCCGTCACCGCCGCCGCACATGGCAGCCTGATGCTGGTCATCTTCGGCATCCTGGTATCGATTCCGATCGTCGTCTGGGGCAGCCAGCTGGTTATCAGGCTGATGGACCGTTATCCGATCATCATCACGGGCGGCGGGGCGTTGCTGGGCTGGATCGGCGGCGGCATGATCGTTTCCGATCCCGCCCTACCCAAGGATGCCTTCGCTGTCCTGCCGTATGCGAAATACGTCTTTGGCGCCGTGGGTGCCCTGCTGGTCGTCTTGATCGGCAAGTGGCTGGCGGCCCGCGCCCTGGCCGCCCGGCCGAAGGCGGCGCCGGAGGATCTGCTGGCGCAGAGAAAGGGGGAGTGAATGGCGAAGAACTGGCTGGTGCCCGTCGCTGGCGATGCGATCTCGCTCAAGCCGGTGCATTGGATCATCGCCCACCGCGATGACTGGAAAGAACCGCCGACGATCCACCTGCTGAACGTCCAGCCCGCGCTGCCAGCCGACGTCAGCCGCTTCATCAATGCCGGGCAGATCCGCGATTTCCACCTTGAGGAAGGTGAGAAGGCACTCGCCGAAGCGAAGCGGCTGCTCGTCGCGGCGGGCATTGAACCGCGTCTGCACGTAGCGGTGGGCGATAGCGCCGAAACCATCGTCGCCTTCGCCCGCGATCTCGGGAGCGAACTGATCCTGCTAGGCACGCGCGGCCATACCGGCCTGGGGGGTACCCTGCTCGGTTCGGTGGCGAGCCGCGTCGTTGCGCATGCGCCGGTGCCGGTGCTGCTGATCCGCTGAATCAGCGCTGGCAGCCGGGGCAGAAATAAGTCGTGCGCTGGCCCTGGCGCAGCGCGCGGATCGGCTTGCCACAGCGTGGGCACGGCAACCCTGCACGGCCATAGACCCGATGGTGTACCTGGAAATCGCCCAGCCCCTCTGGACCACGGAAATCGCGCAACGTGCTGCCGCCGGCGCGGATCGCGGCGTGCAGTGTCTTCTTGATCGCGGGCACGAGGCGTGCGAGCCGGGCGATCGGGAGGCTGCCAGAGGGCCGGCGCGGGTCGATGCCGGCGAGAAACAGGCTCTCCGAGGCGTAAATGTTGCCGATGCCGACGACGAGGCGGGCATCCATCAGCGCCTGTTTGATTGCGACACGCCTGCCGGCGAGCGCCTGCTTGAGCCAGGCGGCATTGAAGCTGCGCGACAGCGGCTCGATGCCCAAGCCGGCGAGCAACGGGTGTTGTGCTGGATTCTCGTTGAGCCACAGCAGCGCACCGAAACGGCGTGGATCGGTAAGCCGCAGCACGCGTTCGCTGAAGATGAAGTCGGCGTGGTCGTGCTTGCCGGGGGGTGTGCCGGGGGCGACGAAGCGCAGGCTGCCGGACATGCCCAGATGGATCAGCAGATGCCCGCCATCGAACGCCAGCAGCAAATACTTGCCGCGGCGTTTCACCGCCGTCAGCGTGCGGCCGGCCAGCCGACGCGTGAGATTGGCGGGCAGCGGGTAACGCAAACTCTGCGCTCGCAACACGGCACGTTCGAGCCGCTGGCCGAGCAAATGTTTTTCGATGCCCCGCCGGGTGACCTCGACTTCGGGAAGCTCAGGCATCGGGTGTGCTGGAAACTGCTAACATGAAAACATTGTAAGCACGGATACCGTTTCCTCTTCCCCGCCATGCGAAGTCTGTCGTTCTCGCTGCTATCCCTCGTGCTTCTCGCCGGCTGCGCGTCCTTGCCCACAGGCGCACCGCAGATGGCATCCGCGCCTGCCCCGCAACCGGCGACGCTCGCTTCCAGCCCAGCCAACGCCGATGCCGCGGCGGCGAGAGAGGAGGCGGCAGCCCGCGCCCGCCTGCCCAAGCAGGCACTCACCCGTGAGCTGCTGGAACGCTCACTGCTCGCGGAAATCGCCGCCCAGCGTGGGCGCTTCGCCGAGTCCGCCGAGCTGTATCTCGAACTTGTCCGGGAGACGCGTGATCCGCGCATCGCACGCCGCGCCACCGAAATCGCACTGCATGCACGCAGGCCGGAGACGGCGCTCGCGGCAGCACGTCTCTGGCTCGAGAGCGATCCCGAGTCACCCTTCGCCCGCCAGACGATGATTGGTCTGCTCGCGGCCGCCGGCCGCTTCGACGAACTAAAAGTTGCCCTGCCGGCCTGGCTCGCCGCCGACCCCAAACAGCTCGGCAGCAATCTGATGCGGCTGAACCGGCTCTTCGCGCGCGGCGGCGACCGCAAGGCCGTGCGCGCGATCGTCGATCAGGTCACTGCCCCCTATCTCGATCTTCCTGAAGCGCATTTCGCCCGTGCCCAGGCCGCTTTCGAGGCGCGCGACCTCCCGGCGGCCCGCGCCGCACTCGAGAAAGCGCTGGAGCTCAAATCCGATTGGGAGCTCGCCGCACTGTTTCGTGCCCAGATCACCGAAGACCGTGCCGTGGCCCTCGAGCAACTCGGTCGCTTCGTGGCCGCTAATCCAGGGGCGCGCGAGGCGCGCATCGCCTATGCGCGCGTGCTCGCCAATGAGCGACGTTATGCCGAAGCTCGGCGAGAATTCCGCGCCCTGCTCGAGCTGGCTGGAGCCGATCCGGCGCGCAATGGCGACATCGTTTTCGCGGTTGCCGTGCTCTCCTTGCAGCTCGGCGACACCCAGGAAGCTGAAAAATACTTACGCCTGCTGATCCAGATCAAGCATCCGGAGGCCGATCGCGCACGCCATTTCCTCGGCCAGATCGCCGAAGATCGCAAGCAATGGGAAGAGGCGCGCCAGTGGTATGAAAGCGTCGGTAGCGGCGAACACTATCTCCCGGCGCGACTCAAGTTGGCCCAGATGCTCGCGAAACAGGGCAAGCTCGATGCGGCGCGCGAGACACTGCGCAACACCGAGGCTTCCAGCCGGCGCGAGCGTGTCCAGCTCATCATCGGCGAAGCCCAGCTGCTGCGCGAGGCGGGACGCATTGCCGATGCCCATGCCGTCGTAGTCGAGGCGCTGCAGCGCCAGCCCGACGAGCCCGAACTGCTCTATGAGGCAGGGTTGCTGGCCGAGCGGCTCGGCCGCGTCGACGAACTCGAAAGCCGACTGCGCCGCTTGATCGAGATTCGCCCCGATCATGCCCACGCCTACAACGCGTTGGGATTTTCGCTCGCCGACAGGAACATCCGTCTCGCCGAAGCGCGTGCGCTGATTGAGAAGGCACTCGAACTCGCGCCGGACGATCCTTTCATCCTCGACAGCCACGGCTGGGTGTTGTTTCGCCAGGGAGAAAGCGAAGCGGCGTTGCAGGTGCTGCAGCGCGCGTTCAGCCTGCGCGCCGATCCGGAAATCGCCGCCCATCTTGGCGAGGTGCTCTGGTCCGTCGGCCGCAAGGACGAGGCGCGCCAGACTTGGGAGAAAGCCCGCAAGGAAAATCCCGGCAACGAAGTGCTCGCCGAGACGATCAAGCGCTTTTTGCACTGATCGATGCGACTGGCACTGATCCTCGCCACCGTGTGGGCGTTGCTGGCTGGCTGCGCTGTCCAGCCCGTGGTACCCTCTTCGCCGTCGAGGGCCATCACCACGTTCTCCTTCACCGGACGGCTCGCGGTGCGTCAGAACGAAACGAGCCATCACGTCCATATCGACTGGCGGCATGCTCCCGACGGCGACGTGATCCTGCTGACGACACCCCTGGGGCAAGGCGTGGCCGAGCTGGTGCGCGACGCTTCCGGCGCGCGACTCACGCTGGCCGAGCGGCGCAGCCTGAGCGCCGGCGACTGGAATGCGCTGGCGCGCGAGGTGTTCGGCATTCCTTTGCCGCTCGATCGGGTACATCGCTGGCTGATCGGCGACCTTTCCGACACTCAAGGTTGGCGCATCGAGATTCTCGAGAGGGAAAACCAGGGAGGTTTGCCGACCCTGCTCGAACTGGAACGCGACGACATCAGGGTGCGGCTGAAGATCGACGCCTGGCAGGAGGCACGATGAACGACTGGCAACGGGACTGGCCGGCGCCAGCCAAGCTCAATCTGTTCCTGCATGTCGTCGGGCGGCGGGCGGATGGCTATCATCTGTTGCAGACGGTGTTCCGCTTCATCGATCTCACCGACACGCTGCGTTTTGTCCCCCGCGACGATGAGCGCATTGTGCTGGCCACGCCTCTAGCTGGTGTGGCCGAGGAAGACAACCTCGTCGTGCGCGCCGCGAAGCTGCTGAAACTCGGCGCTGGCGATACGGCACCCGGCGTGACCATACACCTCGAAAAACGCATCCCGCTGGGCGGCGGCCTCGGTGGTGGCAGTTCCGATGCGGCCACCACACTGATCGCCCTGAACCGGCTCTGGGGCATCAATCTTTCCCGCGCACGGCTGCAGGAGATCGGTTTGACGCTGGGCGCCGATGTGCCGGTGTTCATCCACGGCCAATCTTGCTTCGCCGAAGGGGTCGGCGAGCGCTTCACCGACCTCGCCGTTCCCGAAGCATGGTATCTATTGACCATGCCAGCGGTCCGTGTGCCGACGGCGACCATTTTCCGCTCGCCCGAATTGCGGCGCGATACCCCCCGGATTCGTCCCGAGGACTGGCGGACTGGCGTCGGCCACAATGACCTGGAGCCCGTGGCCTGTGCGCTTCATCCTGAAATTGCGCGGCATCTGGCCGTATTGCGTCAGTTCGGCGATGCAAGGATGACTGGCTCCGGCGCCTGCTGCTTCGTCGCTTTTGCCAGCGCCGCCGCGGCCGAAGAGGCAAAAGCGGCTTTGCCAGCAGGAATGAAGGCCGCAGTAGTGCGCGGGCTGGATTTGCACCCGCTGCTTAAAGTGTAGTAAATTAGTCGGATAAGAGATTAGCACTCTCTTGACGAGAGTGCTAACATTAATCTGATTGGATAAAAGGAGACCCGATATGAGCCATGCTTTGACTCTTGCGCAGTTCCCCGTTCCTTCTGCGAGCGGCAGTCTCGAGGCTTATATCGCCGCCGCGAACCGGATGCCGATCTTGAGCGAGGCGGAAGAGCAGCGCCTTGCGCGGCGGTTCCGTGATCATGGCGATCTGGAAGCGGCGCGGCAGCTCGTGTTGTCCCATCTGCGGCTGGTGATCGCGGTCGCCCGCGGCTATCTCGGGTATGGTCTGCCCCATGCCGACCTGATCCAGGAAGGCAATATCGGCCTGATGAAGGCGGTCAAGCGTTTCGATCCCGATCGCGGAGTGCGTCTCGTCTCTTTCGCGATCCACTGGATCAAGGCCGAAATCCACGAGTACATCCTGAAGAACTGGCGGCTCGTCAAGGTGGCGACGACGAAGGCGCAGCGCAAGTTGTTTTTCAACCTACGCAGCCTGAAATCCGCGCTGGCGCATGAGGCCGAGGGCGAAAGCGGTTTCAACAGCTTAAGTTCCGCCGAAGTGAAGTCGGTGGCGCGTCAGCTCGGCGTCAAGCCCGAGGAAGTGGTCGAGATGGAAACGCGCATGAGTGGCGCCGACATCTCCCTCGAACCATTGACCGAGGATGAGGACGAGCCCTATGCGCCGATCGCTTATCTCGCCGCGGATGCGAGCTTCGAGCCGATAGCGCAACTCGAGCGCAAGGAGCGAGATCGCCTGCAGGACACGGGCCTGCGCGAGGCGCTGGAGAAACTCGACGAACGCAGCCGCAACATCATCGAGCGCCGCTGGCTGGTCGAGGATGGCGAAGAGGCTGCGACGCTGCACGAGCTGGCCGCGGAGTATGGCGTCTCTGCCGAACGCATCCGCCAGATCGAGGCGAAGGCGATGCAGAAGATGCGCGGCCTGCTGGCGGCAAGGGTCTGATCAGGCCGTCGCTGCGCGAACGACCGGCGCTTCGCGGATCGGCAGATTCACCATGGCTGCCAGTGCCGCGAGCGCCATGTCGGCATACCACATCCAGCCGAAATCACCGAAGGTGCTGATCACCAGGCCGCCGAGCCAGGCACCGAAAAAGCCGCCGATCTGGTGGGTGAGCAATGTCAGCCCGAAGAGGGTGGCAAGATAGCGCACGCCGAAGAGCTTGCCGACCAGCGCGGCAGTCGGCGGCACTGTGGCGAGCCAGGTGAATCCAAGACCGGCCGCAAACAGATAGAAAATGAGCTCGGTGCGTGGCGAGATCAGGTAGGCGGCAATCAGCACCGCACGCGAGCCATACATCGCCGCGAGCACGTATTTGCTGCGGTAATTGGCGACGCAATAGCCGGCATAGAGGCTGCCGAAGATGTTGGCCAGGCCGATGATGCCCAGCGTCCAGCTCGCCACGCTGGGCGGCAGGCCGCACAAATCCACTTCGCCCGGCAGGTGGGTGACGAGAAACGCGATGTGGAAGCCGCAGGTGAAGAAGCCGGCGTGCAGTAACAGGTAACTCCGATCCCGCAGCGCGCTGGTGATCGCGCGCCGGACGCCGTGGTCTGGTTCGTTGTGTCCGGCGGGTTGCGTGACCGGGCTGGTGATCCTGCCGATCAGCGGCAAGGCGGCCAGTGTCATCAACGCCAGCGCCCACATCGCATTGAACCAGCCGAAGGCCTGGATCAGCTTCTGGACGATCGGTGCGAAGACGAACTGGCCGAACGAGCCTCCGGCATTGATCACGCCAGAAGCCGTGCCGCGTGCCTCGACCGGCAGCCGCTGCGCGGCCGCGCCCATCAGCACCGAAAAACTGCTTGCCCCGGAACCGATCGCGGTGAGCAGCCCGAGCGAGAAGGCCAGGCCGAAACCGGAAGTCATCCACGGCGTCACCGCACAGCCCACCGCCATGATTACCAGGCCAGCGATCAGCACACGCCGCGGGCTATGGCGGTCGGCCAGAGCACCGGCGAGTGGCTGGGCCAGCCCCCAGACGAACTGGGCGAGCGCGAGGGCGAAGCTGATCGTCACGATGCCGAGCCCAGTCGAGTTGTTGATCGGGCCGACGAACAGGCCCAGCGATTGGCGCGCCCCCATCGTGATCGCGAGAATCCCGGCCGCGGCAAGCGTGGTGGCGAGGATGTGGGGTTGCAGGAGCAGGGAATGGAACATTTGAGCCTTAGACGAACGCCGGCCAATAGCTTACTCTGGCACTCGGAAATTGCCTAGGGGAGCATCGGGCGAGGGGGCAGATACCTACCGTCGGGCCGGACACCGGGAAAGCCCGGCAGCGTTATTTCCCCGCCAGCAACGCGCGCAGATCGTCGGCGAGAAGCCGCGCGGATGCGCCATGTTCGACTTGCAGGCGAATGCGGCCCTGGGGGTCGAAAACGTAGCTCTTCGTCGAGTGATCGAGGGTGTAACCGAGTGCATCACTCGCCGGCACTTTGAGATAGAAGACACGGAAAGCCTGAGCCACGGCCCGAATGCTTTCGGCATTGCCCCGCAGGCCGAGGAAACGCGCATCGAAACCGGAGAGATAGCCTTGCAGCACTGCCTGGGTGTCACGCTCCGGGTCCAGCGTCACGAACAGCACTTGGACGCGATCGGCCTCATTCCTGAGTAGGCGCAGGGTTTCCTGCATCATTGCCAGCGTCGTCGGACAGACATCCGGGCAATGCGTATAGCCAAAGAACACCACCACCACTTTGCCAACAAAATCGGCCGTGGCGATGCGGCGCCCTTTCTGGTCGGTCAGGCCGTCGAGCGTCGCGAGGCGGCCGAAGTCCGCGCCCGTGATGTCTTTGGCGTGAAAGCCCGGCGGGGGGCGCGAGCATCCTCCTAGATGCAAAGCCAGAACGGTTAGCCCCAGGGCCAGCAGCACGATGGCGATACGCAGCATGATCGCGCGTGCACCCCCCGTCCGGCCACGCACAGGTAAACGCTTCGCCGGCGGCGGGGCGCCGCGCAGCAGACTGGCCAGCCCGATCAGCAACAGCAGGACGATGACGATCTTGACGAACATCAGGGCGCAAGCAGGGCGAGCAGCTTCTGATGAATGCCGCCAAACGCGCCGTTGCTCATCACCAGCACGTGATCGCCGCTGCGTGTGGAGGCGACGATCGCGCTGAGGAGCGCATCGAAGTCACTGCTCACATACGCCTTTTCGCCGAGCGGCGCGAGCGTGCTGGCTGCATCCCAGCAGAGGTTGGCGCCATAACAGAAGACGAGATCGGCACCGGCGAGGCTGCCGGGCAAGGTCTTTTTCATCGTGCCCAGCTTCATCGTGTTCGAACGTGGCTCCAGCACCGCGAGGATGCGTGCGCTGCCAACGCGGCCACGCAGCGCAGCGATCGTTGCCGCGATCGCGGTTGGGTGGTGGGCAAAGTCGTCGTAGACGGTCACGCCACGCACGGTGCCGCGCACCTCGAGTCGGCGCTTGACGTTCTCGAAACAGCTTAGCGCTTCCAGCCCCCGCGTAATCGGCACACCGGCATGGCGGGCGGCGAGGAGTGCCGCCAGCGCGTTGTTGCGGTTGTGGTCTCCGACCAACTGCCAATGGGTGCGACCGACCTCGCCGTGTGCGTCGTGGATGATCAAGTTGCCTTCGGCATCGCTGCCGGAGGCATGCCAACCTGCCGGGTCGTTGAAACGCTCGACCGGCGTCCAGCAGCCGCGCTGCAACACCCGTTCGAGCGCGGGTTCGGCAGCATTGGTGACGATCAGCCCGTTGCCGGGAATCGTGCGTACGAAGTGATGAAATTGCGTTTCGATCGCGGCAAGATCTGCAAAGATGTCAGCATGATCGTATTCGAGATTGTTCAGGATCGCGGTGCGCGGCCGGTAATGGACGAACTTCGAGCGCTTGTCACAGAATGCCGTATCGTACTCGTCGGCTTCAATGACGAAGAATGCAGATTCGCTGAAATTGGCCGATTTTCCGAAATTCCGGGGTACGCCGCCGATCAGGAAGCCGGGCGCAAGCCCCGCATCTTCGAGAATCCAGGCGAGCATCGCACTCGTCGTCGTCTTGCCGTGCGTGCCGGCGACGGCGAGCACCCATTTGCCACGCAATATGTGCTCGGCGAGCCACTGCGGCCCAGAAACATAAGATAGCCCCCGATCGAGGATCGCTTCCAGCAAAGGATTGCCACGCGAGATCGCATTGCCGATGATCCAGAGATCGGCATCCAGCGCGATCTGCCCCCTGTCATACCCTTCGATCAGTTCGATGCCCTGTGCGGCAAGCTGCGTGCTCATCGGCGGGTAGACGTTCGCATCGCAGCCGGTGACCGTGTGTCCGGCGGCGCGTGCGAGTAGGGCGATCCCGCCCATGAATGTGCCGCAGATGCCGAGAATGTGGATGTGCATGAATGAAATATTTCAGGCGCTAGAATGGGGACATTCTACGAAAGCCCAGCCGATGGCCCGCCGCAATCGTCCTTCCAGCATCCAGAACCGGCGTTCCCCGGCATTGCGTCTGGAACTCGCCCACGCCGCCGCGCGGCTGATCGCCGAGGACGGCATCGAATACGGTTTGGCCAAGCGCAAGGCCGCGCGCCAGCTCGGTCTGCCCGAGAATTTCCCGTTGCCGGGCAACGCCGAGGTCGAGGAAGCGGTGCGCGACTATCAGGCGATCTACCAGGAAGACGAGCAGGCGGCGCGTTTGACTTGGTTGCGTGAGAGCGCAGCGCGACTGATGCGGCGACTGGAGCGGTTTTCGCCCTGGCTCACCGGCTCGGTGCTCGAAGGCACGGCGACGCGTCACTCGCGCATCGACATCCTGCTTTTTCCGGACAGCGCGAAGGAGGTGGAAATCTTCCTGCTCGACCAACGCATCCCCTTCCATCATGCCACGCCGAGAAGCGATCGCGCCGAGGCGATGCTGATGATCGACGATGAAACGCTGCCGGCCAACCTGATCATCCTGCCGCCACGCGAGGAGCGCGTCAATTTCAAAGGGACGGACGGTAGGATGCGTTCGCGCGCCCGCGTCGAGGCGGTCGAGGCGCTGTTGGAAAAAAACTAGACAATTTGCGCCGATTTGCGGCAAACTTGCAGACATGTCGAATACAAAACGCAAAAGAGCTTCTACTTCGAAGGAAAGCGGCGCAGCACCGATGCCACGCATTCTGGTATTGCATGGCCCGAATCTGAATCTGCTCGGCACCCGCGAGCCGGAGGTTTATGGCCGCACCACGCTGGCCGACATCCATACGATGATGGAAGCCCGCGCCCGCGCCGCCGGTGTGCAGATCGAAAGCTTCCAGAGCAATTCCGAAGGAGAACTGATCGACCGGGTGCAGGCTGCCGGCAGCGAAGGCATTGAGTTCATCATCATCAACCCGGCGGGCTATACCCATACCAGTGTCGCGTTGCGAGATGCGCTGGCGGCCGTCGGCATCCCGTTCATCGAGGTGCATTTGTCGAACATCCATGCCCGCGAGCCGTTCCGACAGCATTCATATTTCTCGGCCCTCGCCGTCGGCACGATCTGCGGTCTCGGTGCCCAAGGCTATGCTCTGGCGCTCGAGGCCGCGCTCGCTCGCATCCGCAAGTAGTTCCGCTTTGGAGCCCGTCGTCATCGTTCGCCCGCGCAGGCGGGAGGGAGGAAGTCCATGGACTTAAGAAAACTCAAGACCCTGATCGAGCTGGTGCAGAACTCCGGCATCTCGGAACTGGAAATCAGCGAAGGTGAGGAAAGGATTCGCATCGCCAAGCAACTCGCCGTCGTGCCTAGCACCACGACGATCAACATGCCGATGGGAGGTTTGCCCGCGGCTCAACCCGCCGCGGCGCCAGCGCCGGCGCCAGAGCCGCAGACGTCGCCGGCCGAGCCTCAAGGTCATGTCGTCAAGGCGCCGATGGTCGGCACCTTCTACCGCGCCGGTAGTCCTGGCGCGCCCCCCTTCGTCGAAGTCGGCCAGAGCGTCAAGAAAGGCGACACACTTTGCATCATCGAGGCGATGAAGCTGATGAACGAGATCGAATCGGACGTCGATGGCGTGGTAAAAGCGATCTTGGTCGACAATGGCCAGCCGGTCGAGTTCGATCAACCCCTGTTCGTGATCGGCTGATGACGATGTTCGAGAAAGTCCTGATCGCCAATCGCGGGGAGATCGCCCTGCGCGTGCTGCGCGCTTGCCGCGAGCTCGGCGTCCGCACCGTGGCGGTGCATTCGACGGCGGACGCCGAAGCCAAATACGTCAAGCTCGCCGACGAATCGGTGTGCATCGGGCCGCCTGCGTCGAGCGCGAGCTATCTGAACATCCCGGCGATCATCTCCGCCGCGGAGGTCACCGATGCCCAGGCGATCCATCCCGGCTATGGCTTTCTGTCCGAAAACGCCGACTTCGCCGAGCGGGTCGAGAAATCCGGCTTCGTCTTCATCGGCCCGAGGCCGGAAACGATTCGCCTGATGGGCGATAAGGTCTCGGCGAAGAACGCAATGAAAGAGGCGGGCGTGCCCTGCGTGCCCGGTTCCGATGGTGCGCTGCCAGAAGACCCGAAAGAGATCATCAAGATCGCTCGCACTATCGGCTATCCGGTGATCATCAAGGCGGCAGGCGGCGGGGGCGGGCGCGGCATGCGCGTCGTGCATACCGAAGCGGCGCTGCTCAATGCCGTGGCGACGACGCGCGCCGAAGCCCAAGCGGCTTTCGGCAACCCGATGGTCTATATGGAGAAATTCCTCGAGAACCCGCGTCACATCGAAATCCAGGTGTTGGCCGACAATTACCGCAACGCCATCTGGCTGTCCGAGCGCGACTGCTCGATGCAGCGCCGTCACCAGAAAGTGATCGAAGAAGCACCGGCGCCGGGCATCAACCGGCGCGTCATCGCCCGTATCGGCGAACGCTGCGCTGAAGCCTGCCGCCGCATCGGCTACCGTGGCGCCGGCACCTTCGAGTTCCTCTATGAAAACGGCGAGTTCTATTTCATCGAGATGAACACCCGCGTGCAGGTCGAGCATCCAGTCACCGAGCTCGTCACCGGCATCGACATCGTGCAGGCGCAGATCCGCATCGCCGCCGGCGAGAAGCTCTGGTTCCGCCAGCGCGACATCGAGATACGCGGCCATGCGATCGAGTGCCGTATCTGCGCCGAAGATCCATTCAAATTCACTCCATCACCCGGCAAAATCACGAACTGGCATCCACCCGGCGGGCCGGGCATCCGCGTGGATTCGCATGTCTATTCCGGCTATACGGTGCCGCCGCATTACGATTCGATGATTGCCAAAGTGATCTCCTACGGCGATTCTCGCGAACAGGCGATTCGCCGCATGCGTATCGCGCTCTCCGAGATGATGGTCGAAGGCATCAAGACGAACATCCCGCTGCATCAGGAGCTGATGCTCGATCCGCTGTTCATCAAGGGCAGCACGAGCATCCACTACCTCGAAGAAAAGCTCACCGCGCATGAAGAGGTGAGCTGCTGAAGCGATGTGGCTTTCCGTTGCGCTCGTGAGCGATGCCGCGCATGCCGATGCCCTGTCGGATGCGCTGCTCGCCATGGGTGCGATCTCGGTCGCCGTCGAAGATGCCCTGGCCGGCACCGCGCATGAGACACCCCAGTTTGGCGAACCAGGCAGTGCTGCGACACCGCTGTGGGAGAAAAGCCGCATCATTGCACTCTTCGACCCCGCGGACGATCTTCCAGGGCGCATTGCCGCCGCTGCCCATGCCGTCGGCTTGGCCGAGCCGTTGCAGATCGATTTCCAGGAATTGCCGGAAGCCGACTGGGTGCGCCTAACCCAGGCGCAATTTTCCCCGATCAGGATTTCCGACCGGCTGTGGATCGTGCCCTCCTGGCATGCCGCACCCGATCCGGCGGCGATCAATCTCGTGCTCGATCCCGGGCTGGCTTTCGGCACCGGCAGCCATCCGACCACGCGTCTGTGTCTCGAATGGCTGATCGAGAACGTTTCACCCGGTGTTTCGGTGCTCGATTACGGCTGCGGTTCGGGCATCCTAGCGATCGCGGCGAAGAAACTCGGCGCTGGCGACACGGCAGGGGTGGACATCGATCCGGCCGCGCTCGACGCGGCCCGCGAGAATGCCGCCCGCAACGAGGTCGCGATCCGTCTGCTGTCTTCCGATGCGCCCCTCGAAGCAAGCTTCGATCGCGTCGTCGCGAACATCCTGACCAATCCGCTGCTGCTGCTCGCACCCATGCTGAGCTCGCGGCTCAAACCCGGCGGCCGGATGGCGCTCTCCGGCGTGCTCGAAACCCAGGCCGATCAGGTCATCGCTGCCTATGCGCCGTGGCTGACGCTACGGGTCGGTGCGGTCGAGGAAGGGTGGCTACGGCTGGAAGGTGTGAAGGAATAGAATGGCGTCATGCTGACCCGTTGTCCGCACTGCCAGACACAGTTTCGCGTCACTGCCGAACAACTGAAGATACGGCAGGGCAAGGTGCGCTGTGGCGTCTGCCAGCAAGTCTTCGACGCACTGGAGAGTCTCAGGGATGAATGCATCACGATCCCTGCTGCGCCTGCGGCGGTGTCGCCATTCGCAGCGCCAGCAGTGGCGGCGAATGAGGGTCCTTCGGCAGCTCAAGAAACGGCGCAGCCGGTGATTACGGAGGTGCCCCGGCAGGCTGTCGAGACGGGCGTCGAGAGGAAGCCAGAGACAGCACCACAAGCCGAGCCGCTGCCACCCCCAAAAGAGATGCCGGCAGCCGAAGAGGTGCCGGCACCCCAGGAAATGACGGCATCCGAACCTCTCTCTGCCGTCGATCCCAAGGCCGACTTACTGCCGATCTCGACCCAGGAAACGCTAGCGGAGGCCGAGCCGACCGTCGCGCCGGCACCCGCATCGGTCGTGCAGCAGGAACCGGTGCCGGCGGCCGGAACGACGCTGGCAGCGGAGGATGTCGTCCCCGTGCCCGCAACGCCTGCCACTGCGCGCCGCTGGCCGTGGGTGGCAGGCATCGTTGCGCTGTCCTTGCTGTGCGTCGGCCAGCTCGTCTATATCTTCCGCAGCGAGCTGGCGGTCATCGTGCCGGAAGCGCGGCCGTTCCTCACCGCAGCCTGTGAAAGCCTGGGCTGCATACTGCCACGGCCACTCAAACCCGATCTGATCGGCATCGAAACCTCCGATCTGGTGCCGGAGGGCGAAAAGCTGCGCCTCACCGCGACATTGAAGAACCGTGCGCCGTTTGTCCAGGATCATCCGCATCTGGAAATCACTCTTACCGATACCCAGGATGCGGTGCTGGTGCGCAAGGTGCTCGCGCCCGCGGACTATCTGCCCAGTGGCGAGGAGCTCGCGGCCGGCTTTGCCGCGAAGGGGGAAATCCACCTCGATCTGCTGCTCACCGTCACCGACCTCTCGCCCACCGGCTATCGGCTCTATCTGTTCTATCCCTGAAACACGTCATGCATACGCTCATCTGCGGCTCGCTTGCCTACGACACCATCATGGTGTTCAAGGACCGTTTCAAGCATCACATCCTACCGGAGCAGATCCATATCCTCAATGTTGCCTTCCTCGTTCCCGACATGCGGCGCGAATACGGCGGCTGCGCCGGCAACATCGCCTACAACCTGCACTTGCTGGGCGGCTCGCCTCTCATCATGGCGGCGGTCGGCGACGATGCTGGTCTCTATCTGCATCGGCTTGCCCATCTTGGGCTAGATGCCCGTCATGTGCGCCAGGTGCCTGGCACCTACACCGCACAGGCTTTCATCACCACCGATCTCGACGACAACCAGATCACCGCCTTCCATCCCGGCGCGATGAATTTCTCGCATCACAACCGTGTCGCCGACGCTCGCGATGTCGCACTGGGCATCGTCGCACCGGACGGCCGTGAAGGCATGCTGCAGCATGCGCGCGACTTCCATGCGCTCGGTATTCCGTTCGTGTTCGATCCTGGTCAGGGGCTGCCGATGTTCGATGGCGCCGAGCTGCGCGAATTCCTGCGGCTGGCCGACTACTGCACGGTGAATGACTACGAGGCCAAATTGCTGTGCGAGCGTACCGGCTGCACGCTCGAAACGCTCGCGCATGATGTGAAGGCGCTGATCGTCACGCTGGGCGGCAACGGCTCACGCATCTACGCCGACGGTCAGGTGATCGACATTCCTGCCGTGGCGCCCGAAGCGCTGGTCGATCCGACCGGCTGCGGCGATGCCTATCGCGCCGGCCTGCTTTACGGCATCCAGCGCGGCTGGGGCTGGGAAAAGACGGGCCGCCTCGCCAGTCTGATGGGCGCGATCAAGATCGCCCACCGCGGCGGGCAGAACCACAAACCCAGCCGCGCCGAGATCGCGGAGCGATTCCGGGCGGCGTGGGGGGAGTCACTCGATTGAGGGCCGTGGATTACGGGCCGTACTGACAGCGACGCCCGCGGCTGCCGCTGTTCAGTTGCTCGGCTTCCAGTATTCCAGCTTGGTCAGCAGCTTGTCTTCGATCGCCTTGACGCGCTGACGATAGCTTTCATACCAGCTGCCGGCCGGGGGCGCGCAATACTGCGCGTAGTCGAAGCCGTGCTGCTTCGTGTATTCGGCGAATTCCTGATCGAGCTTGAGTTTTTCCTGGATCAGTTGCGGATCGGCCATGATGGGTCTCCTTGAACGAGGAAAAATTCATTGTTTCAAGAGTGAGGTGCGCCTAGGAAAAATTCAACCGGGCCGCTGACATGCGGCCCGACGCACAACGACGGCGCAACGCCTTCAGGCCGTCGCCTTGACCTTGCCGGCCGGCGCAGCGGGCGGTTGCAGCTCGCGCTGCGGACGGTTGGTCTCATGCGCGCGGCGCTTGCCATAGCTGCCACGAAACAGCTTGCCGCGCAGTGTGCGGCGATCGCCTTTGCCCATGTTTTCTCCTTGACGTTGGTTGGAACGGGGTGGAATTTTAACGTCAGGAAATGCAGCATGATGCGCCCGGTCGCCGTGCGTTCATTGCCGTTGTTGCGCTTCCTCGGCGGCGATCTCGGCTTCGATCTCGGCGCGTACCGCGTCCATGTCGAGCGCCTTGACCTGTTCGATCAGCTGGTCGAGCGCGGCGGGGGGCAGCGCACCGGCTTCGGCATAGAGGATGATCTGGTCACGGAACACCATCAGCGTCGGAATCGAACGGATGTTGAAACCCAGCGCCATCTCGCGTTCTTCTTCGGTGTTCACCTTGCAGAAGGCGATCTCGGGATATTTTTCCGAGGCGGCCTCGAAGGTCGGCGCGAAGGAGCGGCACGGGGCGCACCAGTCGGCCCAGAAGTCGATGATGACGATGTCGTTGTTGTTGATGACATCCTTGAAGTTTTCGGCAGTCAGCTGGATGGTGGCCATGGTTGGGGCGCTCCTTGTGCGGGTGGAAAATGCACATGCTACCCTTTCGGTGAAAATAGCGCCATGACGCAGAATCTCCCGCCGCCCTGTGGCCGCTTCGCCCCATCGCCGACCGGCCCGCTGCATTTCGGTTCGCTCGTCGCCGCCCTTGGCTCATATCTTGAAGCCAAAACGCGCAGTGGCCGCTGGCTGGTGCGTATCGAGGATGTCGATCAGCCGCGCTGCCACCCCAGTCATGCCGACGACATCATACGCACGCTGGCGGCCTTCGGCTTCGAGTGGGACGGGGACATCCTCTACCAGAGCCGGCGTTTGGAGCGCTACCGCGAGGTGCTGGAACTGCTGCAGCGCCAGGGGTGGGTCTATCCCTGCGGCTGCACGCGGGCAGAACTGGCCGGCGCACCTTTGGGCGTCGATGGAGCGGCGGTTTACCCCGGCACCTGCCGTGCGGGTCTGCCGGCAGGCAAATCGGTGCGCGCCTGGCGGTTGAAGGTCAGCGGAACGATCGCTTTCGATGACCTTCTGCAGGGGCCGCAGCGACAGGATCTCGCGCGTGAAGTGGGTGACTTTGTGCTGCTGCGTGCCGACGGGATGTTCGCCTATCAGCTCGCGGTCGTGGTCGATGATGCCGATCAGGGCGTCGATCACGTCGTGCGTGGCGCCGATCTGATCCATTCGACGGCGCGACAAATCTTTCTTCAGCGTTTGCTCGGCTTACCGACGCCGCAGTATGCCCATCTGCCGGTGGCAGTCGACGCCTCGGGGGCGAAGCTCTCGAAGCAGACCAAGGCGCCGCCGCTCGATCGTGCGCATCCTATCGCGGCGCTGACCGCGGCAGCGCGTTTCCTTGGCATGGAGCCACCGTCGTGCCGCCTCACCAGCGCCGAGTTTTGGTCCTGGGCCTTCTCGGCGTGGCATCTATCCCGCGTGCCTCATCAAAAGACCGCCCCCGCGCCTATTCCCGGTAATCCTCCCCGCCATAGCGCGTAACACCCAGCATCAGCCTGACCAGGCCATAGGCCAGCCAGCGCTGGCTGCGTGCAAGCCAACCGCTGCGCGTGAGCGCGGGATGGGTGATCTCAACGGCCTCTGCGGCGATCGCGCGCATCACACTGGCGCGCAGCGCGGCGGCAAAACCTGCGTCCTTGACGACGACATTGGCTTCGCGTGCCAGCAACAGACTGAAGGGATCGATGTTCGAGGAGCCGACCGTCGCCCAGTTGCCGTCGATGACACCAACCTTCGCGTGCAGGAAACCGGCGCGGTATTCGAAAATCCGGATGCCGTGGGCGAGGAGCTGGCCGTAGAGCGCCTGCGTCGCGTAATGCAGCAGCGCGTATTCGACCTGCCCTTGCAACAGCACGGTGACTCGGCAGCCACGTTGCGCAGCGGCGATCAGCGCGTGGCGGAAGCGTCGTCCTGGCAGGAAGTAGGCATTAGCGATCAGGACGTCGCCTGTGGCGTTGCCGATCGCCTCGAGATAGGCCTCTTCGATGTCGCGGCGATGGCGCAGATTGTCGCGCGTCACAAAAGCAGCGCTGACATCGCCGGCCTGCGGGGCTGGTTGACACCTCTTTGCAGTCTCTTTGGGTGGCCGGTGTCGCAGGCGCGCCCAGCTGACGAGCCGCCACAGATGCAGCATGCTGGTGCAGATCGGCTCGACCAATGGCCCTTCGATGCGCACCGCATGATCGAAGCGCGGGCCGAGTCCCGGAGTGTCGACATCGTCGATGATGTTGATGCCGCCGACAAAAGCGATGCAGCCGTCGATGACGGTGAGCTTGCGATGCAGGCGGCGCAGGCGATGGCGCCGCAGCCGCAGCAAGGAAACTTCGGGCCGATAGACTTCGACAGCACCACCTGCGGCAACGATTTCCCGCCCCAGGCCGGCGGCGAAACTGCGCGCGCCGAAACCATCGACGAGCACGCGCACGGCCACACCGCGCCGTGCCGCGGCAGCCAGCGCGCTGGTCACCGCGCGGCCGGTTGCATCGTTGGCGAAGATGTAGGTTTCCAGTTGGATCGAGCGTTCGGCTGCTGCGATCGCAGCGAGCAGCGCCGGAAAGTACTGCGCGCCGGTCACAAGCAAGCTGATCCGGTTGCCGGGCAGGAAAGCAACGCTCACGATGACGCGGCAACGGTGGCCTGGAACGACAGCCGGGCAGACAGCGCGGCGTGATCGGAAAGGGTCGACCACGCTGGGCCGTGATGCACAGCGCAATCTTCGATGTTCAGACCCCGCACATAGATGCGATCGAGGCGCAGTAGTGGCAGTGCGGCGGGAAAACTGCGGCTTGGGCGATGTTCGAGAGGATTGCGGGCGGCAAAGGCTTCGGTGAGGTTGAGCCGCGGTGCCAGGATCTCACAAGCGCGACCGCGCCAGTCGTTGAAATCGCCGGCAATGATCAACGGCTCATCGTGGGGCACGTTGGATTCGATGAAATCGGCCAGCGCCTCGTACTGGAAACGGCGCGAACGACCAAACAGCGACAGGTGCGCACAGACACAATGCAATGGCGAGGGGATTGCCGGTACCGCGACGGCGCAGTAAAGCAGACCGCGCTTTTCGAAGCGCAGCCGGGTGACATCCTGGTTGTGCGAAGCAAGGATTGGGAAGTGCGTCAGGATCGCATTGCCATGATGGCCATGGTCATAGGCGACATTGCAGCCATAGACGCAATTTTCCCAAACCTCGGCGGCGAGGAATTCGTATTGCGGCTCGTCTGGCCAGTCGGGATGGCGCTCGGCGTGGCGCTCGTGATGCCCCTGCACCTCCTGCAGAAAAACGATGTCTGGGGCGAGAGAGCGCAGCCGTTCGCGCAACTCATGCACCACCAAGCGGCGATTGAACTGGGAAAAGCCCTTGTGGATGTTCCAGGAGGCAATGGAGAGCATGCGTTTGATTTTAGAACGCCCAGGTATCATGCCGGGAAATCGCAACAGGAGACGGCCGATGAGCGCGCTTGCCTTTCAAGATCTTTACCCGGACGAA
>CAYZII010000026.1:0-26852 GCA_964478415.1 uncultured Methyloversatilis sp.
GAATCGATTCGGCATTCGATGATGGCAATCCTGCTACAGGAACCGTCCGGGCCGTCGTTAGTACTGCGGCGCAACAAACACCCTATGGCGCTGCAGCCAGCGGTTACGTCGAGCCTTCTTATTTCACGGTTTGCAAGCAGCTCTGATCCACCGAGAGGGAAGCCCGTCGGCGCTGCGACGGGCTTTCTTCTGAACCGAGACCTTGCCACCTGGGCGCCGCGGATGCGGCGTGGGATCAACCCTCGCGATACGCAGCGCGGAATCGTCGTCTGAGCAAATGCTTCCGCGCCATCTCTTTGGCTGGATCATCGAAAGGCGCTCTTGTCTCACCGCTGCGCCAAGCGGGAGACTGCCTGAACCGCGGACAGCGGTGTTCACCGGATGCTTGGTTGAGAGGCTGCGATGACTCACTCCTGGCCTTCGAATCGTCCACATCGCCCATCACCGCGGCGCATCAAAGCGTCTTTGTTGGTCGGTCTGGGCCTGGCGGCGGTCGGCTACATGCTGCTCGCCGTGCCGCCCGACAGCCCTGCCGAAGTGGCGCTGCTGCGCGTGGTGCTTGGCTTTGCGTCGCTGTTCGGCGCGTTTGCGCTGCTGGTCTGGCCGATCGTGATGGGCTGGCTTTTTCCGGAAGAAAACGAGTAGGCCACGACGACAATCATCCGGGTTCAAAAAATGGGCAGGCGCGCGGCCTCCCGCCGCAAGGCATCGCGCGCAGCACGCCAGTCGGGGTGGAGACTGTCGACGACCCGCCAGAAGCGCGCGCTGTGGTTCATCTCGATGAGATGCGCGACTTCGTGCGCGATCACGTAATCGATCAGCATCGGGGGAAGATGGATCAGCCGCCAGTTGAGTCGGATGCCGCTCCTCAGTGAGCAGCTGCCCCAGCGTGTGCGCGCCGAACTAAGGCTTAAGCGTGGCGCTGCCAGCCCGAGCCGGGCAGCGTTTTCTATGACACGGGACTGGAAATGCTCGAAGGCACGCCGTTGCAGTGCGCGGCGTGCCAGCGCCGCCAGATCTGCTGTGGGCCGCGCCGCGAGCCAAAGCTCATCTGCGCCCCAGTAAGCGCGATTGGCGCCCGCGGTCACCCGCACGCACACTTCGCCGCCGAGCAGCGGCAGCCGCGTGCCCTCATGGATCGGCAGATGGCGGCGCGCGCCTTCGGCCGCGAACGCCGCAAGTTTTTCCAACACCCAGCCACCGTGCGTGCGAATGAACGCCTCGATCTCCGCCAGCGTCACGCTGCGCGGTGCGCCGACCGCGAGGCCCCGCTCGTCGATGCGCAAAGAAAGGCGGCGGCGGTCGCGGCGCAGCGTGTAGGCGACGAGGCGGCCGGCGATCACCAGATGTTTTTGCGCCACCGGCTGGATGTGCTGCCCCGGCTTGCGGAAGAGTTCGAGCTGCTCGGACATCGGCGAGACGATCAGGCGGCGCGGGGAAACAGCTCGTCGGCGACGCCAGCCCGTTTTGGCGCGTCGACGACTGCCCGCGCGAGCGCCTGCTCGATCAGGTGAAGCGGCTGTTCGATCAGGCGCCAGTAACAGCGCAGTACCTCTCCTTCGCGCCGCACCCAGTCGCCATGACGCGCGAAAGTGAGCCTGACGCGCAAACCGTGCCGTCTCACCAGCGCAGAATTTTGCAGCAGCGTGAGCGCAGCGTCGCGCAACCAGGCTTCCGCCATGTCGCGTATCTGGCGGGAGCTGGCCCCGGGCGGCAGCGGCAGGTGCAATTCATCGGCGACACATTCCGGCACCCGCCGGTCGGTCGTAAGGCGCAAGGTCAGCCAAGCGCCGAGATAGGCAATGCGCGCGCCATCGCGTAAGGCGTCGGTCACAGGGATGGCGGCATCAAGCCGCAGCTTCAGTTGTGCTCCGCGTTGCTTTGGCATCGTGATACAGATGCGGGCTGATGCGCCGCATTTCGGATTCGATCCAGGTCTCGGCAGCCGCATTCACTTCGCCGGCGGTGCGTCCCGCAGGGTCGATCGGTGGGCCGATGCTCAGCGTGACGAGGCCGGGGCGCTTGATGAAGGCCCGCCGCGGCCAGTATTCGCCGGCATTGTGCGCCACCGGCACGGCCGGCACGCCGGCGGCGACCGCAAGCATCGCGCCGCCGATCTTGAACTCGCGTTTCTGTCCTGGCGCCACCCGCGTGCCTTCCGGGAAGACCACCACCGAATAACCTTCGGCGAGGCGGCGCTTGCCACGCTCGATCACCTGCCTCAAGGCCGCCTTGCCGGCGCCGCGGTCGATCGCGACGAAAGGCATCAGCTTCATGCCCCAGCCGAAGAACGGCAGATAGTTGAGTTCGCGCTTATAGACGAAGGCAGTCAGTGGAAAGATCAATTGCAGCGCAAAGGTCTCCCAGGCCGATTGATGCTTGCTGAGGATCACGCACGGCCCGGCAGGGACGTTCTCGGCGCCGAGCACACGCATCTGGATGCCGAGCAAGCGGTTGGAGAGCCACATCACGAAGCGCACCCACGGCATCACCAGCAGCCGGCGCCGGCGGGCCGGCAGCCAGAACAGCAGCAGCACGGCAATCACGACCAGCAGCATCGTCGCCGTCAGCACCAGCATGAACAGCGTCGAGCGCAGCAGATTCATCGCCTCGCTCATCTTATGCGGTGAGCTCTTGCACCGCGGTCGCCAGATCCGGGAACACCAATGTGTGGCTCGGCAACGCGGCGTCCTTTTCGGTCTTTCTGCCCTTGCCAGTGAGCACCAGGATCGGCTGGGCACCCACCGCGACGGCGGCTTCGAGATCGCGCAAGCTGTCGCCGACCACCGGCACGCCGGCCAGACTCACGTTGTAACGCGCGGCGATCTCTTTCAGCATGCCGGGTTTGGGTTTGCGGCACTCGCAGTGGTCGGCATTGGTGTGCGGGCAGAAAAAGATCGCGTCGATCGCCCCACCGGCCGCCGCGACTGCCTTGATCATCTTGTCATGGATGGCGTTCAGCGTATCCATGTCGAACAGGCCGCGGCCGATGCCGGACTGGTTCGTGCTGACGACGACGCGGAAACCCCACTGGTTGAGTCGTGCGATCGCCTCGAGACTGCCGGGCAGCGGAATCCACTCCTCCGGCGACTTGATGTAGAGCTCGGAGTCGCGGTTGATCACACCGTCACGGTCGAGAATGATCAGTTTCGTCGTTGGCATCGCGGCGGCGGCTTACAAACGGGACAGGTCGGCGACGCGGTTCATTGCCCGATGCAGGCTTTCCAGCAGGGCGAGTCGGTTGGCGCGCAGCTTTGCATCCTCGACATTCACCATCACGGTGTCGAAGAACCTGTCCACCGGTTCCTTGAGCACCGCCAGCGCGCTCAAGGATGCGGTGTAGTCACCGAGCTCGAACAGCACATCGGCCTGGGGCTTGACGGTCATCAACGCTTCATGCAGGGCACGTTCCGCGTCGGCTGTGAGCAGCGCCGGATCGACCGTCGCCGTGACACTTTCCGCTTTCTTCAGGATGTTGCCGACGCGCTTGTTGGCAAATGCCAGCGCAGCGGCTTCGGGCAATTGTGCAAAGGCGCGCACCGCGGCGAGACGCTTGGGCACGAGATCGAGGCGCATCGGGCGCAAGGCCAGCACTGCGTCGACCTCCTGCGCCGCATGCCCCTGCTCGCGCAGCAGATTCGCCAGGCGCTCGAAAATGAAATCGCTCAGCTCCTGCTGAACGGAGCCGATCATGCCCGGCGGGAAAACCTTGCACGCCTCGTCGATCAGCGTATCGAGCGACAGGGGAAGCGATTTCTCGATCAGCATGCGGATCACCCCCAGCGCATGGCGCCGCAGCGCGAACGGGTCCTTGTCGCCGGTGGGCTTCTCACCGATGCCAAACAGGCCAGCGAGCGTCTCCAGCTTGTCGGCGAGCGCGACGCAAATGCCGACGTCGTTGCGCGGCAGCGCATCGCCGGCAAAACGCGGCTTGTAGTGATCCTCGATCGCATCGGCGATGTCGGCCGGCTCGCCGTCATGAAGCGCGTAATAGCGCCCCATCACGCCCTGCAATTCAGGAAACTCGCCGACCATGTCGGTGAGCAGGTCTACCTTCGCGAGCAGCGCGGCGCGGTCGGCGGCATTGGCGAGCTCCTCGCTGCCCAGCCGCGCGCCGATCGCACGCGCCAGTTGTGCGACGCGCTGGACACGTTCGCCCTGGCTGCCGAGCCGGTTGTGATAGACCACCTTCGCCAGGCCAGGGAGGCGGTCCATCAGCGACTTCTTGCGGTCCTGGTCGAAGAAGAACTTTGCATCGGCGAGGCGCGGACGCACGACACGCTCGTTGCCGCCGATCACATGCGAGGGATCGGCGGGCGCGATGTTGCTGACGACGAGAAATTTGTTCGTCAGCCTGCCTGAGCTGTCGAGCAGCGGGAAGTATTTCTGGTTCGCCTTCATCGTCAGGATCAGGCATTCTTGGGGCACCTGCAGAAAGGCTTCCTCGAACCGGCAGGTCAGTACGTTCGGCCGCTCGACGAGTGCCGTGACCTCGTCGAGCAGCGCCTCGTCCTCGATCGGCTGGAGATGTTCTTTGGCGGCAGCGGCTTTAAGCTGGCGCTCGATCTCGGCGCGGCGTGCCGCAAAGCTGGCGATCACCGCGCCTTCGCTTTCCAGCTGCGCGGCATAACTGTCGGCCTCGCGGATCACGACGGGATGGATGCGGGCTTCGAAGCGGTGGCCTAGCGTCTCGCGCCCGGCGGTCAATCCGAGGGCCGTCACCGGCACGATCTCGCTGCCATAGAGCGCGACCAGTTTGTGCGCTGGCCGCACGAAATGCACGGTGGTCCAGCCATCCGGCAACTGATAGCTCATCACCTTCGGGATCGGCAGCGCGGCGAGGGTTGCCTCGAGTGCCGCCTGCAGACCTTCCTGCAAGGTCGCACCCGGCATCAGGGTGTCCAGGAACAGCGCCTCAGCCTTGCCATCGTGCGCGCGCTGGAGGAGTGGCACGACAGCAGCATCCTGACCTAGCGTGGCAAGCTTTTTCAGCAGCGCCGGCGTCGGGTTGCCCTGGGCATCGAGGCCGACGGCGACCGGCATCAGCTTCTGCCGCACCGCCTTGTCAGGGGCGCGTGCCGCGACAGCGGTGACATGCACGGCGAGGCGGCGCGGCGAGGCGAATGGCGTGACCACGGCATCGGCGCTGGCCAGCCCACTGGCCTTGAGCTTCTCGACGAGGGTGGCGGCAAAGGCTTCGCCGAGTTTTTTTAGCGCCTTCGGCGGCAGCTCCTCGACGCAGAGTTCCACGAGCAGATTGCGCGTCGTCATGATGGATTGACCCTCTTGTCGTCGAGTTTCGCCAGCACTTCGTCCGCCCAGGCTTTGGGCGCCATCGGGAAGCCCAGCCGGGCGCGGCTCGCGAGATAGCTCTGCGCGACGCTTCTGGCCAGATTGCGGATGCGGCCGATATAGGCGGCGCGCTCGGTCACCGAGATCGCGCCGCGCGCGTCGAGCAGATTGAAGGTGTGCGCGGCCTTCAGCACCTGTTCATAGGCCGGCAGTGCGAGTTTCTGCGCCATCAGATATTGCGCCCGTCTCTCGTGGGCGCCGAAAGCGCCGAGCAGGAAATCGACGTCGCTGTGCTCGAAGTTGTAGGCCGACTGCTCGACCTCGTTCTGATGGAACACGTCGCCATAGGTCAGCCCAGGCGCATAGACGAGATCGAAGACGTTCTCGACGCCCTGCAGATACATCGCCAGCCGCTCGAGGCCGTAGGTGATCTCGCCGGTGATCGGCTTGCAATCGATCCCGCCGACCTGCTGGAAGTAGGTGAATTGCGTGATCTCCATGCCGTTCATCCACACTTCCCAGCCCAGGCCCCAGGCGCCCAGCGTCGGGTTTTCCCAGTCGTCCTCGACGAAGCGCACATCGTTTTGTCTGAGATCGAAACCCAGCGCCTCGAGCGAAGAAAGATACAGATCGAGGATGTTTTCCGGCGCGGGTTTGAGCACCACCTGATATTGATAGTAATGCTGCAGGCGGTTCGGATTCTCGCCATAGCGGCCGTCCTTCGGGCGGCGCGAGGGTTGCACATAGGCGGCCTTCCACGGTTCGGGGCCAAGCGCGCGCAGGAAGGTCGCGGTATGCGAGGTGCCGGCGCCGACTTCCATGTCGTAGGGTTGCAGGAGCGCACAGCCCTGCGCATCCCAGAAGGCCGATAGACGCAGGATGATTTGCTGGAAAGTGGGTGGCATCGGATTTTCTCTCCCTAAGGCGCCAATTTTACCGGCTGCGGCGCCGCCACGCCGCCAAGCTGGCGGGGAAAACGGCGCCTATTGCCAGTGCCAGCGCCAGCGCATCGCCCCAGCGCAAGTACGGCGTCCAGCCGGCAAAGCCCTGCGCCTCGACGACGAGCGCGCCGCGCGTAAACGGCGGCAGAGCACCTAGCACACGGCCGTCCGGCGCGATCGCGGCGGTGATGCCGGTATTCGTTGCCCGCAGCATCATGCGCCCGGTCTCGAGCGCACGCATCCGGGCGATCTGCAGATGCTGCGGCTGGGCGAGCGAACGCCCAAACCAGGCGGTATTCGACAGATTCGCCAGCAGCGTCGCCTCGGGTAATTGTGCAAGGATTTCGTTGCCGAACAGGTCTTCGTAACAGATGTTCGGCGCGACCTTCTGGCCGGCAAGGATGAGCGGCACTTGGCGGGACGGGCCGGCGGAGAAGTCGGCCATCGGGATGTGCACGAGATCGAAGAACCATGCAAAACCCGGCGGCACGAATTCGCCGAACGGCACCAGATGCCGTTTGGCATAGCTTTGCGGACGCGCCGGGCCATTCCTGTCGGCGGTCAGCGCCACCGCACCATTGACATAGCCGCCCTCGCGATGGCGCACCGCGATGCCGAGCAGCACATCGCCCCGTTGCCGCAATGCATCGAGCACCTCGGCGGGTACTGCGTCGAAGAATAATGGGATCGCAGTTTCGGGCAGCACGATCAGATCGGCAGGATGCTGGCGCGCAAGCCCGAGATAGGCATCGATCGATAGTGAAAGGTTTTCCGGCCGCCATTTCAGGGTTTGCGGGATATTGCCCTGCAACAGGCTCACCTTGAACGGCGCACCGACCGGCTGGGTCCAGTCTATCGCGCGCAGCAGCTGGCCGGCGACCAGTAGCACAACGATCAACACCCAGCCGCCCTTGCGTCGCCAGCCGAGGGCCAGCACGGCAGCGAACAGCGCAGTCAGAAAGCCGATGCCATGAACGCCGAGCACTGCGGCGAAACCCGCCAGCGGACTTGGTGGCGTCTGCGCATAACCCAATGCGAGCCAGGGGAAACCGGTAAACAACACGCCACGCAACCACTCGACCAACGTCCACACCCCGGCCAGCAACAACGCATCCCGCCAAACTTCGGTGCTGGCGAGACGGCAGGCGAGAAAACCGGCGAGCGCGGGAAACAGAGCCAGATAGGCGCAGAACAGCACGGTGGCGGCGAGCGCGAGCGGCGCGGCCAGGCCGCTGACGTCATGGAGGCTGACATACACCCAGGACACGCCAGCCAGAAAGAAGCCCAATCCCCAGGCAAAGCCCAGGCCAGCGGCTGCGCGTGGCGAAGCGGCATGCTGCCCGAGCCGAAAAAGGAGTGCGAGCGTGAGCGGCGGCAGGAGGAACAGCTCGAAGGGCGCGAAACCCAACACGGTCGCCGCGCCGAGCGCCGCGGCAAACAGCGCCTGCCTCATGCAGACGGTTCGTGGGCGCGCTGCTTGGGCAGATCGACCAGCAGCGTATGCACGCGGCGACTATCGGCACGCAGCACCTGAAAGCGAATGCCATCGATGACGATGACCTCGTTGCGTTTCGGCAAGCGGCCAAGCCGTTTGATCAACAGACCAGCGACGGTATCGAATTCCTCATCGGAAAACTGCGTGCCGAAGGCGGTATTGAAATCGGCGATCTCGGTCGTCGCCTTGACGCGGTAGCGACCGGCATTGTCGAGCCGGATGTTGTCCGCCGCTTCGTCGAAATCGTATTCGTCCGCGATGTCGCCGACGATCTGCTCCAGCACGTCCTCGATGGTCACCAGGCCGGCGACGCCGCCATATTCATCGACGACGATCGCCATGTGGTTGCGCGAGGCGCGGAATTCGCGCAGCAGCACGTTCAGGCGCTTCGATTCGGGAATGAACACCGCCGGCCTGAGGCTATCGCGCAGGTCGAATTCCCGCCCGGCGAACGGCCGCAGCAGATCCTTGGCGAGCAGGATGCCGATCACGTCGTCCTTGCTCTCGCCGATCGCCGGAAAGCGCGAATGCGCGGTGTCGAGCGCGAAATTGACGATCTTGTCGAGTGGATCGTGGATCGAAACGACATCCATCTGCGCCCGCGGCACCATGATGTCACGCACCTGCATCTCCGAGACGGCCAGCGCCCCTTCGATGATCGTTAGCGCATCGGCATCCATCAGATTGCGATCGTGTGCCTTGCGCAGCAACGCGAGCAATTGCTCGCGGTCCTCGGGCTCGCCCATGAAGATGAGCGCGAGACGTTCCAGCAACGACGGGCGACTTCGCGAAGGATCCATGCTCAGACGTAAGGATCGGCTATGCGGAAGCGGGCGAGGATGGCACGCTCACGCGCTTCCATTCGGGCGGCCTCCGCCGCGCCGGTTTCGTGATCATAGCCTTGCAGGTGAAGCATACCATGCACGACCATGTGCGCCAGATGGGCGCGCAGCGTCTTGCCCTGCGCCTTTGCCTCACGGCGCACCACGGGCAGGCAGATCACCAGATCGCCTGTCACAGGCTCGTCCTCATAGACGAACGACAGCACATTCGTCGGGTAATCCTTCCCGCGGTAGGCGCGATTGAGCGCACGGCCCTCCGCGCAATCGACGAAACGCACCGTCAGCGTCGCCGGCTTCTCCTGCGCGGCACGTACCCAGCGCCGCACCTGGGCGCGATCCGGCACATCTGCGCCGCGGCAGGCGTATTGCACCGCCAGATGCAGCTTATGCCTGCTCGCGCTCATAAGCGGCGACGATGCGCGCGACGAGCGGGTGACGCACGACATCGCTGGCATCGAACTCGGTAAAAGCCAGGCCGCGCACGCCAGCGAGGATGCGCCGCGCCTCGACGAGACCGGACTTCTGACCCTTGGGCAGGTCCATCTGTGTGACGTCGCCGGTGATCACCGCCTTCGAGCCGATGCCGATTCGCGTCAGGAACATCTTCATCTGCTCGGGCGTGGTGTTCTGTGCTTCATCGAGGATGATGAAAGCATGGTTGAGGGTGCGCCCGCGCATGTAGGCGAGCGGCGCGACCTCGATGCTCTGCTTCTCGAACAGGCGTGCCACCTTGTCGAAACCCATCAGGTCATAGAGCGCATCGTAGAGCGGGCGCAGGTAAGGATCCACCTTCTGCACCAGATCGCCGGGGAGAAAACCCAGGCGCTCGCCGGCTTCGACGGCCGGGCGCGTCAGCACGATGCGCTGCACGTGCTCGCGCTCGAAGGCATCGACCGCACTGGCCACGGCCAGATAGGTCTTGCCGGTACCGGCCGGGCCGATGCCGAAGGTGATGTCGTGCTCCTGAATGTTCTTCAGATACTCGACCTGATGCGGCGTGCGGCCGTGCAGGTCGGCTTTGCGCGTCAGCAGGCCGGCGGCCGGCTGGGGGATCTCGCCGCGGTTTCTCAGCTCGATCAGGCCGAGCTGGATGTCATCGACCGACAACGGCGTGGCTGCCAACGCATAGAAATGCTTGAGCGCCGTAGCGGCCAGGCGCGCCTGGGCCGGTTCGCCACTGATACGGCAATGTTCGCCACGCCTCGTGAGCAGCACGTCGAAAGCGAGCTCGATCTGACGCAGATTCTCGTCGAGTGCGCCGCACAGATTTGCCAGCCGGACATTGTCGACCGGCTGCAAATCCACCGACAGGCTACGGGATTTCGCCACGATGATGGAGAAAGCTCCTCAGCGGTTTTCGGGCAACGCGGCTTCCGCAGCGGACAGAATCCAGACGCGCTGGACGGCACCGTAAGCATCGGTCTGGTAACGCACCAGCACCGGAGAGGGCACCAGCAGCGGAGGAATCACCATATTGTGCTCGTTGCGGATCACGACCCCGGGCGAGAGCGGATAGGTGCGTCCATCGATGTGCACCTGGTTGTCGACCGGCGCGCTCATGACGCCGCGCTGTGATTCGGCAGGGAAGAAGCGCACCAGGCCCGTCGCCGGCGCAGGGGCGGATGGCGTCAGCGCGCTTTCCACGGCGGCGCCTAGGACAGAGCTGACGATCGCTGCGCTGATGGGATCGAGAGGCATAAACGAATAATAATATTTTGTGCTAGATTTGGCCAATATCCATCTTTCATCAAGGGGAAAGACATGGGCGGTTTTTTCAGGGAGTTCCGCGAATTCGCGGTCAAGGGCAACGTGATGGACCTGGCGATCGGCGTGATCATCGGCAGCGCCTTCGGCAAGATCGTCGATTCTGTCGTCAATGATCTGATCATGCCGGTGATCGGCCGCGTCACCGGAGGGCTCGACTTCAGCAACTATTTCATTCCCCTCAGGGAAGTACCCGCCGGCGTGGCAATGACGCTGGCTGAGGTGAAGAAAGCCGGCGTGCCGGTGTTTGCCTATGGCAGTTTCATCACCGTGCTGCTCAACTTCCTGATCCTCGCCCTGATCATCTTCCTCATGGTCAAGCAGATCAACCGCCTCAAGCGCGAAGAAGCCGCCGCACCGCCGCCGACGCCGGAAGACATCGTGCTGTTGCGCGAGATCCGCGACGCCCTGAAGAAATAGCTATTGCGCGTCGGCGACGAACGGGTTGTTGCGCCGTTCGGCGCCGAATGTCGACAGCGGGCCATGCCCGGGGATGAAACGGACATCGTCCCCGAGCGGGAAGAGCTTCGCACGAATCGAATGGATCAGCCGGCTAGGGTCGCCGCGCGGGAAGTCACTGCGGCCGATCGAGCCGGCGAACAACACATCGCCGACGAGCGCCAGTCTCGAAGGACGGTGGATGAAGCAGACATGCCCTGGGGTGTGTCCGGGGGTATGCAGTACCTCGAGCGTTTCATCGCCCACCGTCACGCCGTCACCCTCTGCCAGCCAGCGGTCGGGACGGAGTGCCGCCGTCTCTGGAAAACCGAACATGCGGGACTGTTCCGGCAAGGCCTCGAGCCAGAAGGCATCTTCGTGGTGCGGGCCGAGAATCGGCACGCCGAGGCAGCGCGCCAGCTCGGCAGCGCCACCGACATGGTCGATGTGGCCGTGGGTGAGCAGGATGTTTTCCACTACCAGATCGAGTGCGGCGATCCCGGCGAGGATTTCAGCGACGTCGCCGCCGGGATCGACCACCGCCGCCCGGCGGGATGCATCCCATAACAGCGTGCAGTTCTGTTCGAAGGGCGTTACAGGCAAAATGCGATATTCCATGTGTTGATGTTATCCGATGTCCGCCACGCTCGTCGTCGACCGTCTGATCAAAACCTATGCCGGGCAACCAGCCGTCGCTGGCCTGTCCTTCACAGTCGGCCGCGGCGAGTGTTTCGGCCTGCTTGGCCCCAACGGCGCAGGAAAGACCACGACGCTGCGCTGCTGCCTCGGCCTTACCGCACCGGATGCCGGCCAGATCAGCGTGCTGGGTCTGACTGTGCCACCCCACGGCCGGGAGGCGCGCGCGAAGATCGGCGTCGTGCCGCAGTTCGACAATCTCGACCCCGACTTCAGCCTCGCCGAGAATCTGCTCGTCTATGGCCGTTACTTCGGCATTCCGGACGCGACGTTGCGCGAGCGCATTCCGTGGCTGCTGGAATTCGCCGGACTGGCCGGCAAGGAGCGCGGCAACATCCGCAGTCTCTCGGGCGGCATGAAGCGGCGCCTGACACTCGCCCGCGCGCTGATCAACGATCCGGAGCTCCTCGTACTCGACGAGCCGACCACCGGTCTGGACCCCCAGGCACGCCACCTAATCTGGGAGCGGCTGCGCGAGCTGCTCGCGCAAGGCAAGACGATTTTGCTGACCACGCATTTCATGGAGGAAGCGGAACGCCTATGCCACCGGCTGCTGATCATGGACCGTGGCCACAACATCGCGGAGGGTTCTCCGCGCGAACTGATCGACGCCCATTTCCCAGTCTCGCCGTCCCCGGCGCGACCGGCAAACCTCGAGGACGTCTTTCTCAAATTGACGGGACGAGAGTTGCGAGACTGATGAACAACCGTCTGCCCGATCTCTCCTGGCGCGTCCTTGCCGTCTGGAGGCGTAATTTCCTGGTCTGGAAAAAGCTTGCGCTGCCTTCGCTGCTCGGCAATCTGGCCGATCCGATGATCTACCTGTTTGGCCTCGGCTATGGTCTGGGCAGCCTGCTGCCACCCATCGATGGTGTTCCCTACATCGCCTTCCTCGCCGCGGGCACCGTCTGTGCCGCGACGATGAATTCCGCGTCGTTCGAGGCACTCTATTCGAGCTTTTCACGCATGCAGGTGCAGCGTACCTGGGAGGCGATCATCAACGCGCCGGTGACCCTCGACGAAGTGATCGCCGGCGAATGCCTGTGGGCCGCGGCGAAGGCGACGCTGTCCGGTGTCGCGATCCTCGCGGTGAGCTGGGGCTTGGGCTTCGTCACCAGTCCCCTGGCGTTGTGGACGCTGCCGGCGATCTTTCTCACCGGCCTTGTCTTCGCCGCGATGGGTCTGGTGATCACGACGCTGTCGCCCTCGTTCGATTTCTTCATGTACTACTTCACGCTGTTCATCACGCCGATGATCCTCGCCTGTGGCGTGTTCTTCCCGGTCGAACAATTGCCGGCGTGGTTACAGGCGATCGCCCACTGGCTGCCGCTGTGGCATGCGGTGGCATTGATCCGCCCGCTGTTCTTCGGCAGCCTGCCAGAGGCCCCCTGGCTGCACGCCGGCCTCTTGCTGTTCCTCGCCCTCTCCGCTTTCTGGTTGGCGGTGGTGCTGGCGCGGCGCCGCTTTCTGCAGTGATGCGCTCTGCGGCCGATTGACGGCGCCCCGTCGCAGGCGGATACTGCGCAATGAGCGATGCGCCAGGCCATCCCTGCGCACCGTTGCAGGCCGGCAGGGGCGATTCACCGATCGCGCACCGCCGGGTCACGTCAACGCACGACACGATCAAGCGAGGAGTGAGACATGAGTCCGCCGCTTACGCTGCATGTGCCCGAACCCACCGGACGCCCGGGCCGGCACACCGATTTTTCCTATCTGCACGTATCCCCCGCCGGCGCGGTGCGGCGCCCACCGATCGATACCCAGCCGTATGACACCAGCGATCTGGCTTTCGCACTGGTGCGCGTGCTCGATGACGATGGTCAGGCCGTCGGCCCTTGGGTACCAGAACTCACCCCTGAGCAGTTGCGTTTCGGCCTGCGCGCGATGCTGAAGACACGCATTTTCGATGCGCGCATGTTGATCGCGCAGCGCCAGAAGAAAATCTCCTTCTACATGCAAAGCCTTGGCGAAGAAGCAATCAGCGTCGCCAACGCGCTGGCGCTCGAGCCGGACGACATGCATTTCCCCACCTACCGCCAGCAGGGACTGCTGATGGCGCGCGGGGTACCGCTCGTCGAACTGATCTGCCAGCTGCTCTCGAACGAACGCGACCCGATCAAGGGGCGGCAGTTGCCAGTGCTCTACTCGTTTCGCAAATACGGTTTCTTCAGCGTCTCTGGCAATTTGGCGACGCAGTTTCCGCAGGCAGTGGGCTGGGCGATGGCTTCGGCGATCAAGGGTGACACGAAGATCGCTTCGGGGTGGATCGGCGATGGTTCGACCGCCGAATCCGATTTCCACGCCGCACTGGTGTTCGCGCATGTCTATCGCGCGCCGGTGATCCTCAACGTCGTCAACAACCAGTGGGCGATCTCCACCTTCCAGGCGATCGCCGGTGGCGAAGGCACCTCCTTCGCCGCCCGCGGCATCGGTGCCGGCATCGCCTCGCTGCGCGTCGATGGCAATGATTTCCTCGCCGTCTTCGCCGCGTCGCGTTGGGCGGCCGAGCGCGCGCGCAACAATTTCGGCCCGACGCTGATCGAATGGGTGACCTACCGCGCCGGCGCGCATTCGACCTCCGACGATCCCACCAAGTATCGCCCCGCCGATGACTGGGAGCATTTTCCGCTCGGCGATCCGATCGCGCGTCTGAAGCGCCATCTGATCCGCCTCGGCGAGTGGAGCGAAGCGCAACACGCGGCATTGACGGAAGAGCTCGAGGCCGAGATCGCCGTGGCACAGAAAGAGGCCGAAAGCTTTGGCTCGCTCGCCGACGGTCACGTGCATAGCGCCGCCTCGATGTTCGAGGATGTCTATGAGACGATGCCTGCGCATCTGTTGCGCCAGCGTCAGGAACTGGGGATCTGATCATGGCGGCGATGACGATGATCCAGGCCCTGCGCTCGGCGATGGACATCATGCTCGAGCGCGACAATAACGTGGTGATCTTCGGCGAGGACGTCGGCTATTTCGGCGGCGTGTTCCGCTGCACCGAAGGTTTGCAGCAGAAATACGGCAAGACGCGCGTGTTCGACACGCCGATCTCGGAGAGCGGCATCGTCGCAGTCGCGATCGGTATGGCTGCCTATGGCCTGCGGCCGGTGGTCGAAATCCAGTTCGCCGATTACTTCTATCCGGCCACCGACCAGATCGTCTCCGAGGCAGCCAGGCTGCGCTACCGTTCCGCCGGCGAGTTCATCGCACCCTTGACGATCCGCATGCCCTGCGGCGGCGGCATCTATGGCGGCCAGACGCACAGCCAGAGCCCGGAAGCGTTCTTCACGCATGTCTGCGGTCTGCGCACCGTGATGCCGTCGAATCCTTACGACGCGAAGGGCCTGCTGATCGCCGCGATCGAATGCAACGACCCGGTGATCTTCCTGGAACCGAAACGTCTCTACAACGGCCCGTTCGACGGTCATCACGAGCGGCCGGTGATACCGTGGTCGAAACATCCGAAGGGCGAAGTACCGGAGGGCTATTACACGGTGCCGTTGGAAAGTGCCGCGATCCATCGTCCTGGCAATGAACTCACCGTGATCGCCTATGGCACGATGGTGCATGTCGCCGAGGCCGCCGCGCAGGAGAGCGGCATTGATGCCGAGATCATCGACCTGCGCAGCCTCTGGCCGCTCGATCTCGAGCTCATCGTCGCCTCGGTGCAGAAGACCGGCCGTTGCGTCGTGGTCCATGAAGCGACGCGCACCAGCGGCTTCGGCGCCGAACTCGTCGCGCTGGTCCAGGAACATTGCTTCTGGCATCTCGAGGCACCGATCGTGCGCGTCACCGGCTGGGACACGCCCTATCCGCATGCGCAGGAATGGGTCTACTTCCCTGGCCCGCGGCGCGTGGCCGAAGGTTTCAAGCGTGCGCTGGAGGGCAGATGATGGGCATTCACGTGATCAAGACGCCGGACATCGGCGAAGGCATCGCCGAAGTCGAACTGGTCGCCTGGCATGTGCAACCCGGTGACGTGGTGGCGGAAAACCAGCCACTCGCCGATGTGATGACCGACAAGGCCACCGTCGAGATTCCAGCGCCGGTCGCCGGCAAGGTGCTCGCGCTCGGCGGCAAGGCCGGCGACGTGCTGGCGGTCGGCAGCGAGCTGATCCGCCTCGAAGTGGCCGGCGCCGGCCATGTCAAGGAAAGCGTCACATCCGCTGGTGTGCCGGCCTCCCCACCCGCTGCCAAGGTCGAGATGGAGGCGACACCCTCTGCATCGCCACCACCGGTACGAAAATCTGCGCTGGTGACACGGCACACCGTCGCGCCAGGCCCCGTGCGGGCGCCGGGAGAAAAGCCGCTCGCCTCGCCGGCGGTGCGCCACTATGCCTGGGAGCGCGGCATCGATCTGAGATTCGTCGCCGGCAGCGGGCCGGCCGGGCGCATCCTGCGCGAGGACGTCGATGCCTGGATCGCCGGCCGGCAGGGGGCGACGGTGGCGCCCCAGCGTGCGCCCATCACATGGGAAGAGGCCGTGCCGGTGATCGGCTTGCGTCGCCGGATCGCGCAACGCATGCAGGAAGCCAAGCGCCAGATCCCGCACTTCGCCTATGTCGAGGAAATCGACATGACCGACTGCGAGGTGCTGCGCCGCCAGTTGAATGACAAATACGCCGCGACACGCGGCAAGCTGACGCTGCTGCCTTTCTTGATCCGCGCGATCGTGCTTGCGGTGCGCGACTTCCCGCAGATCAATGCGCGTTATGACGACGCAGCCGGCATCGTCACGCGTTACGGTGCCGTGCATTTGGGCATCGCGACCCAGACCGGCGCCGGCCTGATGGTGCCGGTGATGCGCCATGCCGAGACACTCGATGTCTGGCAGATGGCCGCAGAGATCAAGCGTCTGGCGGAGGCCGCGCGCAGCGGCAAGGCCACGCGCGAAGAGCTCACGGGTTCGACGCTGACGATCACCAGCCTGGGCGCCTTGGGCGGCATCGTCTCGACGCCGGTGATCAACCCGCCCGAGGTGGCGATCGTTGGCGTCAATCGCATGGTCGAGCGGCCCGTGATCAGAAACGGCCAGATCGTCGCCCGGCAGATGATGAACCTCTCCTCTTCGTTCGACCACCGCGTCGTCGACGGCATCGATGCGGCGCGTTTCATCCAGTGCGTGCGCGGCTTACTCGAAGCGCCGGCGACACTTTTCGTGGAGTAAAGCGTGCTGACCGAATCCACTACCCTTCTGATCGTCGGCGGCGGCCCGGGCGGCTATGTCGCCGCGATCCGCGCCGCCCAACTGGGCATTCCCACCGTGCTGGTGGAAGGCGCTTACCTCGGCGGCACCTGTCTCAATGTCGGCTGCATCCCGTCGAAGGCCTGGCTCCATCTCGCCGACGCGTTCGAGCACGTGCGGCGCTGTGCGGGCGGCGCGCCGCTGGGCATCAGCGTGCAGGCGCCTGCGCTCGACCTCGCCCGCGCCTTGCAGTGGAAAGACGGCATCGTGAAGAAGCTCACCGGCGGCGTCGCGGCGTTGCTGAAAAAAGCCGGTGCGCGCGTGGTGCGCGGCTGGGCGCGCATCGTCGATGGCAAGACCGTCGAAGTGAGCCCCGCCGATGGCGGCGCGCCGTGGCGCATCGGCTGTGAGCACCTGCTGCTCGCGAGTGGGTCGGAAGCCGTGGCGCTGCCGAACCTGCCCTTCGGTGGCAATGTCATCTCCTCGACCGAGGCGCTGTCGCCGGCAACGCTTCCGGAGCGGCTGGTCGTCGTCGGCGCCGGCTACATCGGCCTCGAGCTCGGCATCGTCTATCGCAAGCTCGGCGTCGAAGTCAGCATCGTCGAGGCGCAATCGCGCATCCTGCCGGCCTACGATGAAGAGCTCACGCGCCCGCTCGCTGCCTCATTACGGGCACTCGGCATCGAGGCCCACACCGGCTGCACGGTGCGCGGCCTGAATGCGGCCGGCACGGCGCTGCGCATCCGCAACCTCGCCGGCGAAGAACGCGAACTGCCGGCCGAGCGCGTGCTCGTCGCAATCGGCCGGCAGCCACGCACCCAAGGCTGGGGGCTCGAATCGCTGGGGCTCAGGATGAATGGTGCCGCGGTGTGGATCGATGCCCAATGCCGCACCTCGATGCGCCACGTCTGGGCGATCGGCGATCTGACTGGCGAACCGATGCTCGCCCATCGTGCGATGGCACAAGGCGCGATGGTGGCCGAAATCATCGCCGGCAAGCGGCGCGAGTTCGTGCCGGCGGCGATTGCCGCGATCTGCTACACCGATCCCGAAATCGTCACCGTGGGCCTCTCCCCGCAGCAGGCCATCGATGCCGGCATCGATGTGCTGCAGGGTCGCTTTCCTTTCGCCGCGAATGGCCGTGCGCTGACGCTCGAGGCGGCCAGCGGTTTCGTGCGCGTCGTCGCGCGGCGTGACAACCACCTGATCCTCGGCTGGCAGGCGGTCGGCCAGGGGGTTTCCGAACTGGCCGCGGCCTTCGCGCTTTCGCTGGAAATGGGCGCCTGCCTCGAAGACGTCGCCGGCACGATCCACGCCCATCCGACGCTCGGCGAAGCGGTGCAGGAAGCGGCGCTGGCCGCGCTCGGCCAGGCGGTGCATGTTTGAACCCAGATTGTCCATTAGAGCGGGCATCCGCCACAAAATGAACATTACGCGCCATTTCACTGCCCTACGCGGCGGCTTTGGGCCTGCGGCCGGCGTCGTCGCGCGGACGCAAATCTTCGCCTACGGCTGCCAAATCCGCTCGCGTTCCAATGAACAATCTGGGTTGAAACTCTGCGCTGGCGGGACGGCATAATAGAACCATCACCAGGAGGAAACCGATGCCCCATCCGCTCGCAGGCAAACCCGCGCCGCTCGAGGCGCTCACCGACATCCCGGCGCTGATCGCCGCCTATCACGCGCCGGCCCGCCAGCCGGTCGCCTTCGGCACCAGCGGGCATCGTGGCAGCGCTTTTTCCGGCAGCTTCAACGAGGCGCACATCCTCGCGATCGCTCAGGCGATCGCCGACTACCGGCGCGAGGCCGGCATCACCGGCCCGCTCTATCTCGGCATGGATACCCATGCGCTGTCGGCGCCGGCGCAGCGCAATGTCATCGAGGTGCTGGCCGCCAATGGCGTCGCGGTCCATTTCCAGCGCGACGATGGCTTCACGCCGACGCCGGTGATCTCACGCGCGATCCTCGCGCACAACCAGGACGCGGGGCTGCGTGCGCGCCATGGTAGCGCCGATGGCATCGTCATCACGCCGTCACATAACCCGCCCAGCGATGGCGGCATCAAGTACAACCCGCCGCATGGCGGGCCGGCCGACACCGATGTCACCGGCTGGATCGAGCAGCGCGCCAACGCGCTGCTCGCTGACGGCAACCGCGCCGTCAGGCGCCTGCCCTATCCGCAGGCGCTGGCGGCCGCGACGACGCACGCCGATGATCTGATGACGCCGTACATCGCCGCGCTCGATCAGGTGATCGACATGGCGGCGATCCGCGCCGCGCACGTGAAGATCGGCGTCGATCCGCTGGGCGGCGCGGCGGTGCATTACTGGCAGCCGATCGCGCAGCGTTACGGCCTCGACATCACGGTGGTCAATACCGCGGTTGATCCGGCCTTCGCCTTCATGCCCCTCGATCATGACGGCAAGATCCGCATGGATTGCTCGAGCCCCTATGCGATGGCGAATCTCGTCGCACTCAAAGAACGCTTCGCCATCGCCTGGGGCAACGATGCCGATGTCGATCGCCATGGCATCGTCACACCGCTGGCCGGCCTGATGAACCCGAATCACTATCTGGCGGTGGCAATCGATTATCTGCTCGCCCATCGGTCCCAGTGGCCACGCACGGCGGCAGTCGGCAAGACGCTGGTGTCCTCGACGCTGATCGACCGCGTCGTCGCCGCGCACGAACGCAAGCTCTTCGAAACACCGGTAGGCTTCAAATGGTTTGCGGCAGGACTCGCCGCCGGGACGCTGTGTTTCGGTGGCGAAGAGTCCGCCGGCGCGAGCTTCCTGAAGCAGGACGGCACGGCCTGGGTCACCGACAAGGACGGCATCATCCTCGGGCTGCTCGCCGCCGAGATTCTCGCCGTCACCGGCAAGGATCCGGCATGGCACTATCAGCGCCTCACCGAACGTTTCGGCACCTCGTACTACGTACGCATCGACACGCCGGTCACCGCCGCGCAGAAGGCGGCTTTCAAGAGCCTGACGCCGGAACGGCTGAGCGCGACATATCTCGCCGGCGACCCGATCACCGCGAAGCTGACGCGCGCGCCGGGCAACGACGCACCGATCGGCGGGCTCAAGGTGACGACGGCCAACGGCTGGTTCGCCGCGCGCCCTTCCGGCACCGAAGACATTTACAAGCTCTATGCCGAGAGCCTGAAAAGCGCCGAGCACCTGCAACGCCTCGTCGCCGAAGCCCAGGCGATTGTCGCCCAGGCCCTCGGCTAAGCCTTGAGATAACGCGGCGCCTCGAACAGCGAAGCGAACACGACGCGTTTGATTTCCGGGTGGTCGGGGACGAGATAGAGCGCCGGCAGCAGCATCTCCTCGAAAATGCCGCGCAACGAGCGCGCGCCGGCCTGGTATTCCATTGCCAGATCGGCGATCTGTTCGAAGACCGGTGGCGCGATCTGCAGCTCCACCCCCTGCCGGTGGAAGATGTCGCGGAACTGGCGGTAGAGCGCGTTGCGCGGCTCGATCATGATGCGCACCATCATCTCGCGGGAAAGCGGCTGCAGACGCGCGACGATCGGCAGCCGGCCGGCGAATTCCGGGATCAGTCCGAAGCGGAACAGATCGGTCGGCTTGATGCGGGCATTTAGGCGATCGAGGATCTTCTGGTCATCCGAGTCCTCGGTGGCGATGAAGCCGTAGGTATGGGTATCGGCGAGAATCGCGTCGATGCCGACGAAGGCGCCGCCGCAGATGAACAGCGTCTCGGTGGTGTCGAAATGGCTGCCGCCCCTGAGTCTGACCGGCGCGCCTTCCATGATCTTCAGCAGCGCATGCTGCACGCGCTCACCGGCTGGCGAGCGCACCGCGCCGCTGTCGGGCGGCGCTTTCAGCTTGTCGATCTCGTCGATGAAGACGATGCCGCGTTGGGCATCGCCGATCTCGCCGCCAGCCTTGTCGATCAGCCGCAGCAGGATCGCCTCGATTTCCTCATTGACGTACTCGCTTTGCGCCAGTGAGGTCGCATTGGCGGTGACGAAAGGCACCTCGAGCACCTTCGCCAGCGTCTCACACAGCAAAGTCTTGCCGGTGCCGGTGGGGCCGACCAACAGCACGTTGCTCTTGACGATCTCGAGGCGCTCCTCGCGCGCGATGGCGATCTTCAGAGAATGGGTATGGACGGCCACGGCCAGCTGCTTCTTGGCCTCATCCTGGCCGACCACGTGCTGGTCGAGGAAGGCGACGATCTGGCTGGGTTTGAGCTCCATGCCCGCTAGAATAGCAGCATGGAGGCGAAACTGACCCCCCTTCTGGTGATCACCAACCTACCCGACGCGTATAGCGCCCATGCGCTTGCCGGCGCATTGATCGAGGCGCGCCTTGCCGCCTGCGTGAATATCCTCGCCCCCTGTCGCTCGGTTTATCGCTGGCAGGGCAAGACCGAGGATGCCGAAGAGGTGCCGGTGCTGATCAAGACCACGGCCACACGCTATGCGGCGCTGGAGGCGGCGATCCGTGCCCGGCACCCGTATGAACTTCCGGAAATCATCGCTGTCCCAATCAGCCAGGGCCTGCCGGAGTATCTGGCCTGGGTCGCCGCCGAAACCACGGAATCCCCGCCATGCTGATGCGCCTGATCGTCCTGTTGGCCGCGCTACTTGCCTCTATCGCGCAGGCCGCCGAACCGCTCGATCCCGAACTTGCCTACAAGTTTTCCGCCCGGGCGCTCGACGATAAAACCATCGAGGCGCGCTGGGACATCGCCAACGATTACTACCTCTACCGGCACAAGATCGCGTTTCGCGCCACTGGCGCACAGTTGGGCGAGCCGGCACTGCCACCAGGCAAGGAAAAAGAGGACGAGTTCTTTGGCAAAGTCGAGACCTACCGCGGCACGCTGACAGTGCGCATCCCGGTCCTCTCCGGCAGTGGCACGATCGTCCTCGAAGCCGACTCACAAGGCTGCTGGGACGAAGGCGTCTGCTATCCGCCGATGACCCAGAAAGCCACGCTCACCCTCGCATCAACAAGCAGCGCTGCGCCCCCCGAACCTGCCGCGCTGCCCGAACCGGGCACGGCGGCGCCGAGCACCGACGAATCGAGCCGCATCGCCCAACTCATCCAGACCAGCAGCCTGTGGGTGATCGTCGCCAGCTTCTTCGGCTTCGGCCTGCTGCTGGCCCTGACGCCCTGCGTGTTTCCGATGATCCCGATCCTCTCCGGCATCATCGTCAGCCACGGACATGCGGTGACCCATTGGCGCGCCTTCACGCTCTCGTTCGCCTATGTGCTCGGCATGGCGGTCACCTATGCCGCGGTGGGCGTCGCCGCCGGTTACACGGGAACCCTGTTATCGAACGCGCTGCAGAACGCCTGGGTGCTGTCCGCCTTCGCATTGATCTTCGTCGCGCTGGCGCTGTCGATGTTCGGCTTCTATGAGCTGCAGATGCCGGTCGCCTGGCAGACACGGCTGTCTTCGACCGCAAACCGCCAGGGGGGATCGCTGACCGCAATCGCGCTGATGGGTGCGCTCTCGGCGTTGATCGTCGGCCCCTGTGTCGCCGCACCGCTCGCGGGCGCCTTGCTTTACATCGCCCAGACGAAGGACGCCGTGCTGGGCGGCATCGCGCTGTTCGCGCTGGGCCTCGGCATGGGTGCCCCTTTGTTGTTCATCGGCGTGTTTTCGCGCAGCTTCCTGCCCAAACCCGGCGGCTGGATGGAAGCGGTGAAGAAGTTCTTCGGCGTCGTTCTGCTCGCCACCGCATTGTGGCTCGTCTCTCCGGTGCTGCCGGAGTGGACGGTGATGCTTGGCTGGGCAATGCTGCTGATCGTGCCGGCGATCTATCTTTCCGCGCTCGATCCGCTGCCAGTCAACGCCTCTGGTTGGCATCGCTTCTGGAAAGGCATCGGCATCGGGATGCTCGTCTACGGTGCGGCCCTGCTGATCGGTCTCCTCGGCGGCAGCCGCGATCCGCTCAAACCGCTCGACTTCCTGCGTGGTGCGGTGGCGCAGACTGCCCGTGCCGTCCCGCCAGCGCCGAGTTTCGAACGTGTCAGAACCAGCGCCGAACTCGACGCGCGGCTGGCCACGACCCAAAAACCCGTGATGCTCGACTTCTACGCCGACTGGTGCGTCTCCTGCAAGGAGATGGAGAAATACACCTTCGCCGATCCGGCGGTCGCCGCGAAGCTCACGGAATTCACACTGCTCAAAGCCGACGTCACCGCGAACAGCGCCGAAGACAAGGCGCTGCTCGCGCGCTTCGGTCTGTTTGGTCCGCCCGCCATCCTCTTTTTCGACAAAACCGGCCAGGAGATCCCGGCACTGAAGGTCGTCGGCTATCAGCCCGCCGACCAGTTTCTGCAGACGCTGGAACAGGCCATCAGCAAGTAAGTAAAGGAGCGCGCATGTTCACCGGCATCATCACCGCGACCGGCAAAATCACCCGCATCGACCCCCTCGAAACCGGTCTGCGCCTGACCATCAGCGCTCCGGCAAATTACCTTGCCGATGTCGCGATCGGGGATTCGATCGCCCATGCTGGCGTCTGTCTGACCGTGATCGCGAAAAGGAAGAACAGCTATCAGGTCGACGTCTCTCGAGAGACGCTTTCCTGCACCGTCGGTCTCGACACGCCAGACGGTGAAGTCAATCTGGAGAAGGCGCTGCGCCTTTCTGATTTCATCGGCGGCCATCTCGTCTCCGGCCATGTCGATGGCGTCGGTGAAGTGGTACGGTTCGAGCCGGTCGGCGAATCCCATCTGCTGGAAATCAAAGCGCCGAAAGGACTCGCCAAATACATCGCGCGCAAGGGTTCGATCGCGGTCGACGGCGTCTCCTTGACCACGAACCGTGTCAAGGGACGGCATTTCACGATCAACCTGATTCCCCACACGATCGCGGCGACGACGCTGAAAAATCTGCATCCCGGCGCGAGGGTCAATCTCGAAGTCGATCTGATCGCGCGTTACGTCGAGCGCATGCTTGGCTAGCGACACACTTTCCTTTGACCCCGCAGCCACCGCGGAATAAGGCTGGCAGCCAGCCGCATGGTGGAAATGTAACAGCGAAAATCTAAAAACTGTCTTTAGATTTTCATGGTAGAGTGCTGGCGATGATCGAGCGCACGCAACATATTGCCCAGATACGGGTGCTGTTGGCAAACCTTGGGTTTCGAGATCAAGCGCACCGATGCGCCCCGCCTCACGCCTTCGATGCGTTCGGCATGGGAGACGCTCCGTCTCGAGCGGCTCTTCGTCGTGCATGCCGGAACGAACTCTTGGCCGCTGGCAGAGGGCATCGAAGCACTGGCACTTCCTGAGTTGTTCGAGCGTCTGGCGCCGTGGCGGGGAGCCGGGCCTGCCGAAAGCATGCTCGCGCCGCTCAACGCTTGAGCTACGCTGGATATTTCTGCTGCACCATCTCTCCGATCAAGCGGATCACCTCGCGGCTGCCTTCCTCGGCGCTGCGCATTGCGGTGACGATCTCGTCGAGTGCCGTCGCATCGTGCATCCAGTCCTTGTGCGCAGCGGCGACGGCGCGATGCACGCCCTCATGCACCTTGCGGTGGGGCGCCTCCAATTGCGCATAGGCCGGCAGGCCGGAGAACATCGCCTTGCCGTGGCCTGCCTCATACCATTTGCCGAGCCGGCAGTTGTGGTGATCGACCTGGACAGCCTGGGCTTCGTCGCCTTCGCCGCCTTTCTCCACCGCTACGTAACCCCGCTGCATGTAGATCACATGGTCGAGCTTGGTCAATGATGCAAATGCCAGATCCTTGGCCTGGTTCAGCGCCGCCATCGTCTGCTGGGCCGATTGCGCCACCGCATCGAACTGGCTGGCGAAACTGCCGACACGCTCACCGAGCGTCTGCACCTCGCCGCCCAACGCCTGGGTGTGTTCCACCATCGCCGCCACCCGTTCCGACAACGTCGAGATGATCTTGCCGATTTCGGTAGTAGCGACACGTGTCCGCTCGGCGAGCTTCCGCACCTCGTCGGCCACGACTGCGAAGCCCCGCCCCATTTCGCCGGCGCGCGCCGCCTCGATCGCGGCATTCAAAGCGAGCAGATTGGTCTGTTCGGCAATCTCGGAAATCAGCCCCACGGTCTGCTGGATCGTACCCGTCGCCTCGCCCAGTGCCTGGGCAGTCTGGCCGGTCTCGGTCATGCGGTTCCTCATCATGTCGAAATCGCTCGCCATTGTGCGCACCGCTGTCCGACTCTGCTGTGCGCCCTGTTCGTTGGAAGCGGCGAGTTCGAGCACCTTGTCCATCCTCTGAGCGACGGCGACCAGATCGTTCTGGTTGCCGGCGAGATTCTTCAGCAGGCTGCCACTGTTCAAGTAGTGCAGCTCGCTCAGCAGTCTGTTCCTGCGGGAAAATTCCGCGGCGGCCTTCATCGCTGCGAGCGCCTGATTGATGCCCGCCACCGAGTGGCGCAATTCCCCGGGTATTCCTTCGACGAAAGCCATGCGCTCGAAATCCTCTTGCGCCGCGCGCTTGAAGCAGGTGGAAACATCCTTGAAATAAGCTTCGACGATATCGAGAAAGTCATTGAGCTCCCAGGCCACTTTGCCGAATTCACCCAGTCCCTTGGTATGGGTGATGCGCACATGGGTGTTGCCTTGTTTCGCCGCCTGCAGCGTTTCGCTCATGCGCCGCAAAGTATCGAGAGGCCCCGTCGACCAGCGATAAAGGCCCCAACCCAGTAGTGCAGTGATGGTCGGCAGGATCAGCAGCCCGACGATGGAATTCAGCCAATACAACCAGCCGGTGAGCACGACATTGACGACGACGATCGTAGCCAGCCCCCAGGCGATGCGCTGGCGTACGAACGGGATGCCCTGACTCGCTGGACTGGTGCCCTGGAAAAAATGAGCCATGAGGATTCTCCGCATCACTTCGAGGGTTGGAACAAATCGAGCACGAAACGCTCGTAGCTGACACCTCTCGCAGCGAGCTGCTGATTCAGCCAGGCAAGTGATGCCTCACAGGCCCTGGCTGCGCCGGCTTCGCGCTCGATGCGCAACATTTCGGCATAGAGGGGAGCGATGACATCGATCGCGGCCTGTGGCGCCTGACGACGCACCGAGAAATAGCCGATCTTCTGGCCGTTCTCGTAGTCTGGCGTGACGTTGGCAAACACCCAGTAGTGATCGCCGTTCGCGCAGATGTTTTTGACGAAGCCGAACCATTCGCGGTCGGTCTGGATCGTGTCCCACAGATGCTTGAAGGCACCGCGCGGCATGTCCGGATGCCGCACGATGTTGTGCTGCACGCCAAGCAGTTCTTCTTCCGGATAGTCGGCCATGCGCATGAAGACGCGGTTCGCGTAGGTGATGCGGCCTTTCAGATCGGTCTTGGTAATGATGAATTCGTCCGCACTGAAATGCTTCTCGCGCTGGGTGGGTACGATGTTCGGTTTCATCCTGGCTCTCTCTTCATTACTTTTGTTAAATCTTACCGAAAATGACTGGCGGCATAGCAAGGAATTAGCGTGGAACGCCTTACGTGCCGACCGTGGCCGCCTGCGTTTCATTGACCGTGGGTAGCCCGAGGTCGGCGATGCGGCGTTAGACGGAAGTTTTTTCTTCTTGTTGCGAGTAGGCATGGAACTTGTTTTGGTTCCTGCTTGCCGGTTTCGCCGTCGCGAAACTGCCATATCTGACAGAACCGATCAATGGTACTGGCAGTTCCTCGTTCGTCGTATACGGCAGACATTTCACCCCAAGGAGAAAACCGATGAAACAAATGTTGCTGCAGGAAAAATATCCCGTCTTTGTCCTCGAGCTCGGCAAGAACGAGACGAGCTGCAAAACGGTCGATGACATCGCCGCCCGGCTGAAAGAAAAGATCGCCGCCGACACGAGGGTGGCCTGGATCGCCGAATTCGATCATTATGCCCATACGCGCAAGCTCGGCGGTGAAATCGCCCCCGAGATCACGGCGGCGAAGAACCTCGTCTTCTGCTTTGGCCTCGCGTTGCCGAACCCGAACGTGCTGGCGGTGCGTCCCCGTTCGATCGGCATCGCCGATTGTGGCGACAAATTCATCATCAACTTCATGGAAGCGCCGATGAAGCCAGCCAACGAGGCGATGGAAACCTGGGTCAAGGCATTACGCGACATCGGCTGAGGAAAGCTAACGCCGACCGCGGCCCAGCCATGGCCAATGAAACGCGAACGGTCGCGGTCGTCACGGAAGGCGTTTTTCACGCCAAGATTCCGCCACAATCCAGCCGCGG
>CAYZII010000027.1:0-26673 GCA_964478415.1 uncultured Methyloversatilis sp.
CGCGGGCGTGCGCATCCCCGCTCACGCGGGGCCCCTGCTTACTGCTCGCGTCGCCACCCAATTGACGACACGTGCAGCGCCGTGGTTTTTGAGGGTGCGGGCGATGGCGGAGAGGGTGGCGCCAGTGGTCATGACGTCATCGACGACGATTACGGTCAGACCAGTGAGGTCGCGGCTGCAGGCGAAGGCGTGGCGGACATTCGTTTGCCGGACACGCCAGGGAAGGCTGCTTTGCGGCGGGGTGTCGCGGCAGCGCGTCAGACTCGTGGCGTCGAGCGGCACGCCAAGCGCACGGGCAAGTGGGCGGGCGATTTCCAGTGCCTGGTTGAAACCGCGTGCGCGCAGCCGTTGCGCTGACAACGGGACGGGCATCAGTACATTTCCCTCCGGTCGGGGGCCGGCGAGCATGCAATGGCTGAAAAATTCTGCGCTGGCGAGACGGCACCCAAACTTGAGGTCATGGATCAGTGCGTCCACCGGGTAGCCGTAGATGAGCGTTGCGAGGCTCGCATCGAAAGCGGGCGGCGATTTCAGACAGGCGCCACACGCTGGCGCCGACACTCCCAGCGGGGTGGCACAGACCGGACAGACCGGGCCTCCTAGGCGGGGCAGATCGGCCTCGCAGGCTGCACACACCGGCATGGTGGTATGGGCCCCGCATAGCAGGCAGGCACGCGGCAGCAAACGGTCGAATAGCATGGTGAGGTGAGCTGGGAAGCGCGCTTTCGAGAGCATGGCCGATGCCGGATAATGCGGCGATGAGTATGCGGAAGAGTTTTTCCGAGGCGGCCAAATCATATGACGAAGCCGCCGTTTTGGCGCGCGAGGTCGGCGCGCGGATGCTGGCGCGCCTCGAGTGCGTGCGGCTTGCTCCGCAGCGCGTCGCCGATATCGGCTGTGCGACCGGCGATGGTATCCAGGCGTTGATGCAATGCTATCCCGCCGCGTTCCCGCTGGCGGTGGATTTCGCCTTGCCGATGCTGGCCGCCGTGCGCGCCCGCGTCGGCTGGTGGGATCGTCTGCGCGGTAAGGAGCCGCGCTGTGTGAATGCGGATGTGCGCGCCCTGCCTTTCGCCACTGACAGTCTCGATCTTGTCTGGTCGAACCTGATGTTGCACTGGCTGCCGGATCCGCGCCCGGCGTTCGTGGAAATACAGCGCGTCTTGCGCGTCGGGGGGTTACTGCATTTTTCGCTGCTAGGCCCGGATACACTCAAGGAGCTGCGGGAATGCGCCAAGGGGTTGGGGCTGGCATGGCACGGCAGAACCTTCCTCGACATGCACGACATCGGCGATATGTTGTTGCAAAGCGGCTTCCATGATCCGGTGATGGAGATGGAGATGCTAACGCTGACTTACCGCACCCCGCGTGCCTTTCTCGCCGATCAGCGCCGCCTCGGGGTGCGCGACGGCTTGTTGGGTGCCTTGGGCTGGCGGAAAGCGCGTCGGCTGTTGGCGTCTTGGCCACGGATGGCGGGACTGTTGCCGGCGCGTTTCGAAATCATTTATGGGCATGCCTGGAAGCTCGCGCCGCGCCCGGTCGCTGCCGGGCGCACGGTAATGCACTTTCATCCCAGGCAAAGCCGTTGAACTCCGGCTGGACATGCGGCGTGGACGCTCACTCCGCTACCTCGTGGTGGGCGAGCAGCCGGTCGAGCAGGGCGCGCAGCCGTGCCGGCCGGAAGGGGCGGGCGAGCAGCAGACGGGGAGCTTCGCCGGGCTGTTCGCCGAGCGTCGGAGCCGGCCCGGTACCGATGATCAATGCCGGCACGGGATGCCCGATCGCCTCCACGATGTGGTCGAGCCAGAGCTGACTGTGCGCGACACCGTTGGCACCCTCCGCTGGCTCGAGGATCACACAAGACGGGGGGCGTCTGGCGTCGAGCGTCAGCGCCGACGGCTCCTCTGCGCAAGTTACGGCAAAGTGCCATTTCTCGAGCAGTTCGACGAGGGCTGTGCGTGAAGGTGTTGCAGGGGCGATGAGCAGGATCGCAGCATGGGGCGTCTCTGCACGGTCTTCGCCGCTGCCGCTGCTCGTCGGCGAAGCAGCGAGTGGCACCGTCAATGCGAACCGCGAGCCTTGTCCGACACGGGAGCACAGGGTGAGCGGATGATCCAGCATTGCCGCGGACTTGCGGACGATGGCCAGGCCCAGGCCGAGCCCTTTCTCCGGATCCCGTTCCGGATTGTCGAGTTGCACCAGCTCATCGAAGATGGCTTCTTGGGCTTCCGGAGGAATGCCGGGGCCGGTGTCCCAAACCTCGATGCGCACTGTGTTGCCGTGTTTGCGGCAGGCGACCAAGACGCCGCCGCGCCGGGTGTGACGGATTGCATTGCCGATCAGATTGATCAGGATGCGATGCAGCAAAGCCGGGTCGGTGAGCATCCAGGCATCGTAAATGCGGCTGCGCAGCGCCAGACCTTTTTCCGCCGCCGCGTCGGCGAAATCTTCCACGACCTGACCAATGGCCTGCGTCGTGCGCAGCGGCTGGAGTTTGACCTGTACGACCTGACCATCAAGGCGCGAATAGTCGAGCAAGGTGCCGAGGAGTTCCTGCAGGTTGCGGATCGTATGAGCGAGCTGACGCAGCTTCGCTTCGAGTTCCGGCGGGGGATGTTCTTTCAGCAGCCGTGCGACGAACAAGCCGAGTGCCTGCGTTGGCTGGCGCAGGTCATGGCTCGCCGCAGCGAAGAAGCGGCTGCGCGACCGTGCCGCATGCTCTGCGGCATCGCGTTCGTGACGCAGCAAGGCGGTGGCTTCGAGAATGCGTTCGGCGAGCTGCTCCTGCGTCTGCCCGACGGCGGCTGCCATCTCGTTGATGCCTTGGGCGAGGCGGGCCAGTTCGTCATTACCGCGCACTGCGATACGCAGGGAGAAATCGCCCCGGCCAATGCCCAAGACGACCTCGCGGATTTCTGTCAAAGTGCGGATCAAACCGCGGGAAAAGGCGACCGCCAAGCCAATCGCGATCAGCAGGATGAGCGTCGTGAGCGCGGCAGCCTGCCAGGCATAGGCGCGGATCTCGTTATGCACGGAGCGGCTTGACACCCTGAGCAGCAGTTGCCCGAGCACAGGCGCATTTTCGCTGGAAGCGGCGTAGGGATCGTCCCCGCCCAACTGGGTGGCGTGGATGGCCAGCGCATGCCAATGCTCGGTCGCAGCGCTGGGGGGAGGTGTTTCGAACCCGCCAAGAATTTGCTCCGTGGGTGGCAGCAGTTCGTGTGGCAAGGTGCTGGCCAGCACCTTGCCTTTCGCGTCAAGAAAAACGGCGGCGAGCACGTCGGGCTCACGGCGCGCCGCTTGCACGAGTTTTTCGAGCGCCTCGGTATTACCGACGAACAGACTGTATTCCGCCAGCGCCGCCAGTTGCCGGGCGACCGCAGCCAAGCGCCGATGCTGCTCGGCTTCCGCGCGTTGCATCTGACCCATGATCAGCAAGCCGGCGACCAGCGTCGCCACGATCACCGCTGGCCCGACGACGGTGAAGAGGATGCGTGCGCGGATGCCGAACGAGGCCATCTAACCCCCCGCCCAAATGCACAGGGGCGGCCATCTGCCGCCCCTGCCGGTTTCATAGCACTGGGTGCGCCTGTCCATGCGGCGCGCCGGAAGGTCAATATAGGCCTGCGATGTAATCCGCGACTGCACGGATTTCGGCGTCGGTCATCTTGAGGGCGATCATACGCATCATCTTGTTCGGATCGTTGGCACGTTCGCCACTTCTGAACGCTTTCAGCTGAGTTTCCAAATATTCCTGATGCTGGCCGGCAATACGCGGATACTGAACCGGAATCCCTTTGCCGGCCGGACCGTGGCAGCCGGCACAGGCAGGCAACCCCTTGCTGGCATCGCCGGCGCGATAGAGCTTCTGACCAAGTGTCAGATTGCTGCGATCTTTCAGTTCGCCACCGCTTTGTTTCTGGCTGGCAAACCAGGCGGCGAGGTCTTTCATCTGGTTTTCGTCGTACGGGGCGATCATGCCGTTCATGATCGCATTGACGCGCTCGGCTTTGCCATCGGGGCCGGCCTTGAAATTCTTCATTTGCTTGAAGAGATAGTCAGCGTGCTGACCGGCCAGTTTCGGGTTGGCCGGCGTCGAACTGTTGCCGTCGGGATTGTGGCAGGCTGCACAGACGGTTGCGGCAATTTCTTTGCCTTTGGCGGCATCGCCCGCATAGGCCTTTCCTGGCTCATTGGCGGTAGCTGGCAGCGAGAGGGCGGCCGCCGTCAACAACGACGCGTGCAAAAGAGACGAGAAGTGGCTCATCTGGTGCTCCTTGAAAAACTGTCGGATCCTCAAACGCGCTATTCTATATCAGCTCAGAACCGCTGACCGGTTTGCCCTCGAGAGGGCGGCTCGGCTGGGTTTCAGTCATTTCCTGGCACAAGTCCCGACCTGCTCCGAGCGCTTCATGAACACCTCGCTTTTTCGCCATGCCTGTTTCGAGATTTCCGTCGCCGAGCCGCTGGCTTTGCCGCCGGTCTTAGGTGCCGAAATCGCTTTTGCCGGCCGCTCGAATGCTGGCAAATCTTCGGCGATCAATGCACTGGTGGGCCACACGCGGCTGGCCCACGTTTCGAAAACGCCGGGACGCACCCAGTTGATTAACATCTTCCGACTCAAATGCGGCGCGGCGCTGGTCGATTTGCCGGGCTATGGCTATGCCGAGGCGCCGGAAGCCGTGCGGCGGCGCTGGCCGGCGTTGATCGAGCACTATCTGACGCAGCGGGATGCCTTGATCGGCCTGGTGCTGATCATGGATGCAAGGCGCCCGTTCACCGCCCTCGACAAACAGATGATCGAGTGGTTCGGGCGCACCGGAAAACCGATCCATTGCCTACTGACGAAAGCCGACAAGCTGACGCGCCAGGCGCAGAGTCAGGCGCTGACCGCCGCGCGCCGCTTTGCCTCCGCCGAGTTTACGGGAGTGCCGATCACGTTGCAGTTGTTCTCGAGTCTGAAAAAGACCGGGATCGAAGAGGCCGAAAAACGGATCGCCGCATGGCTGGCGGAAAAAGAGAAAGGGCCCTCGGCCAAAGGGGAGAAAGCCGAGAGCCCAAATGCCTCGACGGGCGTCGAGGCACCCGCTCAGGGAGGAAAAGCGGGGGACGGTTCATCACCATCCAAGTATTAAGATAGGTAGCGTAGCAAAAAGTTCAAGTATTTTTTGAAAGCCAAGACCATGATCATTCAGAGTGTTTTTCCTTCCACGCGCATGCGCCGCATGCGTCGTGACGAGTTTTCGCGCCGGCTGATGCGCGAGACGGTGCTTTCCAGCGCCGATTTCATCTATCCGGTCTTCGTGCTCGAGGGCACAGGCAGGAGCGAAAAGGTGGCTTCGATGCCCGGCGTGGAAAGGGTGAGCCTCGATCGCCTGCTGCCAGTGGCGGAACAGGCCTTGACGCTGGGCATCCCTGCCATCGCGTTGTTCCCGGTGATCGATCCGGCCAAGAAAAGCCCAGGCGCCGAAGAGGCATGGAATCCCGAAGGGCTGGTGCCCAACGTCGTCACCAGGCTGAAAACCGAATTTCCTGAACTCGGGGTGATCACCGACGTGGCGCTCGATCCTTACACGAGTCACGGTCAGGACGGCCTGATCGATGACAGCGGCTACGTGATGAACGACGAGACCATCGAGGCACTGGTCAAACAGGCGCTTTGCCATGCCGAGGCAGGGGCGGACGTGGTGGCACCCTCGGACATGATGGACGGCCGCATCGGTGCGATCCGCACGGCCCTCGATCGGAACGGGCGCATCCATACCCGCATCCTAGCTTATGCGGCGAAATATGCGTCGAGCTTCTATGGCCCTTTTCGTGATGCGGTCGGTTCGGCGGCGAACCTTGGCAAGGGTGACAAGAAGACCTACCAGATGGATCCGGCCAACAGCGAGGAAGCGCTGCGCGAAGTCGCGCTCGATCTGCAGGAAGGCGCCGACATGGTGATGATTAAGCCTGGACTGCCCTATCTCGACATCGTGCGCCGCGTCAAAGACACCTTCGGCGCGCCGACCTTCGTCTATCAGGTCAGCGGGGAATACGCGATGCTGAAGGCCGCCGCACAGAACGGCTGGCTCGACCACGATGCGGTGATGATGGAGTCGCTGCTGTCAATCAAACGCGCCGGCGCCAACGGCATCCTGACCTATTTCGCGCTGGAAGCGGCACAGTTGCTGAAACGCTGAAACTCTGCCGCCGGCAGAGCGGCACGCTGGCGGGTTGGATGGGCCCTTTCAGCCAGCAAGCACCGGCCACTGTGCCGTCCAATGGCTCAACGGGTCTTCGCGGAAGCCGCTTTTCACGAACCGTTGCAGACGGCCGAGCAGGTGGCAGATCAACAGGTCGGCGTGGGCGGCACAGTCGTGCTCTGCCGGCAAAGCCTGCTGTGCAACGGCGATCTTCAGCGCTTGTTTCAGCGAGGCTTCGAGGCGTTCGAAGAGCCGGTTGATGCGTTCTTGTAGGCGTGGATGCTCATGCACCAGCGCGTCGCCGATCATCAGCCGCGTCAGCCCACGGTTCATGCCGGCAAAACGCAAGGTGGCGGCGAGCATCAGCTCGGTCTGCTTGAGACCGTTGCACTCTTCGGCAGCGATTTGGCCTACCACCGAGAACAACGCGTTTTCGATGAAATCGATCAGCCCTTCGAACATGCGCGCCTTGCTCGGGAAATGGCGGTAGAGCGCCGCCTCGGAAACCTGCAACCTGGCGGCCAGCGCCGCGGTGGTGATCTTTTCGCCAGCCGGATCTTCCAGCATCGTGGCAATGGCTTGAAGAATGCGCAGTTTGCGATCAGCAGCGGCAGTCATCGCGTCAATCCCAGTTTCGGTAGCTCGAGCACAGATTTTATGCGCCAGTCGACGTAAGTGGGCACTCGCGTAGTACGAGTGACGAGCACGGTGGTCATGCCAAGTCGTTTGGCAGCACGTAAGTGGGTGACCGTGTCCTCGACGAGGATGCAACGCCGGGCATCGAGTCTTTCCCGGTGCAGCAGGCGGCGGAAGGCGGCGGTATGGGGTTTCGGCGTGAAACGCAGGCGTTCGATGCACCAGATGCCGTCGATCAGTGGCCGGATGCCGATCAAGGTGAGCACCGCCTCGACATAGCGGCGCGGTGCGTTGGAGAACACGATCTTGCGTCCTGGCAGCCGTCTCAAAACATGGCGTAGCGCCGGCTCATGCACCAACATCTGCGGCAGCCGGTCGAGAAACGCGTGGGTCGAGGCGAGGAAATGGTGCGGATCGATACCGTGATGGCGGACAAGACCGGTCAGCGTCGCGCCGTAGCGCTGCCAGTAATGGTCGCGCTGCTGTTTTGCCGCGGTTTCGTCCACACCGATCTGCCGGGCGACGTATTCACCCATCGCGCGGCTGATCGCAGGGAAGATGTGTGGAGTGGCGTCATGCAGCGTATTGTCGAGGTCGAACAGCCAGACCCGTTGCGATTTCATTTCGACTTGATCAGCGTGCCGACGCCCTCGTCGGTGAGAATCTCGAGCAGCAGCGCATGTTCGACACGCCCATCGATGATATGCACGCTTTTTACGCCCGAGCGCGCCGCATCGAGGGCGGAGGCGATCTTCGGCAGCATGCCGCCGGACAGCGTACCATCCGCCACCATCGCATCGATCTCCTTCGGGGTGATGCCGGTGAGCAGCCTGCCGTCCTTGTCCAGCACCCCCGGCGTGTTGGTGAGCAGTATGAGCTTTTCCGCCTGCAGCACTTCGGCGATCTTGCCGGCGACGACGTCGGCGTTGATGTTGTAAGTTTCCCCGTGTGGGCCGACACCGATCGGAGCGATCACCGGGATGAAATCGCCGGAATCGAGAAAGCTGATGATCGACGGATCGATTGAGGTGATCTCCCCCACCGCGCCGATGTCGATTGGCTCCCCCGGTTTGTCCTTGTTCGGCAGCAGGAGCTTCTTCGCGCGGATGAAGTTGCCGTCCTGTCCGGTCAGACCCACCGCCTTGCCGCCGTGCTGGTTGATCAGATTGACGATCTCCTTGTTGACCTGACCGCCCAGGACCATCTCCACGATGTCCATCGTCTCCTCGTCGGTCACCCGCATGCCCTGGACGAACTCGCCCTTCTTGCCGATGCGCTTCAACAGCTCCTCGATCTGCGGGCCGCCGCCGTGCACGACGACCGGGTTCATGCCGACGAGTTTGAGCAGCACCACGTCGCGCGCGAAGCAATCCTTGAGACGAGGATCGGTCATCGCGTTGCCGCCATACTTGATGACGATCGTCTTGTCGAAGAAGCGCTTGATGTAGGGCAGGGCTTCGCCGAGGATCTTGGCCTTGACGGCGGCGGGGAGCTTGTCGGAGGTCATGGAGAAAGCTCGCTGAAAAGAGAATGGCGGCGATTTTAGCGCCGCCATTCCGAAGCGATAAGCGTATCCGCTGTCGCCGGCATTGCCACTACGCCGGCGCTTGGCGTTCAGTCGATCGTCAGGCGTTTTGCCTGGGCCACGGCTTTCTTCGGTAACGTGAGTTCGAGAACGCCGTTTTCGAACTTGGCCTTCGCGGCCGCCTCGTCCACATCCTGCCCGAGGTTGAAGCTGCGCGAGACCTTGCCGAAATAACGTTCGGAACGCAAAACGCGCCCGCCTTCTTTCTCTTCCTTCTCTTCCTTGCGTTCGGCGCTGATCGAAACCACCGGGCCATCGAGAGTGACGTGGATGTCTTCTTTCTTGATACCCGGCATTTCGGCGTGGATCACGAAAGCCTTGTCCTGCTCTTTCACGTCCACTTTCATGTCGGGTGCTTCGATAGCCTTGCCCATTTCGATCGGCCGCACGAAGAAACCACGGAAGAAATCATCGAACGGATCATAGCGAGTGAGCTCGTTCATGGCATTCCTCCTTCTTTTTTCGATTCCCGTTTTTCACCATAGCGGCGATTGGAAAAAAATCAAGTCTGTCCGCCAAGGGCAAGTCCCAGCATCAGGATCGCATCCCGGTTGGACCAGGAAAAACAGGCGCCGGCGGCCTCCTGCCAGGGCAGCCAGCGCCAGGCGCGATGCTCGTCCGCTGCCGGAACGATCGTCGTTCCCGCCGCTACGCAAAGGCTGAAGACGTGTTCGACGTTGTGGGTCACGCCCGGCGGATAGCGTTCGCGCCATTCGGCGAAGATTTCGAAGCGGTTGGACAGATGCCAGTCCTCGAGTTGCTCGGGCTGACACGGAATGCCGGTTTCTTCACGCACTTCGCGGACGGCTGCCTCGAGGGCGCGCTCGCCCCCCTCCAGACTGCCGGTCACCGATTGCCAATATCCCGGGTGCGCCACACGTTCGAGGAGCAGGATGTTTCCCTGCGGGTCATGGATGACGACCAGCACTGAGACCGGTTTCTTGGTACCGGCCATGGTCCTCAGGCGATGTCGGAAAGCCAGCTGATGCCGTCGGCCTGCATATCGACGAAGCACCAGAAGGGCACGCCCTGTTCGCGCCACTCGTTCGCGGCACGCTCGAAAATCTGCAGAGCCTGGACGAAGTCAGATTCTGCATGGCCGTGGATGCCATCGCAATGTTCGAGAATCACCAGATACCCGTCCGCCGGTTCCCAGCTCATGTCGGCCAGGCAGTCGAGCAGCGCATCCCAGTTGTGACCGAACCAGTCTGGAAAATGCATCGCGCGGGCAATGGCATCGAGCATTTCCTCCTTGCTGCGAGCATGGGCGAGGTCGACGCGAAAAACTGCATAGCCGTTGTGTTCCGCGGCGGAGATCAGATCGTTTTCGCCATTGAGCGGCATGTGATAGACGCCGGCATGCTCGAAACGTCTCAGCAGGCTTGCGTATTTCATTCGACGATCCTCGAAAAGCTGCGGTAATGATCCGGAGTGAAATAACAGACATCGGGCCGGCGGGGTTCGAAGCCGCCACAGACGATGCGCCGTGCGCCGCGGTGTTTCACTCCACGGGTCGGCACGGTATATTCACGATAATAACCGCGCGGCGCGAGGGGCAGACGCTTTTCGAAATTGTTGAAGACGATGCCATCGCGCCGGTAAGAGAAGGGCCCGCCGGCGCGGATCGTCGCAAGCACCTGTTGCGCTTCGGGCGGCAGTGTGTCCCGGGCGATGTCCTCCGCCTGCGCGAGGCCCGCCAGACAGAGGAAAAGCAGCCCGAGCAGAAAGCGCATCAGCCGACTTCGATCTGGGTCTCGATCTTCTGGCGCAGGCGGATGTGCAATTCGCGCAGCTGCTTCTCATCTACCGGCGATGGTGCATTGGTGAGCAGGCACTGGGCGCGCTGCGTCTTCGGGAAGGCGATCACGTCGCGGATCGATTCGGCACCGCTCATCATCGTGACGATACGATCCAGGCCAAAAGCGAGACCCCCATGCGGCGGGGCGCCGTATTTCAACGCATCGAGCAGGAAACCGAACTTGGCCCGCTGTTCCTCTTCGCCAATACCGAGCGCAGCGAAGACCTTGGCCTGCACGTCCGGCTTGTGGATACGCACCGAACCGCCGCCGATCTCCCAGCCATTCAGCGCCAGGTCATAGGCCTTGGCGAGGCATTCGCCGGGATGGGTCAGCATCAGTTCTTCGTGACCGTCCTTGGGCGAGGTGAAGGGGTGGTGACAGGCCGTCCAGCGCTTCTCTTCCTCGTCGTATTCGAACATCGGGAAATCGACGATCCAGACCGGCGCCCAGCTGCGTCCATCGAGATGGCCTTTTTCATGACCGATCTTCAGGCGTAGCGCGCCCAAGGCGTCATTGACGATCTTCGCCTTGTCGGCGCTGAAGAAGATCAAATCGCCGCTTTGTGCGCCGGTGCGCGCGATGATCGCCTCTAGCGCCTGCACATGCAGGTTCTTGACGATCGGTGATTGCAGGCCTTCTTCGTTGAGCTTGCTGGCGTCATTGACCTTGATGTAGGCCAGCCCCTTCGCGTCGTAGATCTTGACGAATTCCGTATAGCCATCGATCTCGCCACGCGTGAGCTGGGCACCGCCAGGAATGCGCAATGCCGCTACCCGGCCGCCACTGTTGGCTGGGCCGGAGAACACCTTGAAGGCGACATCCTTGACGACATCGGTGATCTCGGTCAGCTCCAGAGTGACGCGCAGATCGGGCTTGTCGGAACCGAAACGGCGCATCGCCTCGGCATAACTGAGGCGCGGAAAAGGATTCGGCAGCTCGACGGCGAGCGTTTCCCGGAACACTGAGCGGATCAGTTCCTCCATCAATGTGATGATCTCGTTCTCGCTCATGAACGAGGTCTCGATGTCGACCTGGGTGAATTCCGGCTGGCGGTCAGCGCGCAGGTCTTCGTCGCGAAAGCACTTGGTGATCTGGTAGTAGCGGTCGAAGCCGGCGACCATCAACATCTGCTTGAAAAGCTGCGGCGATTGTGGCAGGGCGTAGAAATGCCCCGGATGCACGCGTGAGGGGACGAGGTAGTCACGCGCACCCTCCGGCGTGCTCTTGGTGAGCATCGGCGTTTCGATGTCGATGAAGCCGTGCGCGTCGAGAAAGCGGCGGAAAGCCATCGCCACCTTGTAGCGCAGCAACAGATTCTTCTGCATCTGTGGGCGGCGCAGATCGATGACGCGGTGGGTGAGCCGCACGGTCTCGGAGAGATTGCTCTCGTCGAGCTGGAACGGCGGCGTCGCGGCCTGGTTGAGGACTTCGATGTCGTGGCACAGCACTTCGATCTCACCCGAAGGCATGTTGGGGTTTTCCGTCCCGGCCGGCCGCCGCCGCACCTGGCCGGTGATCTTCAGCACGTACTCGTTGCGTACCGCCTCGGCGACGCGGAACATCTCCGGCCGGTCCGGGTCGCAGACCACCTGGGCGATGCCTGCGCGGTCGCGCAGGTCGATGAAGATCACGCCGCCGTGGTCGCGTCGGCGGTGGCACCAGCCACACAGGGTGACGATCTGATCGATATGAGCGGCGTTCAGTTGGCCGCAGTAATGAGTTCGCATGATGATTCCGTGATTGAAAATCGGCGCCCGCAGGTCGGCATGCCGGCAAGGCTCATTCGTTCTGGGCGCGTCCGACGAGATTGGGTTGGCGCGGTAGGGGCGGGACGACACCCATCGAAACGATGTATTTCAGCGCATCGTCGACGCTGATGTCGAGTTCGATGGTGTCGGACTTTTTCACGAAGAAGAAAAAACCATTGACAGGACTCGGCGCGGTGGGGATGAAGACACTGACGTGCTCGTCAGGCAACAGCTCGGCGATCTGCAATGCGGGCGTGCCGGTCATGAACGCCACCGACCAGGCTTGCGGGTGCGGGTAGCGCACCAGCAACACCTTACGGAAGGCTTGGCCAGTCGATGAGAACAGCGTGTCGGAAACCTGTTTGACGCTGTAGTAGATCGACTTGACAATCGGGATGCGCGCCAGGATGCCTTCCCAGAATTGCACCAACTTCTGGCCGACGATGTTGGCCGTCACCAGGCCGGTGAATAGGATCAGCACCAGCGTCAGCACGGTGCCGACCCCCGGGATGTGCACGCCGATTAATCTGTCCGGATGGATGGCTGCGGGCAACAGATAGAGCGATTGATCCATCGCCCCGACGATCGCCGAGACCACCCAGACGGTGATCACCAACGGGATCCAGATCAGGAGCCCGGTGATGAAGTATCTCTTTAGTGCTTTCACGAGGCTTCGGCTGCGCAGGCACAACTACCGCTCCCGCCTTGGCAAGGAGGTGTCTCAGCTTTGGGCGCGGGCTTGGGGGAATTATTCTTGAAGTCGGTCTGGTACCAGCCGCTGCCCTTGAGCTGAAAACCAGCGGCGGTCAGTTGCTTGGTAAAGGTCTCCTGCTGGCATTCTGGACAGGTCGTCAGAAGCGGATCAGAAATTTTTTGCAACACGTCCTGCTCGAAACCGCAGGCACTGCAGCGATAGGCATAGATAGGCATGCTTTCCTCCAGAAATAAGTTGCTGAATTATAGGCGAGCAGCAAACTGCGTGCGGCCTAACAGTTGAGGGTGCGGGGCAGGAAAATCAACCGAGCAGACCGAGCCAGGCCTGATTGAGCGGCTGACCCCAAAACAGGGTGATCAGGCCGGCGGCGGCGAGATATGGGCCAAAGGGGATGGGGACGTTGCGACCCTGCCGAGCCAGTAGGATCAGCGAGATGCCGACCAGAGCACCGACCAGCGAGGAAAGCAGGATCACCAGCGGTAGCACCTGCCAACCGAACCAGGCACCGATCGCCGCGAGCAGCTTGAAGTCACCATAACCCATACCCTCCTTGTCGGTCAGGAGCTTGAATGCCCAATACACCAGCCAGAGGGTGAGATAGCCGGCCGTGGCGCCGATGACCGCGCTGGAAAGCGGCGCGAAGGTTCCCGTCAGGTTGATCAGCAGCCCCGCCCAGATCAGAGGTAGCGTGATGTCGTCCGGCAAAAGCTGCGTGTCGGCATCGATGAAGGTCAGGCTGATCAGCGCCGCGATGAAGAGCAGGGCGCCTGCCAGCGCCAGCGTGGGGCCGTAATGCCAGGCGGCATAACCATAGAGCAGGGCGGTCAGCGCCTCGACCAGCGGATAGCGCAGGCTGATGGGCTTGCCGCAAGCCTTGCAGCGGCCACGCAGCATCAGGTAGCTCACGATCGGGATGTTTTCGAGCGCACCAATGGTGTGATGGCAGTGCGGACAGCGTGAGCGTGGCGAGAAAAGCGACAGCGGCGGGAAGGCCGGCGGGGGTTGCCCAGCGAGCTCGGCGCACTGTTGCTGCCATTCCCTTTCCATGATCTGCGGCAGCCGGTGGATGACCACGTTCAGGAAACTGCCGATCAGCAGGCCAAGCAACACGCAGCCAGCGACCAGCGCCGAAGAATCGAGGTTCGGCATGGATCAGACCACGGAGCCGAGCTTGAAGATCGGCAGATACATCGCGACGATGATGCCGCCAATCAGTACGCCGAGAACGACCATGATCATTGGCTCCATCAGACTCGACAGCCTCTCGACGGCATCATCGACCTCCTGTTCGTAGAAGTCCGCGACTTTGCCGCTCATTGCATCGATCTGCCCGGATTCCTCGCCGATCGAGATCATCTGCACCGCCATGTTGGGGAAGACGCCGGTATTCTGCATTGCGACCGTCAGGCTGGAGCCGGTGCTGACATCGGCCTTGATCTGTTTCGTCGCTTCCCGGTAGATGTAGTTGCCCGATGCGCCGCCGACCGAGTCGAGGGCTTCGACGAGGGGCACGCCTGCTGCGAACATAGTCGATAGCGTGCGCGTCCAGCGCGCCAGTGTCGCCTTGCGGATCACCTCGCCGAAGACTGGCAGACGCAGCGCCAGCCGGTCCATGAACATCTGCATCTTTTCCGAACGTTTCCAGAAATAGAAGAACGCATAGATGCCGCCGAACAGCACGGTGAAGATGAGGTACCAATAGGCGACGAAAAAGTCGGAAATCGCGATCACGAGCAATGTCGGTCCCGGCAAGTCGGCACCGAAGCTGGTGAAGATATTCTTGAACTGTGGGATGACATAGATCATGATCACCGTAGTGACGATGAAAGCGACGACCAGCACAGAAATCGGGTAGAACAGCGCGCTCTTGATCTTGGCGATCAGGGCCTGCGTCTTTTCCTTGTAAGTGGCCAATCGGTCGAGCACCTGATCGAGGATGCCCGCCTGCTCGCCAGCCTCGACCAGGTTGCAATAGAGCGGTTCGAAATGCAGCGGATGCTTACGGAATGCCTGGTTGAGTGCCGACCCGGTCTCGACGTCTGTCTTGACGTCCAGGATCAGCTTGCTCAGGGCAGGATTGCTCGCTCCCTTGGCGACGATGTCGAAGGCTTGCAGGAGCGGCACGCCCGATTTCATCATCGTCGCCATCTGGCGGGTAAACAACGTGATGTCCTTGTCGGTGACCTTGCCCCGGCCGCGGAGGATGGATTGTTTGGCGACTTTGGTGACGAAAATGCCCTGGCGGCGCAGCGTGGTACGGACGACCGTCGGGGAGGCAGCGCGCAGCTCGCCGCGAATCAGCTTGCCGCTCTTGTCCTTGCCTTCCCAGTTATAGACGGCCAGGAAGTCATCCCGTTTGGATATTGCCATGACTGCTCCTTGCAAATTTATGCGCCAGTGATAATGCCTTGCCCAGACCGCATTGTAAAGCTGGAAAAACCAGCCTTTTTGCCACGGCGTGGTAATGCCGCCGTCAGGGACGGTGGATTTTCACCATTTTCACGCGCCTGTCCTCGGTCTGGATGATTTCCATCGGAATGCCATTGATACGCAATCCCACCCCGGTTTCTGGAATGTCGCGCAAGTGCTCGAGGATCAGACCGTTGAGCGTCTTCGGTCCATCGACCGGCAGGTCGAGGCCGAGGGCGCGGTTGATTTCCCGCAGGCTGTGCCCGCCATCGACCAGTGCGGTGCCATCCTCGCCCCAGCCGATCACCGCCTCGCTGCCCGGCATACTCGTCGTGAATTTGCCGATGATCTCTTCGATGATGTCCTCGATCGTCACCAGGCCGAGCAATTCGCCATATTCATCGACGACCAGGCCGAGCCTTTGTCGGTTTTCGCGAAAGAAACGTAGCTGATCGTAAGCGCGGGTTTCCGCGGGAATGAAATAGGGTGCTGCCAGAAGCTCACGCAACGCTGCATGATCGAGGCTTTCATCGAGCAGGGGTGCGATCAGACGGCGCAGATGCAGGATGCCGATCACATTGCCCGGCTCTCTTTCGTAGACCGGTAGTCGGGTATGGAAGCTGGTGGCGAGTTTTTCGCGAATCTCCTCGATCGGCGCCGTGATGTCGATGCTCTCGACTTCACCGCGGGGCGTCATGATGTCTTCGACGGTGATGCGCTCGAGATCGAACAGATTGATGAGGATGTCACGGTGCGCTTCCGGCAGATAGCGACCCGATTCCAGCACCACGGTGCGCAGCTCCTCGGTGGTCAGTGCAGTCGGCTCCCCGACTGCGGGCTCGAGATGCAAGGTTCTCAGCAAACCCTTCGCGAACAGGTTGATGAACCACACCACCGGGTAGCTCAGGCGCAACAGGGGCCACAGCAGGAAAGCGAGAAGCGTCGCGAGTCGGTCGGCGTTGGCGGCGCCGATGATTTTCGGTGTGATCTCGGAAAAGACCAGGATCGCGAAGGTGATGAACAGCGTGCCGGCGGCCAGGGCCCATTCTTCCTCGCCAAACAGCTCGATCGCGATGACCGAGACCAGCGTGGCGGCGGCGGTATTCACCAGATTGTTGCCCAGCAGGATGACGCCGAGCATCTTGTCGGTACTGGCGAGCAGGCGCAAGGCCAGTTGTGCGCCACGATGCCCTTGATTGGCCAGATGACGCAGCCGATAACGGTTGGCTGCCATCATGCTGGTCTCGGACATCGAGAACAATGCCGAGAGTGCCAGCAGGATCACCAGCGCCGTCGATAGCGCCGAAAGGGGGTAATCCGACATCAGCCAGGGCGACCGAGCAGCACTTCGAGCACGAAACGGCTGCCGACGTAGGCAAGCAGCAAGGTTACGAAACCCGCCAGCGTCCAGCGCAGCGCAACCCTGCCCCGCCAGCCGCGAAGATGACGTCCGGCCAGCAAGAAGGCGAAGATGATCCAGGACAGTAGCGCAAAGACGGTCTTGTGATTCAGTGGTAGCGCCTTGCCGAAGATCTGCTCGGAAAACAGGATGCCGGAGACCAGGGTGAGTGTGAGCAGGAAGAAGGCGACGTGGATCAGCCGGAATAGCAGTTTTTCCATCGTCAGCAAGGGTGGCAGCCCGGCGAAGAAGGGTGTCATGCGACCGCGATGCAGGCGCTTTTCGGCGACCGCCATCAGGACCGCGTGCAACGCGGCAAGCGTAAATAGGCTGTACGCGAGCATCGCCATCAGCAGGTGGATACGGAATGCCGTCGAGCCTGCATTGGCGAGGATGTGCTGGCTGGGGATCAGCCACGGCAACACGACGCACACGGCTGCGAGCGGCAGCCCCAGCATTTGCAGGCCTTCCATCCGTGCGTAGAAGCTCTCGATCCAGTAGAAAGCCACCGCCAGCCACATCATCAGCGACAGGGCCGCTGCGAAACCGAAGCGGGTCGAGTCGAATCCTGCCGGATGCACCTCGATACCGAGCGTTATGGCATGCAAGGTCAACGCCAGCAACAGCCAGGCGCGTTCCCAGGTGGCCAGTCCCTTGACCGGTTGCTCCAGTACCGCGCCGCGCCAGCGGGTGCGCCAGAACTGGAAAGCCAGACCTACGTAGAGCAGGGCTGCCAGCAGGTGCGGGAAGGGGGGATGCAGTAAAATCGTCGGCATAGATAAACCCGGTTCGCAAAGTCTACACCAATGCCACTGCGCCGGCTTCGGCCTATCCGTCGGCAACGTGGCGTCTACGGCTGCAGCCGGCGCGGCCTTCCTTGATTTCGGAAAACCATGCTCGATACGCTGACCCAACGGCTTGCCAAAGTCGTCAAAACGCTGCGCGGCCAGGCGCGCCTGACCGAAGACAACGTCGCCGAGATGTTGCGCGAAGTGCGCATGGCACTGCTCGAGGCTGATGTCGCGCTGCCGGTCGTCAAGGACTTCATAGCCCGCGTCAAGGAAAAAGCGCTGGGCCAGGAAGTGATCGGCTCGCTCACCCCGGGCCAGGCCCTCGTCGGTGTCGTGCATCGCGAGTTGACTGAGCTGATGGGCGGTGCCAGGGCGGAACTGAACCTGGCCTGTCAGCCACCGGCGATCATCCTGATGGCGGGTCTGCAGGGGGCGGGCAAAACCACGACGACCGCCAAGCTCGGCAAGTGGCTCAAGGAACGCCAGAAAAAGAAAGTGCTGGCGGTCAGTTGCGACGTCTATCGTCCCGCCGCCATCGAGCAGCTGAAAACCGTCTGTGCCCAGGCGGGCATCGATTTCTTTCCCTCACATGCCGGACAGAAACCGGCCGAGATCGCCGCCGCGGCCGTCGATTACGCGAAACGTCATTTTTACGACGTGCTGTTCGTCGATACCGCCGGGCGGCTGGCAATCGATGAAGCGATGATGGCCGAGATACGCGCGCTGCATGCCCAATTGCAGCCGATCGAAACCTTGTTCGTCGTCGATGCGATGCAGGGGCAGGATGCGGTGAATACCGCGAAGGCCTTCAATGAGGCATTGCCCCTGACGGGCGTGATCCTCACCAAGCTCGATGGCGATGCGCGCGGCGGTGCTGCTCTGTCCGTGCGCCATGTCACCGGCAAGCCGCTGAAGTTCGCCGGTATCGGCGAGAAGCTCAATGGCCTCGAGGAATTCCATCCCGAGCGCATGGCCAGCCGCATCCTCGGCATGGGCGACATTTTGGGTCTGGTCGAGGAAGCGCAGCGCAGCGTCGATCAGGAAAAGGCCCAGGCTTTCGTGAAAAAGATGAAGTCCGGCAAGGGCTTCGATCTGAACGATTTCAAGGCGCAGCTCGGCCAGATGCGCAACATGGGGGGGCTTTCCGCACTGCTGGACAAACTGCCGGCGCAGTTCGCGCAACTCGCCCAACAAGCGGGCGGTGGCGTCGAAGACAAAATGATCCGGCGCCTCGTCGGCATCATCGATGCGATGACGCCTGCCGAACGGTCGAAACCGGAGATCATCAAGGCCAGCCGCAAGAGGCGTATTGCCACCGGCGCCGGGGTGACGGTGCAGGAAGTCAACCGGCTGCTCAATCAGTTCGAGCAGACTCAGAAGATGATGAGGCAGTTTTCCAAAGGCGGCATGGCGAAGATGATGCGCGCCGCCAAAGGGTTGATCGGACGCGGCGGCATGCCGGGAATGCCACGCTAAAAGAAAGATCAGAAAATCTGCGCTGGCGGGACGGCACTAACGCCGCATCGCCGACCTTGGGCCACCCACGGTCAATGAAACGCAGGCGGCCACGGTCGGCTGTACAGGCGTTCCACGCTAACGCCGCACCTGGATCACCCGCGGTCCCCACGCCCAGTGCCTTTCCCAAGCGGCACGCACCATGTTGGGGTATTCCGGCCGACCGAGACTGCCGTTGTAACGCCCTAGTGCGCGAAACAGGTCGCCGTTCTCGATGTCGAGGTAGTGGCGCAGGATCGTGCAACCGTAACGCAGATTCGTGCGCAGATGGAATAGGTTGTGATGCGGCTCACCGATCAGGCCGACCCAGAACGGCATCACCTGCATGTAGCCGCGCGCGCCGGCCGAGGAGACCGCGTATTTGCGGAAGCCGCTTTCCACCTCGATGAGCCCTAGCACGAGCTGGGGGTCCAGCCCGGCGCGCTGCGCTTCATAGCGTACGGTTTTCAGGAACTCGATGCGCGCCTTGCGATCGGCCATGCGTCGCGCCAGGCGGCGCGACATTTCCGTCAGCCAGTCGATCTTTTCCTCGATGCTGGAAAACTGCGGTTCCGGTGAGGCGAGGTCTGAGACTGCAGCGTGCAATGCGGCTTGCACGCTGGCCGCCAGCGGTTCGTATTTCTGGGCACCGGCCTGAACCTCGCTGGTCAGGCAGGTCAACCAGGCAAAAAGGATCAGGAGGGGACGCATACCTTGCCACGCACGAAAGCTGTGATTTCTGATAACGCAACTTTCGTGGCCGCTGCATCGCGACGGTGCTGGTATTCGGCCATGCCTTCCTTGAGGCCACGCTCGCCGAGCGTGACGCGGTGCGGCACGCCGATTAGCTCCCAGTCGGCGAACATTACTCCCGGACGTTCGTCGCGATCGTCGAGGATCACGTCGATGTTCGAGACGATCAGCTTTTCGTACAGATCGAGTGCCGCCTGGCGTACCGCTTCCGACTTGCCCCAGCCCACCGGGCAGATGACGACCGTGAAGGGCGCGATCGCGTCCGGCCAGATGATGCCTTTCTCGTCGTGATTCTGTTCGATCGCGGCGCCCACCAGCCGTGTGACGCCGATGCCATAACAGCCCATCTCCATCAGCTGAGGCTTGCCGTGCTCGTCGAGAAAGGTGCAGTTCATCGCGGCGGAATACTTGGTGCCGAGGTAGAACACGTGTCCCACCTCAATGCCGCGCTGGATCGCGAGCTTGCCTTTGCCATCGGGGGACGGGTCGCCGGCGACGACGTTGCGGATGTCGGCAATGATGTCGGGTTCGGGCAGATCGCGTCCCCAGTTGATGCCCTGGAGGTGGAAACCGACTTCGTTGGCGCCGGAGATGAAATCGGCCATATTGGCCACGGTGCGGTCGGCGACGATCTTCACCGGCTTTTGGGTGTTGATCGGCCCCAGATACCCTGGCGGGCAGCCAAAATGGTCGATGATCTCGGCCTCGGTGGCAAAACGGAACCCCTGGTCGAGTCCTGGAATCTTGCCGGCTTTGACTTCGTTGAGTTCGTGATCGCCGCGCACCAGCAGCAGCCAGAGCTCGGCGCCGAGCGGGGTGTCGACGGCGAGCACGACCGACTTCACGGTGTGCTCGAGCGGCACACCCAGCAGCCGGGCCACGTCTTCGCAGCGCGTGGTTTCGGGCGTCGCCACCTTTTGCAGCGCCAGACTCGGCGCTGGCCGGACGGCACTCGCCGGCAGGGCTTCGGCCAGTTCGATGTTGGCTGCGTAGTCGGAGTCAGGGCAATAGACCAGCACATCCTCGCCGGTGTCTGCGATCACCTGAAATTCATGTGACAGTGAGCCGCCGATAGCGCCCGTGTCGGCGCGCACGGCACGGAACCTGAGACCCATGCGCTCGAAGATGCGCACATAGGCGTCGTACATCGCCTGATAGCTTTTCTCCGCGCCGGCGGCATCGCGGTCGAAGGAATAGGCATCCTTCATCGTGAATTCCCGGCCGCGCATCACGCCGAAGCGCGGCCGGCGCTCGTCGCGGAACTTGGTCTGGATATGATAGAAATTCTTCGGCAATTGGCGGTAACTGTGGATTTCCCCCCGGGCAATGTCCGTGATCACTTCCTCGGAGGTTGGCTGGATGACGAAGTCGCGCTGATGGCGGTCCTTCACACGCAGCAATTCCGCGCCCATCTTGTCCCAGCGTCCGGTCTCCTGCCACAGCTCTGCCGGCTGGACGATCGGCATCAACAGCTCGATCGCACCGGCGCGGTTCATCTCCTCGCGGATGATCGCTTCGATCTTGCGGATCACCCGCAGCCCCATCGGCATGTAGGTATAGATGCCGCCGGCGAGCTTGCGGATCATGCCGGCACGCGTCATCAGCTTGTGTGAGACGATCTCGGCATCCGCAGGTGCTTCCTTGAGGGTATTGATGAAGAACTGGCTAGCTCGCATTGCGGTATTTCCTTTGTCTGACAATGGACTGGGATTCTACCCGGCTAAGTGGCTTTCCTCGACCGGGGGAATGTGGAACAATCATGCCCAGACAAACAGTTTGAGGTTTCACCATGCTCGATCGGGAAGGTTATCGCCCGAACGTCGGCATCATCCTGACCAATCAGCGTCACGAGGTTTTCTGGGGCAAACGGATTCGCGAACATTCCTGGCAGTTCCCTCAAGGCGGGATCAAGAAGGGTGAGACGCCCGAGCAGGCGATGTTCCGTGAACTCCATGAAGAGCTGGGCCTGAAGCCCGAGCATGTCCGAATCCTCGGCCGCACGCGGGACTGGTTGCGTTACGACGTTCCAAAACACTGGGTGCGCCGGGAATGGCGTGGCACCTACAAAGGGCAGAAGCAGATCTGGTTCCTGTTGCGACTGATTGGTCGCGACAGTGACATCTGTTTGCGTGCCACCGCGAAGCCGGAATTCGATGCCTGGCGCTGGAGCAATTACTGGGTGCCGCTGGAGACGGTGATCGAGTTCAAGCGCGGCGTCTATGAGCGCGCCTTGACCGAGCTGGCGCACTACCTGTTTCATGAAACCGATGCGGCCCGAGACCGGCCGAAGTCCCGGCATCCTGAGCCTGCTGTGGCACCTGTGCGGGAACGTTGACGAGGGGTGTCATGAGGCTTTTGACGGCGCTTTTCCTCGTTGCCCTGGGTGCGGCCGGTAACGCTTTGGCCGGCTTGCTTGCCGACGACGATCCCGATGCTCCCAAATGGGTCGAGGAGGTGCCGCGAGTGCCCGAATTTCCCCGGGAGACGGACCTGCGCGAGTTCTACGTCAGCGCCACGACGCCCCATCGTTATTTCATCGATGGCAGAAGTCTCAGCGTCGGCAACGATGGCGTCGTGCGCTACACCCTCGTGGTGCGCAGCCAAAGCGGGGCGACTAACATCACCTACGAAGGCATACGCTGTACGACAGGGCAATACAAGATCTACGCCACAGGCCGCCAGGATGGGACGTGGTCGCTGGCACGCCGCAGCGAGTGGCGCACGATCCAGAACAAGCCGACCTATCGCCATCATGCGGCACTCGCCCACGAATTTTTCTGTCCTATCGGCAATCCGATCGCCACCCCCGAAGAAGGGCTCCAGGCGTTGCGATTGGGCAAGCACCCCAGTGTCGATTGAAACTGAAGAAACGGAAATGAGCCTGCTCGACCCCCTCATTGTGGAGCTGGACCAAGCGCTGCGCACCTTGTTCGTCAAGGCGCCGACGCAACGCCCGATGCCCGGAGAGGCGCTGCCGGAACCCGAACTGAGCGATGCCGAACGGCGTCACGCCGCGGCACTGATGCGCATCAATCATGTCGGCGAGATCTGTGCGCAAGCGCTCTATGCCGGCCAGGCCTTCGCTGCCGCGAGCGACACGGTGCGTAAGGCACTCGAGCGCGCCGCCTGGGAGGAAACCGAACATCTCAACTGGACCGAACGGCGCATCGAAGAACTGGGCGGCAGGAAGAGTCTGCTCAATCCGCTCTGGTATGCGGGCGCCTGGACGATCGGTGCCATTGCCGGCCGGCTGGGGGATGGGATCAGTCTTGGCTTCGTTGCGGAAACCGAACGCCAGGTCGAAGCACACCTGGATGGACATCTGCAGCAATTGCCGGCCGCGGATCGTCGCTCTCAGGCGATCATCGACCAGATGAAGGCCGACGAGATCGCTCACGCGCGCATGGCGCAAAGCCTTGGCGCCACCGAGTTGCCGCTTATTGCGAAAGGGGCGATGAAGCTGGCGGCCAAGGTGATGACGACGACCGCTTACTGGATTTAGGAAACCGTCGCCGTCTGTCAGGCTTCGACGATTTCCCAGCTGTGATGGATTTGGGCGGTCTTGCCGAGCATGATCGACGCCGAGCAGTATTTCTCGGCCGAGAGCTTTACGGCACGCTCGACCGCTTCGGGTTTGAGCCCGCGGCCTGTGACGATGAAGTGCAGGTCGATGCGCGTGAAAACCTTGGGATCTTCGGTGGCGCGCTCGGCGGTGAGCCTGACGGCGCAATCGGTGATCTCCTGGCGCGACTTCTTCAGGATCGAAACCACGTCGAACGCAGTGCAGCCGCCAGTGCCAGCCAACAACAGTTCGAGCGGCCGCGGCGCCAAGTTGCGGCCTCCCGCCTCAGGTGCGCCATCCATGGCTACCATGTGTCCCGAGCCGGTTTCAGCGACGAAGCTCATGCCGCGAGGTTGCCAATGTACCGTGCATTCCAACATGCAAAACCCCCATCGGAAAGTCGATCGGCAGAAATTGTAGCCGTTTGCCGTGCGGCGATCGTCTTTTTCAAAAACTCGGCGCTGGCGATACGGCAGCGAAATCATTTGACTTTTTTTGCCACCTTGCGCTACCATGCGCGGCTTTCCGCGTGGTGGCTTGTTTCTCTGGGGCGCCGCGTGACACCCCAGGCCGCGCCCACCGGCTGTTTGAATCGAGTAGCAAGGACTTTCCATGAAGACTTTTTCCGCCAAACCGCAAGAAGTCAAGCGCGATTGGTTCGTCGTCGATGCCACGGACAAGGTGCTCGGCCGTTTGGCTGCCGAGATCGCCCGCCGTCTGCGCGGCAAACACAAGCCGGAGTATACGCCGCATGTCGATACCGGCGATTACATCGTCGTCGTCAATGTCGATAAGTTGCGTGTGACCGGTAACAAGGCCCAGGACAAGAAGTACTTTCGCCATTCCGGCTATCCTGGTGGTATTTATGAAACCAACTTCATCAAGTTGCAGCAGCGCTTTCCTGCCCGGGTACTCGAAAAGGCTGTCAAGGGCATGTTGCCCAAGGGCCCTCTCGGTTATGCGATGCTCAAGAAGATGAAGTGCTATGCGGGCGCCGAGCATCCTCATGCGGCGCAGCAACCCAAGACCCTGGAAATCTGACAGGACTACATACTATGTCGGCCAATTACTACTATGGCACCGGTCGCCGCAAGACGGCGGTGGCCCGCGTGTTTCTGAAAAACGGCAGCGGCAAGATCATCGTCAATGGCAAGCCGGTGGATGAATTTTTCTCCCGTGAGACCGGCCGGATGATCGTGCGCCAGCCGCTCGAACTGACCCAGCATCTCGACACCTTCGACATCATGGTGAATGTCAGCGGGGGGGGTGAGTCGGGTCAGGCCGGTGCGGTGCGTCACGGCATCACCCGCGCTCTGATCGATTACGATGCCACGCTCAAGCCGGTGCTGTCGAAAGCGGGATTCGTGACGCGCGATGCGCGGGAAGTCGAACGCAAGAAGGTCGGCCTGCACAAGGCACGCCGCCGCAAACAGTTCTCGAAGCGCTGATCTCGCGCCTGTCACAAGAAGCCGCCTGCGGGCGGCTTTTTTGTCCCCTGTCCATGTCGGGTTATGATAGCTTTTTCGTGATTCGGTTTGTTGGGCCTGCTGACAACCCGCGCACATGCGCCACGGTGGCCGTCGATCGCCCGGCCCGCGTCCGGTTTCGGAGTAGAACATGATCAAGGTTGGCATCGTAGGTGGCACCGGCTACACCGGTGTCGAATTGTTAAGGCTCCTCGCACAACATCCCGAAGTGGAGCTGACGGCGATCACCTCCCGCGCCGAGGCCGGTAGTGCCGTAGCGGAAATGTTTCCAAGTCTGCGCGGGCGGGTCGACCTCAAGTTCAGCGATCCGACGATAGCGCCGCTGAAAGAGTGCCAGGTGGTCTTTTTTGCGACACCGAATGGGGTGGCGATGCAACAGGCGCGTAGCCTGCTTGAAGCGGGTGTACGGGTCATCGATCTGGCCGCCGATTTCCGCATCAAGGACGTTGCCCTTTGGGAGAAGTGGTATGGCATGACGCATGCCGCTCCGGATCTCGTCGCCGAGGCGGTTTATGGCCTGCCCGAAGTGAACCGTGCGCAAATCAGAGGCGCAAGGCTGGTCGCCAATCCGGGTTGCTATCCGACAGCGGTGCAACTCGGGTTCCTGCCCTTGATCGAGGCCGGCTGCGTCGATCTCGCCCATCTGATCGCCGATGCCAAGTCCGGCGTTTCTGGCGCCGGCCGCAAGGCCGAAACCCACATCCTCTTCGCCGAAGCCTCCGACAATTTCAAGGCCTATGGTGTCACCGGCCACCGCCATCTCCCAGAAATCCGCCAGGGGCTTGCCGCCCTCGCCGGGCGGGAGGTCGGCCTGACCTTCGTTCCCCATCTGACACCCATGATTCGCGGTATCCATGCGACGCTGTATGCGCGCATCACCCGGGAAGAAGATTTCCAGGCCCTTTATGAAAAACGCTATTCAGGCGAGCCCTTCGTCGATGTCCTGCCGCCCAAGTCCCATCCCGATACCCGCTCCGTCAGGGCGGCCAATGTCTGTCGCATCGCCGTGCATCGTCCGCAAGGCGGGGACATGCTCGTCGTCCTGTCTGTCGTCGACAACCTGGTCAAAGGGGCGGCCGGTCAAGCGGTGCAAAACATGAATCTGATGTTCGGCCTCGACGAATGTCTTGGTCTTACCCAAGTTCCCGTCTTGCCCTGACACTGCGTCGTTGGCGCAGACGCTGCGGCATTTTTGCCCAGCAAGTCGTGGTACGGCCTCACTGGCCCTGGTATCTGCGCGCTGCGCTCGTCAGCGCGGCGTTTTTGCTAGGAGCAGGGCTGATATTGCTGATCGATCCTGGCGGGCGCCTGGCACAAAGGGATCAGGCCGAGCGGCTCGAAATCCTGCAAAAAACCAATACTGCATTGGAAGAAGAAGTTGCCCGCCTCCACGGCATCCTGGCTGCGCGCGAAAACGACTTGCAGATCGAGCAGGCGGCACAGCGGTCCCTGGCCGACAAACACAAGGCCTTGATCGAGGAAAATGCCCGCCTCAAGGAAGAACTTGCAGTGCTGAAGCGGTTGGCATCGCAAACCGCAAAGAAAAAATGACAGTGCAGCCGAATTCCACGGGAGAGTGAAATGATGTTCAAAAAAACCGGCAAACCGAACGGAAGAATCGACACCCTGATTGGTGCAGGAACGACCGTGGAAGGAAACATCACCTTCTCCGGGGGATTACGCGTAGACGGCGAAGTCCACGGCAACCTGTGCGCGACGGGTGATCAGCCGAGCACTCTCGTGATCGGCGAACATGCCCGAGTAGATGGCGAGGTCATCGTTCCTCACGTCGTCATCAATGGTACTGTCAATGGGTCGGTGCGTTCAGCAGAATCGCTCGAGCTACAACCTTATGCCCGAGTCACGGGCGATGTCGAGTACAACACGATCGAGATCCATCTCGGTGCTGTAGTGGAAGGACACCTGTTGCATCGCAACGCCAACGACGACAAGACTGTCGGGCTGCGCCTCGACGAACATTGAGGCTTGTTCGCTCACGAATGCAGGCGAAAGAAGGATCTCGATCAGAGTCTCTTCTGACTTGGAACGATGTTTCTGGCGAATAATTTGACTAGCCGCTTGCGGCGTCTGATAATAACTGTTCAAA
>CAYZII010000028.1:0-25672 GCA_964478415.1 uncultured Methyloversatilis sp.
CGCCGACTTGTTTCGGAGAGTCGGCGCTGGCGGGACGGCACGCCAGCATGATTTCCTTCAGCGGTTTAGCCGGCTTCTTTTTCTGCTGTGGCAGCGGCACGCCATTGACCAGCGCGACATAGAGCGCATCTGTGAGTGCCTCTTCAGCTGCGCCGCAACAGATGAGCGCCAGCGTGCCGGGCATTTCTTCGAGCAGCGGCATCAACGCCTTGCGCAGCACGGTCAACCGCTCGAAGCGCGGTTTCTGCGCATCGACCATGACCAGCGCCGCCCGGGCGCCGTCAGGCAGGTCGGCGACGAGAGGCGTCTTGGTCAGTTCTGCTGCTTTCGTTTCCTTGCGTTTCAGCAGCAGCTGCCAGAAATCGAAGTCGGGTAGTTCGGGGGGCAGGCTTTTCGCGGCTGGCAGCAGGAGCAGGCGGTGGGCACCCTGCGGGCGCTCTGCAAATACGAGCTTTGGCAGCTTGGGTTGAGTCATCATCTGGGATCATCGCTCCCTCTATAATCAGGCCGATTATGCGGCAATATCTCGAACTGATGCGCCATGTGCTCGAACATGGGCATGAAAAGCGCGATCGCACCGGCGTGGGCACGCTGTCGGTATTCGGCTGGCAGATGCGTTTCGATCTGGCGGAAGGCTTTCCGCTCTTGACGACCAAGAAGCTGCACCTGCGCTCGATCATCCACGAACTGCTATGGTTCTTGCGCGGCGAGACCAACATCGCTTATCTGAAAGAAAACAAGGTAACCATCTGGGACGAATGGGCCGATGCCAATGGCGATTTGGGGCCGGTCTATGGCCACCAGTGGCGCCACTGGCCGGCGCGCTCAGTTGACAATCCCAGCGGCGAGATCGACCAGATCGCCCAGCTCATCGAAGGCTTGAAGAACAACCCGGATTCGCGCCGCCACATCGTCACCGCATGGAATCCCGCCGATCTCGACCGGATGGCGCTCCCCCCTTGCCACGTGTTGTTCCAGTTCTACGTTGCCGGTGACAGGCTGTCCTGCCAGCTCTATCAGAGGAGCGCCGACATCTTCCTCGGCGTGCCGTTCAACATCGCCTCTTACGCCCTGCTGACGACGATGGTGGCCCAGGTCGTGAGCTTGCGGCCTGGCGAGTTCATCCATACGCTCGGCGATGCGCATCTTTATCTGAACCATCTCGAGCAGGCACGACTGCAACTGACGCGCGAACCGCGGCCGCTGCCGACGATGCGCCTCAACCCGGCGGTGAAGGATATCTTCGCGTTCCGTTTCGAGGATTTCACGCTCGAGGGCTACGATCCCTACCCGCACATTCCGGCGCCGGTGGCGGTTTGACGCATTTTGTCTTTGGTTCTATAGTTGGTCATGTAATCAGTCAATGGATTGGTCATGATCTCGATCAATACCCACGAAGCCAAGGCCAAGCTTTCCGAATACCTTGCTGCCGTCGAGGCAGGGGAGACCGTGCAGATCTGTCGTCGCAACGTACCGATAGCCCAATTGGTTCCGCTGCCAAAGCCGGAATCCGAACCCCGACCGGTGGGGCTGGCGTGCGATGCCGAATACGATCTTCCCGAAAGTTTTTTTGAACCGCTGCCGGAAGAATTGTTGTCAGCTTTTAGTGGTGAAATGCCTGACTCACTGCTGGAAGCTGTCTCCGAGGTTGAATCGGAAAAGAAGAGCGGGAGTGGAAACGAGACTGCCAAAAAAGAAGGCAGGGCAGGGTGAGGTTACTCCTCGACACCTGTACTTTTCTTTGGATCATTCGCGGCAAGCCGCAGGTGAGTGCAACGGCCCTCGCCCTGTTCCGCGATCCGGCCAATGAGATTTTCCTTTCTGCTGTCTCCGCCTGGGAAATCGTTGTCAAGCACCGGCTCGGTAAATTGCCATTGGGCGATCTGCCTGGGCGCTATGTGACGATGGAGCGGAAAAAACATCGCATCGCGGCGCTGCCCTTGAACGAGACGGACACGCTGGTGCTGGAGAAACTGCCGACGCTCCACCGTGATCCCTTCGATCGCATGCTTGTTTGCCAAGCGATCGCGAACCAGATGACGATCCTCTCTCCCGATCCGCTCATTGCGCAGTATCCCGTCATGACGAGCTGGTAGAGACGGGTGGAAGCGGTGGCGATGAAACTCATCGGCGACATCGGCGGCACCAAGGTTTTGCTGGCGCTCGTCGATGAAGCCGGAAAGTTCCATCAGTCGTGCCGCTTCACCAGCGCCGAGTTTGCGCACTTCGAAGAGCTGCTCGCACAGTATCTGAGTGGCATAACTGCTCCAGTCGAAGGCGGTTGTCTCGCCGTCGCCGGACCGGTGGCCGAGGACGGCCGCGCGGCGAAAGTCACCAATCTGCCGTGGCGGATCGATTGTGCCGAGCTGGAAAAGCGTTTTCATCTTGGCCGGCTATCGTTGATCAACGACTTCGCTGCCGTTGCACTTGGCGTCACGACGCTCACCGAGGCGGAATGCCTGACCCTGCAGAGCGGCGTTCCGTTGCCAGATGGTGTCAAACTCGTGCTCGGCCCGGGCACCGGGCTGGGGATGGCGATCATCGCCAACGGGCGCATCCTGCCCAGCGAAGGCGGCCATGTCGGCTTCTCGCCGCAGGATGAGGTGCAACAGAGGATCGCTGCGGCGCTGCTGGCCGAGCATGGTCGGGTGACCGCGGAAAGAGTGATTTCCGGGCCTGGACTGGAAAACATCCATCGCATCCTGAGCGGCCAGACAGCTGCTGCGCCGGAAATCCTCGCAAGGGCGCGACAAGGTGACGCAGCGGCACAAGAGACGCTGACGGCTTTTTTTTCCGCCTATGGCGCGTTTGCAGGTGACATGGCCTTGGCTGTGCTGGCGCGTGGAGGTGTCTATCTCGCTGGTGGTGTAACCTGGCACCTGTTGCCCGAGTTACCGCAAAGCCGTTTTCTGGCCGCTTTCAATGCCAAGGCCGAGCATGCCGGGCTTGTGCGTTGCATGCCGGTACGTGCCGTGACCGATCCGGAAATCGGACTGCGTGGCGCGGCGCTGATGTCGGAGAGGAACTGGGCGTCGTTTTGATCGTGGTCAACATTTTGAAACATGAGTAGTGTATAAGAGGAATGGCAAAGCGTTAACATATCACCCATCCAGGAGCGCAATCCCATGACGACATCCCGTAAGACCACCGCCGCAGCGGTCAAGAAGACATCCAAGCCAACGGCCAGCAAGACGAAAGCCGCAACACAGACAGTCGAGGAGACCAAGGCGCCCGCTGCGAAGAAGGCGACGGTGCCAAAGCCTGCCCAAGCGGGAAAAGCACCGAGGAAAGCTGCCAAAGCAGCGGCGGCTGATGCAGGGCCCGCAATGGCTCCGGCTGACGTCCAGAGTCGTCCGCAGATACCGGAGCTCAGCCCGGAGCAGCGGCGCATGTACGTAGAAGTAGCGGCGTATTACATCGCCGAACGGCGCGGCTTTCATGGTGGCAGCGAACTCGAGGACTGGCTGCAAGCCGAAGCCGAGATCGATCGACTTCTCAGGGAAGGGATTCTGAAGCCATAATTCGACCAATCCGGGCCAGCGCTCCCGCCCGCCAGAGGGGATTCGATAAAGTCAAAAGCAGCGGGTTGGCTCGGAAAACCAGATAGGGAGTTTTTCATGCCACACGATCCGCCTTTCAACGACCCGCATGCGACTTATGGTCGTTTCGTTAGCCATCTGACCCGCTCGACCTACGCGATCATTCTGGCCGGTGGGCGTGGCAGCCGGCTGATGCAGCTCACCGACTGGCGCGCGAAGCCGGCGGTGCCCTTCGGCGGCAAGTTCCGTATCATCGATTTCACGCTGTCGAACTGTGTGAACTCCGGCATCCGGCGCATCGGCGTCGCGACCCAATACAAGGCGCAAAGCCTGATCCGCCACCTGCAGCGCGGCTGGAGTTTCCTCGATGGTCGCTTCGACGAATTCATCGATTTGTTGCCGGCACAGCAACAGATCGGCGAAGACTGGTATCAGGGCACGGCCGATGCGGTGTTCCAGAACATCGACCTGTTGCGCCGCAATCAGCCCAAATATGTGTTGATCCTCTCCGGCGATCACATCTACAAGATGGATTACGGCCGCATGCTTGCGCAACACGTGCAGCGCGATGCCGATCTGACCATCGCCTGCATGGACGTGCCGATCGGGGAAGCTTCCGCCTTCGGTGTGATGGGTACGGACGAAAAAGGCCGCATCGTCAGCTTCGTCGAGAAACCGAAGGAACCCGCCTGCATTCCCGGTCGGCCCGACCGCGCGCTGGTGAATATGGGGGTGTATGTCTTCAATGCCCCGTTCCTTTACGAGCAGCTGATTCGCGATGCCGATGACCCAAATTCCGATCACGACTTCGGCAAGAACGTAATCCCGCACATCATCGGCCACTATCGCGCCTTCGCCCATGACTTCGCCGAAAGCTGCGTCGGCATGCCTGTCAACGGCGTGCCTTACTGGCGCGACGTCGGTACCGTCGATGCCTACTGGGAAGCCAACATCGAGCTGACCAAGGTTTCCCCCGAGCTCAACATGTATGACAAGGACTGGCCGATCTGGACCTATCAGGAGCAGCTGCCGCCAGCCAAGTTCGTTTTCGATGATGATGGCCGGCGCGGGATGGCGATCGACTCGCTGGTTTCCGGTGGTGACATCATCAGCGGAGCGACGGTGCGACGCTCGTTGCTGTTCTCGCGCGTCTTCGTCCATAGCTGGGCCTTGGTCGAGGATTCGGTCGTGCTGCCGAACGCCGAGATCGGCCGGCATTGCAAGATCCGCCGTGCGGTGATCGACAAGAACTGCAATGTGCCGGCAGGCATGGTGATCGGATACGATCCCGAAGAAGACCGCAAGCGTTTCCATGTCACCCCGAAGGGCATTTGCCTGGTCACGCCGGAAATGCTTGGCCAGCGTATTCACCACATCCGCTGATCCTTCCCCTCCCCGGGCGCAAGCCGGGGGCGGCAGGGCGACGTAAAATCGCTCATTCACTCGAACGAAACGGATATCGACGCTATGGCTGGCACCCTGTTCCAACTCGAAATCAATCCCAGGCTTCCTGCCCGGCTCGCCCGCCTCGAGGAGCTCGCCAACAATCTCTGGTATAGCTGGGACCGTCCCACGCGCAGCCTGTTTGCCCGTCTGGGCACAAAGCTGTGGGGCGCAGTCGGCCACAGCCCGAAGGCTTTCCTGAAGCGCGTCGACCAGCGCCGGCTCGACGAGGCGGCGCAGGATCCCGTCTTCCTCGGCGCGCTGGCCCATGTGCTGTCGGCCTACGATACCTATCACGACAATCTGCACCGCGAGCAGGGGGCGCACCTCCCTGAAGGAGCATTGATTGCCTATTTCTGCGCCGAGTTTGGCTTTCATGAGAGCCTGCCGATCTATTCCGGCGGCTTGGGCATCCTGGCGGGCGACCATTGCAAGACGGCGAGCGACATGAATCTGCCATTCGTCGGCGTGGGGCTGCTCTATCGCCAGGGCTATTTCCTGCAGAGCATCGACGCCGACGGCAACCAGCATGCCCTTTACAACGATGCCGATTTCGACGATCTGCCGGTCATTCCGGTGATTGGTCCAGACGATGCGGAACTGAAGATCACGGTGCGTCTGCCGGGCCGAGAGGTGCGTGTCAAGGTCTGGCAGGCGCGCGTCGGGCACGTCAAGCTGTTTCTGCTCGACACCGATCTCGAGGAAAACTCGCCGCACGATCGCGACATCACCCATCAGCTTTACGGCGGCGACCGCACGACGCGCATCGAACAGGAGATCGTGCTCGGCATGGGCGGTGTGCGCGCGCTCGCCGCGCTCGGGCTGTCGCCCACCGTCTGGCACATCAATGAAGGCCATGCCGCCTTCCTGATCCTCGAGCGTATGCGTGATTTGATCCAGAGCGGTCTCGATTTCGATGCGGCGCTGGAAGTCGTCGCGAGCAATACGGTGTTTACCACCCATACGCCGGTGCCGGCCGGGCACGACCATTTTGCCGACGAGATGATCCGCCGCTATTTCGAGGAATGCTGCCGCGACATGGGCTGCGACATCGGCAGCCTGCTGGCGCTGGGACGCATCGACGATACCCCCGAATTCAACATGACGGCATTGGCGGTGCGCGGCTCGCGTTTCCAGAACGGCGTCTCGCGCATCCACGGCAGCGTCTCCGCGGAAATCTGTCGCAATCTCTGGCCGCAGATCGAGCCGGGCGAGAACCCGATGGACTATGTCACCAATGGCGTGCATGTGCCGACCTTCCTGTCCGACCATTGGTATGACACATTCGATCGCGTGCTCGGGCCGGCCTGGCGGCAACGGCTCAGCGACAGGGAAATCTGGTCACAGGTGCATGCGATTCCAGACCATACCTTCTGGAGCATCCGACAGTCGATCAAGGCGGAAATGCTCTATCTAGTGCGCCACCGCATCACCGAACAATACACGCGCAACCAATATTCCCAGGCACACATCGACCGTCTGTTGCGCTTTGCCGACCCGGAAAATCCCAATGTGCTGACGATCGGCTTTGCACGGCGCTTCGCCACCTACAAGCGTGCTCTACTGTTGTTTCGCGATCTCGATCTCTTAAGAAGGCTGATCTGCAATCCGGAGCGGCCGGTATTGTTCATCTTCGCCGGCAAGGCCCATCCCGCCGACCAGCCCGGTCAGGCATTGCTCAAGCGCGTTCATGAAGTCTCGCAGATGCCGGAATTCGAAGGCCACATCCTGCTCGTCGAGGGCTATGACCTGCGCTTGGCGCGCCGCCTCGTGGCCGGTGTCGATGTCTGGCTGAACAATCCGATCTATCCGCTCGAAGCCTCCGGCACCTCCGGCATGAAGGCGGCCATGAACGGTGTGATCAACCTTTCGGTGCTCGATGGCTGGTGGGGGGAAGGCTTTCATCAGGACGAGAGTGGCGCCAATGGTTGGGCGATCAAGCCGGCTTCGCGCAGCCTCGACGAGGCGCGGCGCGACCAGGAAGAAGGCCGTTCGCTGTACGAGATTCTGCAGGACAAGGTGATTCCGCTTTACTACGCGCGCGGGCCGCTGGGTTATTCCCCAGAGTGGGTGGCGATGGCGAAGCGCTCGATCGCGACGATCACGCCGCGCTTCAATTCGCAGCGCATGGTGGGCGAATACGTCGAAAAGTTCTATGCCCCTGCCGACCGCCAATGGCGCAAGAAAAGCGCCGACGGTTTCGCCGCCGCGCGCGAACTCGCCGCCTGGAAGCAGAAGGTGCGCCGCGCCTGGCCCAAGGTGCGCATGCGGCGCCTCGATACCCCGGTCAAGCGCATTCCCTATGGTGCGACCCTGCATTTCGAGCTGGCGGTGCACCTCGATGGTCTGGCGCCTGAGGATGTGGCGGTCGAGCTGCTGCTCTTCCGTCCGGGCGTCGACACGCGTCTGCGCCCGCCGCGCAAGCTGCGCCTCGAATACCGGGGGCCCGGCGAGCATGGTGACAGCCTCTTCGCGCTCGACTTCACACCCGATGTCTGTGGCAAACTCGACTACCGGATGCGCGTCTATCCCCATCATGAGCTGCTCACGCATCCCTTCGAAATGGGCATGATGCTCTGGCTATGACCCCGATTCTCGCAACACCCGCCTGGCGCCATCTCGAGCGCCATGCGCATGACTTGCGCGAGGTGCATCTGCGCGAGCTGTTCGCTGCCGATCCAGCCCGTTTTGCACGCCTGTCGGTGCGCTGGAACGACTGGCTGCTCGATCTGTCGAAGCAGCGCATCACGCCCGAGACGCTGCCACTGCTCGAGGCCCTGTGGCACCTTGCCGACGTGCCAGGCTGGATTGCTCGGATGCGCGCCGGCGAACCGATCAACCACACCGAGCATCGTGCCGTGCTGCACATCGCGCTGCGCAATCTCGGACCGCACGCCCAGCCGATCCACGTCGCCGGCCGGGACGTGATGCTCGATGTGCGTGCGGTGCTCGAGAAAATGCGCCGTTTTTGCGCGGCGGTGCATGGCGGCCAATGGCGCGGTGCGACCGGCGAGCCGATCACCGATGTAGTGAATATTGGCATCGGCGGCTCGGACCTCGGCCCACGCATGGCAACCCAGGCGCTCGCGGCGTATCGCCTGCCGCATCTGCGTGTGCATTACGTTGCCAACCTCGACGGCGCCGATCTGGCGACGACGCTGGCGAATCTCGATCCGCGCAATACCTTGTTCATCATCGCAAGCAAGACCTTCACGACCCAGGAGACGATGCAGAACGCGCTTTCGGCGCGCCAATGGCTCACCAAGGCATTGGGTGATGCGGCAGTCGACCGCCATTTCGTCGCCATCTCGACGGCGCACGATAAGGTTGCCGCTTTCGGCATCGATCCGGAAAACACCTTCGCTTTCTGGGACTGGGTCGGGGGGCGTTTCTCGCTGTGGTCGGCGATCGGTCTGCCGCTCGCCCTGGCGATCGGTTTCGAGCGTTTCGAGGCGCTGCTCGCCGGTGCCCAGGCGATGGATCAGCATTTCTTCACTGCTCCGCCGCGCGAAAACCTGCCTGCCCTGCTGGCGCTGATTGAGCTGTGGAACACCGATTTCCTCGGCTTGCAGACGCGCGCAGTGCTGCCCTACAGCCAGTCGCTGGGCCTCTTGCCCCGCTATCTGCAACAGCTCGAAATGGAAAGCCTCGGCAAGCAGATCGACCGTGACGGCCAGCCGGTCGGCTGCCCGACCCAGGCGATCGTCTGGGGCGAACCGGGCACCAATGGCCAGCACGCGTTCTATCAGTTGCTGCATCAGGGGGGGCGCACCCTGTCCTGCGAATTCATCATCAGCCGTACGCCCGACTTCCCGCTCCCTGGTCATCACGAGAAGCTGCTCGCCAACTGTTTCGCACAGAGCGCCGCGCTGATGAAAGGCAAGACCGAGGCCGAGGCGCACGCCGAACTGGAAGCCGCGGGTGTGCCGGTGCCCGGGTTCCTCGCCCCCTACAAGGTCTTTCCCGGCAATCAGCCCTCGACCACGCTGTTGCTGCCGCGCCTCGATCCCTTCACTTTGGGCGCGCTGATCGCGCTGTATGAACACAAGGTGTTCACGCTCGGCGTGCTCTGGCATCTCGATGCCTTCGATCAATGGGGCGTCGAATATGGCAAGCAGATCGCCAACGCGCTATTGCCGATGATCGAAGGGAAAGCGCCCATCGCGGGCATCGATGCTTCTACCGCCGGCTTGATCGCGGCCTGCCGGCCATGAAGGTACTTTTCGTCACCTCCGAGATTGCCCCCTGGGTGAAGACCGGTGGGCTGGGCGATGTCGCTGCGGCGCTACCGCCCGCCTTGGTGCAGCAAGGTGTCGATGTGCGTGTGCTGACCCCATGCTATCCCGCGCTGCGCGAGGCCTTCCCGGATGCCCATTCCTTGGGCATCCTGCCTGCATTCGGCGGCGCGCTGCCGGCAAGCGAACTCTTCCTTGCCCGGATGGATGGCATCCACCTGCTGCTGCTCGACTGCCCCGCTTTTTTTGACCGGCCGGGCAATCCCTATCTGGGCCCGGAGGGGCGTGACTGGCTCGACAATCACCTGCGCTTCGGCCTGCTTTCGCGCGTCGCGGCGCGACTGGCAAGCGATGCCAGCCCGCTCGACTGGCGGCCGGACATCCTGCATTGCAACGACTGGCAGACGGCGCTGGGGCCCTACTATCTGCGCTTTTACGAATCCGGCGGCGCGGCGTCCGTGATGACGATCCACAACCTCGCCTTCCAGGGCGTGTTCGCGCCGCAGCTGCTCGACGATCTGGCGCTCACCGGCAAGGACTGGCACATCGACGGCGTCGAATACTATGGCCAGCTTTCCTTCCTGAAAGCCGGCCTGCGCCATGCCGATTGGATCACCACGGTGAGCCCCACCTATGCGCGCGAGATCCAGAGCGACGAGGGCGGCATGGGGCTGGGCGGGCTCCTGAGGAGTCGCGCCGACCACCTCACCGGCATCCTCAATGGGATCGATACCGAGATCTGGAATCCGGCGACGGACCCTTTTCTGCCCGAACATTACGACCGTGGCCATCTGGAAGGCAAGGTGGACTGCAAACGGGTGCTGCAACGGGAACTCGGCCTCGTCGAGCGCGACGATTGTCCGCTGTTCGGCGTGGTCAGCCGCCTGACGCATCAGAAGGGCCTCGATCTGGTCGCTGCGATCGGCGATGCGCTCGTCGCGTTGCCGGCGCAGCTGGCCGTGCTCGGCAGTGGCGAAAAGACGCTGGAGGACGCCATGCGTGCCCTCGCAGCCCGTCATCCGGGCCAGGTTTCCGTGACGATCGGCTTTGCCGAGGTGCTCGCGCATCGGATCGAAGCCGGCGCGGATTGTTTTCTGATGCCTTCCCGTTTTGAACCTTGTGGTCTGAACCAGATGTACAGCCTGGCCTATGGCACGCCGCCGCTGGTGCGCGCCACCGGCGGGCTGGCCGATACCGTCACCGACTGTCGGCCAGAGACGCTGGCAGACGGTACGGCAACCGGCTTCGTCTGCGGCCCGGCGACGGCCGAGGCGCTGTTCGAGACCCTCCAGCGCGCCGTGGCCTGCTGGCATGACACGACGTGTTGGCGTGCCATGCAGCACAACGGCATGGCACGCGATTTCGGCTGGGCACAGCCGGCGCGTCGCTATCTCGAACTGTATCGGCGCTTGAGTCCCGCATCATGATCGTCATCGTCGCAGCGGTGGCGAAGAACGGCGTGATCGGCAAGGGGAACGCCATCCCGTGGCGGCTGCCGGAAGACATGGCGCACTTCAAGGCGTTGACGACGGGCCATACGGTGGTGATGGGGCGCAAGACCTGGGAATCGCTGCCGGCGCGCTTCCGCCCGCTGCCCGGGCGGCGCAACATCGTCGTGACGCGCAATCCTGGCTATCTCGCGCCGGGTGCTCACGTCGTTCATTCGCTCGACGAGGCGATCAAACTCGGCGCTGGTGATACGGCACTGTTCATCATCGGTGGGGCCGAACTCTACGCCCAGGCGCTACCGCTGGCGCAGCGGCTGGAGCTGACCGAGATCGACGCCGAGATCGACGGCGATGCCTACTTCCCCGCCTTCGACCGCACGCAGTGGCGCGTAGTCAAACGCCTGCCGGGTCTGTCTGCAAGTGGTCTGGCCTATGCGTTCATCACTTACGAGCGCACGCAGTCGACGTAGTAGCCGTTGCCGTTCTCTTTGACGAGACCGTGGATGTCGGTCTCGAAGCCGGGAAAGCGGGCATTGAAATCGCGCGCGAATTTGAGATAACGCACGATCGTCGCGTTGAAGCGTTCCCCGGGGATCAACAACGGGATGCCCGGCGGGTAGGGGGTGAGCAGCACGGCGGTGATGCGGCCTTCGAGCGCATCGATCGGCACCCGCTCGATCTCGCGATGCGCCATCTTGGCAAACGCATCCGCCGGCCGCATCGCCGGCACCATGTCGGAGAGATACATTTCCGTCGTCAGGCGGGCGATGTCGTTTTCTTTATAGACGCCATGGATCTGCGCGCACAGATCCTTGAGGCCGATGCGCTCGTACCGCGGGTGTTTGGCGACGAATTCAGGCAGGACCTTCCACAGCGGCAGATTCTTGTCGAAGTCGTCCTTGAACTGCTGCAGTTCGGTGACCATCGTGTTCCAGCGGCCCTTGGTGATGCCAATCGTGAACATGATGAAGAAGGAATAGAGGCCGCATTTCTCGACAATCACGCCATGTTCGGCGAGGTACTTGGTGACGATCGACGCGGGAATACCCCAGTCGGCGAAGTCGCCATCGACGTCGAGCCCTGGCGTGATCACCGTGGCCTTGATCGGGTCGAGCAGGTTGAAGCCTTCGGCCAGATCGCCGAAGCCATGCCAGCGCGCACCAGCCTTGAGCATCCAGGCCTCGCGCTCCTCGATGCCTTCTTCCGAGAGGTCGTCCGGCCCCCAGACCTTGAACCACCAGTCGGCGCCGAACTCTTTACTCACTTTGCGCATGGCGCGACGGAAGTCGAGCGCCTCGCTGATCGATTCCTCGACCAGCGCCGTGCCGCCCGGGGCTTCCATCATCGCCGCAGCGACATCGCAGGAGGCGATGATCGCGTATTGCGGCGAGGTCGAGGTGTGCATCAGATAGGCCTCGTTGAACACGTCCCGGTCGAGCTTGTGGTTCTCGGCGTCTTGGACGAGGATCTGTGAGGCTTGGGAGAGACCGGCGAGCAGCTTGTGCGTCGACTGGGTGGAGAATACGATCGATTCCTTGCAGCGGGGACGGTTCGCGCCGATCGCGTGATAGTCACCATAGAACTCATGGAATGCGGCGTGCGGCAGCCAGGCCTCGTCGAAATGCAGGGTGTCGATCTTGCCGTCGAGCATCTCCTTGATTTCCTCGACGTTGTAGAGGATGCCGTCGTAGGTGCTCTGCGTGATCGTGAGCACGCGCGGCTTGCCTTTGACCTGTGAGGCGAACGGATGGGCAGCGATCTTGCGCTGGATGTTCTGCCACTCGAACTCGCTCTTCGGGATCGGGCCGATGATGCCGTAGTTGTTGCGCGTCGGCATCAGGAACACCGGGATCGCGCCGGTCATGACGATCGCGTGGAGTACCGATTTGTGGCAGTTGCGGTCCACGATCACGACGTCACCCGGGGCGACGGTCGAGTGCCAGACGATCTTGTTCGAGGTCGAGGTGCCGTTGGTGACGAAATAGAGGTGGTCGGCGTTGAAGATGCGCGCCGCGTTACGTTCCGAGGCCGCCACCGGGCCGGTGTGGTCGAGCAGCTGGCCAAGCTCTTCGACCGCGTTGCAAACGTCAGCGCGCAGCATGTTCTCGCCGAAGAACTGGTGGAACATCTGACCGACCGGCGACTTCAGGAACGCAACCCCGCCCGAATGGCCGGGACAGTGCCAGGAATAGGAGCCATCGGCGGCGTAGTGCGTCAAGGCACGAAAGAAAGGAGGCGGCAGGCTGTCGAGATAGGCCCGGGCTTCGCGTACCACATAGCGGGCGATGAATTCGGGCGTGTCCTCATACATGTGGATGAAGCCATGCAGCTCGCGCAGCACGTCGTTCGGGATATGACGGCTGGTGCGCGTCTCGCCGTAGAGGAAGATCGGAATATCAGCGTTGCGGAAGCGGATCTCGCGCACGAAGCCACGCAGCTCGCCGATCGTCTTGTCGGCCTCGGCAGTCAGCTCTTCGTCGTCGATCGACAGGATGAAGGCCGAAGCCCGGCTCTGCTGCTGTGCGAAAGAGGCCAGGTCGCCGAAACTGGTCACGCCGAGAACTTCCAGCCCTTCCTTTTCGATCGCCTCGGCCAGCACACGGATGCCGAGTCCCGAAGCGTTCTCCGAGCGGAAATCCTCGTCGATGATGATGACCGGGAAATGGAAGCGCATGGCGGATTCCTCGAATGACCAAAACCCGCACAGGCGGACACAGGCGGGTCGTCGGAAATGAATACTGGGTGCGCGCTAGGCTAGATCTTGGGTAAGGTGACGCCGACCTGGCCTTGGTATTTTCCGCCACGGTCGCGATAGGAGGTTTCGCATACCTCGTCGGCTTCGAAGAAGACGACCTGCGCACAGCCTTCGCCAGCATAGATCTTCGCCGGCAGAGGTGTGGTGTTCGAGAACTCGAGTGTCACAAAGCCTTCCCACTCGGGTTCGAACGGCGTGACATTGACGATGATGCCGCAGCGTGCATAAGTGCTCTTGCCGAGGCAGATGGTGAGAATGTTTCTCGGAATGCGGAAATACTCGACGGTGCGCGCCAGCGCGAAGGAGTTGGGCGGGATCACGCAATAACCCTTACCGGAGACCTCGACGAACGAATCCGGGTCGAAGTCCTTCGGATCGACGATGGTGTGATTGATGTTGGTAAACACCCGGAATTCGTCGGCGCAGCGGATATCGTAACCATAGCTCGAGGTGCCATAGGAGACGATTTTCCGACCGTCGACTTCGCGCACCAACTCGGGTGCAAACGGCTCGATCATGCCGTATTCCTTCGCCATGCGGCGGATCCACTTGTCCGACTTGATGCTCATCCGGTCGTTCTTTCCAAAAGGCAATGCCCCGCCTTGCGCGGGGCATTGCGAATTACACCATAAAACACTCGGCGTTCAGGTATTTTGCACGACGATGGTCGGGAATTTCGACGAGTGATCCTTGGCCATCTCGGCGATCTTGACGCCGATGCGTCGCGCGATGGTGCGGTAGATTTCGGCGACCCGGCCATTGGGATCGGCGACGACGGAAGGGTGACCGGAGTCGACCTGCTCACGGATGTTTCTGTCGAGCGGCAGAGCCCCCAGGAATTCGACCTCGTAGTCCTCGCACATTTTCTTGCCGCCACCTTCGCCGAAGATATGCTCTTCATGGCCGCATTTCGAGCAGATGTGGATGCTCATGTTCTCGACGATGCCCAAGATGGGAATGCCAACCTTCTCGAACATCTTGAGGCCCTTTCTGGCGTCGAGCAGGGCGATGTCCTGCGGCGTGGTGACGATCACCGCTCCGGTGACCGGCACCTGCTGGGCCAGCGTGAGCTGGATGTCGCCGGTGCCCGGCGGCAGGTCGACGACCAGGTAATCGAGATCCTTCCAGTTCGTGTCGCTGAGCAACTGGTTCAATGCCTGGGTGACCATCGGGCCGCGCCAGACCATCGGCGTTTCCGGATCGATCAAAAAGCCGATTGACATCGCCTGGATGCCGTGCGCGGTCATCGGCTCGAGCTTGCGACCGTCGGTCGATTCGGGTTGGCTGTCGGGGATGCCGAGCATCTGCGGCTGGGAAGGCCCATAGATATCGGCGTCGAGCAGCCCGACTTGGGCGCCTTCAGCCGCGAGCGCCAACGCAAGGTTGACCGCGGTGGTCGATTTGCCGACGCCGCCCTTGCCGGAGGCGACGGCGATGATGTTCTTAACGCCCGGGATCAGTTTCACGCCTTTTTGCACCGCGTGCGAGACGATTTTCTGATAAACGTTGGCCGATACATTACCGGTACCCGGTACAGCTTTCAGCGCATCGATGACCAGCTTGCGGATGAGGTCGATCTGGCTCTTCGCTGGGTAGCCGAGCTCGACGTCCAGCGAGACGTCATTGCCATCGATCTTGATGTTCTTCACACTCCGGGTACTGACGAGATCTTTGCCGGTATTCGGGTCGATGACCGCCTTCAAGGCTTCTTGGATGGTTTGTTCGTTGATGGACATGGTGACTCCGCAATGATTGATCGATTTAGTCGAATATTACCGCAGACGATGAGCAGATCAGGGCGTTTGTTAGAATTTCCAGCCTTACGCCGTGGAACCCGCCAACATGACTGTCCGTAAGATACTCGTCACTTCTGCCCTGCCCTACGCCAATGGGGCGATCCATCTCGGTCATCTGGTCGAATACATCCAGACCGACATCTGGGTGCGTTTCCAGAAGATGCGCGGTCACGAGTGCTGGTATGTCTGCGCCGACGACACGCATGGCACGCCGATCATGCTGCGCGCCGAGAAGGAAGGCATTACGCCGGAAGCGCTGATCGCCCGCGTGCATGGCGAGCATCTGCGCGATTTCACGGGTTTCCACATCGCTTTCGATAACTACTACACCACCCATTCCGAGGAGACGCGGTTCTACTCCGAAGACATCTATCGCAAGCTGAAGGCGGCAGGGCTGATCGAGGTGCGCGCGGTCGAACAGTTCTACGATCCGGTGAAAAACATGTTCCTGCCGGATCGCTTCATCAAGGGCGAATGCCCGAAATGCGGTGCGAAGGATCAGTATGGTGATAGCTGTGAAGCTTGTGGTGCGGCCTATGCACCCACCGAGCTGATCAACCCTTACTCCGCCGTTTCCGGCGCCAAGCCTGAACTGAGAAGCTCCGCTCACTATTTCTTCAAGCTTTCCGATCCGCGTTGCCAGCGTTTTCTGCGTCAATGGACGCGCAAAGGCAGCCTGCAGCCTGAGGCTGCCAACAAGCTCGCCGAATGGCTTGGCGAGGAGGGCGAAAACAGGCTCACCGACTGGGACATCTCGCGCGATGCCCCATATTTCGGCTTCGAGATTCCCGATGCGCCGGGCAAATACTTCTACGTCTGGCTCGACGCGCCGATCGGCTACATGGGGTCGTTCAAGAATCTGTGTCTGAAGCAGGGTCTCGATTTTGACGCGTATTGGAAGCCCGACTCGACGGCCGAGCTCTACCACTTCATCGGCAAGGACATCCTCTATTTCCATGCGCTGTTCTGGCCCGCCGAGCTCGAATTCGCCGGCTACCGTACGCCGACGAATGTCTTCGCCCACGGCTTTCTGACCGTCGACGGCGCGAAGATGAGCAAGAGCCGCGGTACCTTCATCACCGCGGAGTCGTATCTGTCACAGGGTTTGAATCCGGAATGGCTGCGCTATTACTTTGCCGCGAAGCTGAATGGCACGATGGAGGACATCGATCTCAACCTCGAGGACTTCATCAGCCGCGTCAATAGCGATCTGATTGGCAAATACATCAACATCGCGAGCCGTGCCGCCGGCTTCATCACCAAGCAGTTCGATGGCAAGCTGCTCGACGAACCGTTCCAGGAACGCTTCATGGCGAGCCTTCCCGAGCTTGTGCTCAGCGCCGAGGAAATCGCCAGCCATTATGAAGCGCGCGATTTTTCTCGCGCCGTGCGGCGCATCATGGCGCTCGCCGATCAGGTCAACCAGTATGTCGATCATCATCAGCCGTGGAAGCTGGCGAAACAAGGCGGCAGGGAACGCGAGCTGCACGTCGTGTGCACGATGCTGATCAATGCCTTCCGCCTGCTCACGCTGTATCTGAAGCCAATCCTGCCGAAGCTCGCCCAGCGCGCCGAAGCCTTCCTCAACATCGCGCCGCTTGCCTGGCGCGATGCCACGCACCTCTTGCTGCCGGCACATCTGATCAACCCTTACGAGCATCTGATGACGCGCATCGACGGCAAGCAGATCGAGGCATTGCTGGCCGCGAATCGCGAAACCTTGGCCGCGGCAGCGGATGCGCATTCCCCGCAACGCCATGCCCAGCATCAGGCGGGCGAGAAGGCACCGCAACAGATCACCATCGACGATTTCGCCAAGGTCGATCTGCGCATCGCCCGTATCGTCGAAGCCGCCCATGTCGAGGGAGCCGAAAAACTGCTACGGCTGACACTCGACCTCGGCCCCTTGGGCAAACGCCAGGTGTTCGCCGGCATCAAGTCCGCCTATGATCCGCAGGCGCTCGTTGGCCGGCTCACCGTGATGGCCGCCAACCTCGCGCCGCGCAAGATGAAGTTCGGCGTTTCCGAGGGCATGGTGCTCGCCGCCTCCGATCCCACTGGTCAGCATCCCGGGCTGTTCCTGCTCTCTCCCGATAGCGGGGCGGCACCCGGCATGCAGGTGAAATGATGGAAGTGCGCCATCTGATCATCACCGGTCGTGTGCAAGGCGTGGGCTTTCGCGCCAGCATGGCGCGCGAGGCGCAGCGGCTGGGTGTCACCGGCTGGGTGAGGAATCGCGCCGATGGCAGCGTCGAGGCGATGATCGCCGGTACCCCGGAGCAGGTGGCCGCGATGATGAATTGGGCGCGACGCGGGCCGCCGGCGGCGCGGGTCGATCATGTCGCCGTCGAACTGGGCAGCGGCGAGTTCAGCGACTTCGAACAGCGCGCCTCATTGTAAAACTCTGCGCTGGCTGGGCGGCAGCCTATTGATAGCTGACCACCACGTTATCTGTCTCAAGCCACTCACAAAGCTCAGCGAGCAATCGATCCTCGAGATTCACGCGCCAGGTGTCGGGAAACATGATCTCGACGCTTGCCTCGGCATTGTGGTAGTAGATACGCACCTTGCAGCCATCGGTCGCGGCGCGGTAGGGGGCGAGCAGGCTGCGCAGCCGAGCGACACAGCTCGCGTCGCTTTGACCGTTCATCGTGAGTTTCAGCACCCGTGCGAAACGTCCCCGCGCCTCGACCAGGGTGAGCAGCTCATCGGCACTGATGCGCAGCCCGCCACTGAAATCGTCGCGGCTCACCTTGCCGGCGACGATCAACAGCTCGTCTTCCTTGATCTTGGCGCGCGCGGTTTCCCACAGCTCGTTGAAGACGGCGACCTCGACCTGGGCGCTGCCATCGTCGAGCAGCAGATAGGCCATCTTGCCGCGCCGCGTCATCTGCGTGCGGACGCCGAGCACGATACCGGCGATCAGTTGTGCTTCACGTGCCGGTTGGAGTTCAGAGAGGCGCCTGGCTACGAAAGCGGCGATCTCATTGGCATAAGCGTCGTAAGGGTGGCCGGAAAAGAAATAACCCAGTGCCTGTTTTTCGTTCAGCAAACGTTCCCGTTCGCTCCAGCGCGGCACGTCGAGGTAGTGAATCTCTGCCGGCTGCGCAGTCCCTGGCAGGTCGAAGAGACCGCCCTGGAGAGCATTTCTTTCTGCCTGCTCGGCGGCCTCCAGCGCCCGTCCCACCGAGGCAAGCAGCTTGGCGCGATGGTCGTCGATGCTGTCGAACGCACCGGCACGGATCAGGGCTTCGATGACACGGCGATTGACGATGCGCCGGTCGATGCGTCGGCAGAAGTCGAACAGGTCGGTAAACGGCCCGCTCTCGCGCGCCTTCAGGATCGCGGTGAGCGCCGCTTCGCCCGTGCCCTTGATCGCGCCGAGGCCGTAACGGATGGTTTTGGCATCCACCGGCGTGAAGCGCACCAGACCGGTATTGATGTCCGGTGGCAGAAAGCGGATGCCATTGTCGCGGGCGTCGTTGCAGAAGAACTGCACCTTGTCGGTATCCGCCATTTCCGAGGACAGCGTCGCAGCCATGAAGGCCGCCGGATGATGGCACTTGAGCCACGCGGTCTGGTAGGCGACCAGCGAGTAGGCGGCGGCATGCGACTTGTTGAAACCATAGCCGGCGAACTTCTCCATCGTGTCGAAGATTTCGTTCGCCTTGGCTTCGTCGATACCGTTCTGGGCCGCACCGGCGACGAAGATCGCACGTTGCTTGGCCATCTCTTCGGGTTTCTTCTTGCCCATCGCGCGACGCAGCAGATCGGCGCCGCCGAGAGTGTAATTGGCGGCGACTTGTGCGGCCTGCATCACCTGTTCCTGGTAGATCATGATGCCGTAGGTGGGCTTGAGCACCTTTTCCAGGCAGGGATGCGGATAAACGACACGTTCGCGCCCATGCTTGCGGGCGATGAAGCTGGGGATGAAGTCCATCGGACCGGGACGGTAGAGGGCATTCAATGCGATCAAGTCTTCGATGCAGTCGGGACGCGCCTGGAGCAGGGTTTCTTTCATGCCGCGCGATTCGAACTGGAACACCGCGGTGGTGTTGGCGGTCTTGAAGATCCTGTCGTAAGTCTCCTGATCGTCGAGCGGCAGCTGGTCGAGGCGCACCTCGATGTTTTCCACTTCTTTCACGAAACGCACCGCCTCGGCGAGGATGGTCAACGTCCGCAAACCGAGGAAATCGAATTTGACCAGTCCTACTTTTTCGACGTCGTCTTTGTCGAACTGACTGACCGTGATCGGCTGTTCTGCACTGCCGTCGGCAGAGTAGAGCGGGCAGAAATCGGTCAGTTTGCCAGGTGCGATCAGCACACCGCCGGCATGCATGCCCACGTTGCGGGTGAGGCCCTCGAGCTTTTCCGCCAGTTGCCAGAGCTCGGCGAGTTCCTCTTCCTGCGCCAAGCGCTCGTTGATCTGCGGTTCTTTTTCGCGCGCCTCCTTGAGGGTGATGCCGAGCTCGTTGGGAATCAGTTTGGCAAACTGGTCGACGAAGTTGAAGCCCAAGCCGAGCACACGTCCAACGTCGCGGATCACTGCCTTCGCTGCCATCGTGCCGAAAGTGGCGATCTGGCTGACCGCGTGCTGGCCATATTTCTGACGCACGTAGTCGATCACTCTGTCGCGGCCCTCCTGGCAGAAATCGATGTCGAAGTCGGGCATCGAGACACGTTCGGGATTGAGGAAGCGTTCGAACAGCAGCTCGTAGCGAAGCGGGTCCAGATCGGTGATGCCTAATGCATAGGCGACCAGCGAGCCGGCACCGGAGCCGCGCCCCGGCCCCACCGGCACGCCGTTGTTTTTGCCCCAGTTGATGAAGTCGGCGACGATCAGGAAGTAGCCGGCAAAGCCCATCTGGATGATGGTCTGGATTTCGAACTCGAGCCGACTGCCGTATTGCGAGCGCCGGGTTTCGCGCTCCTGAGGATCGGGATAGAGCCGTTCCAGCCGCTTTTCGAGACCGGCGCGCGCGACTGCGGCGAGATGATCCTCGACCGAGACGCTCTGTGGCGTTGGAAAGCGCGGCAGGAAGTTCTTGCCCAACGTGATAGAAACATTGCAGCGGCAGGCGATCGCGACGCTGTTTTCCAGTGCTTCCGGAAGATCGGCAAAGAGCTGCGCCATCTCGTCCTGGGTCTTGAAATACTGCGCGGGATGGTAGAGCCGTGGCCGGCGCTTGTCGCCCATGATCCAGCCTTCGGCGATGCAGACACGTGCTTCGTGGGCACGGAAATCGTCCGGATCGAGAAACTGCACCGGATGGGTGGCCACGACCGGCAAGTGAAGTTCTGCACCGAGCTGGAGAGTCGCCGCGATGAGGTTTTCCTGCGCCGGATTCTCGCGGCTGCCATCGGGACGCTGGATTTCGAGATAGAACGCGTTCGGGAACAGGGCGGCCCAGTGACGGGCACAGGCGGCGGCCCTTTCCGGTTTACCGGCAGCCAGCCACTGGCCGATTTCTCCGCTACCTGCACCCGAGAGCGCGATCAACCCGGCATTGTCGCCTTCCAGCAGCGCGCGCGGAATTTCGGCACGACCCTGGCAGCGAGGTTGCAGATAAGCGGCAGTCAATAATTCGCACAGGCGCAGATAGCCGTTGCGGTTCTTCGCCAACAGCAACAACCGTGATCCCGTCGCATGGGCCGGGTCGCGCCTTGTGCCCGCCTCGGCAGCGATCCAGGCATCGCAGCCGACGATCGGTTTGACACCCGCCGCGCGTGCCGCCGTGTAGAACTTGATCATGCCGAACAGGTTGGCCAGGTCGGTGAGCGCCAGTGCCGGCATGCCATCGTTGGCAGCGCGCCGCACCGCATCGTCGAGGCGGATCAGGCCATCGGTGATCGAGTATTCGCTGTGCAGCCGAAGGTGGACGAAGCGCGGAGAGGACATGGGCCGGGGAATTTTACCCCCGCCCTTCCCGGCACCGGGCGGCGCTCAAGTCCGGCCGGCGTTCGCCCAGATCAGCAGACCCTGGGCGTCGAGGCCGAGGTCCATATCCCACAGCGCGAGGATTTCGGCGGCGGACAATGACGTACCGTGTGCCTTTGCCTCGCTGACGAGGTAGTCGCCGAGCTTGTGCTTGAGGAGCGCCTGGGCGTCGCCATCACCGGCTTCGCGCTGTGCCTCTTTGGTCAGGCGCACGCAGTCGTCGATGCGACGCAACAGGTCTTCGGCCAACGGGCGCGGCGGGGCGATGCAGGAGAAATGGGTCAGATAGACGGCTTCGGGTTGCAGGGCGATCATCCGCTCGACCGAATCACGCCAATCCACTGGATCGAATTGCGAAGGGGTCGGACAGGGGAAGACGAAAGGGCTCCCCTCCGGGTTTGCCATTTCGCGGTAGGCGATGCCGAAGGTATCACCGGTGAAGATGCCATTGGCCTTGCGGTCGTGGATGAAGACGTGATGCTTCGCATGGCCTGGGCAGTCGTAGAACGCGAGCTCGCGCCGCCCCAGATGCAATACCATGCCGTCGGCGGTTTCGATCACACGGTCGGCGGGCACCGGGATCAACGTACCATAGAGCCGTTGCGCGGTCTCCTTGCCATAGACCTCTTCGGTCGCGGCCATCAGCTTGGTGGGGTCGATCATGTGGCGCGCACCGCGCGGATGGACGACGAACTTTGCGTTCGGGAAAGCCTGCATGTAGGCGCCGGAGCCGCCGGCATGATCGAGATGGATGTGGGTAACGATCACGTAATCGACGGCCTCGGGCGCAAGGCCCAGCTCGAAGAGCGCCCGCTGGGCGCGCGGCAGCGAAGCGTTGCTGCCGTTGTCGATGAACGCGGCGCGACCGTCATCGACGACGAGATGCACGGCGGCGAGCTGGTGACGCACATAGCCGGCGTCGAAGGCATAAATGCCGTTATGGTAGTCGAGCAGTTGGAATTCCATCGAGTGGTCAGAAGAAAGCCTTCATGATCAAACTGAGGACGCCTGCCAGTAGTACCCCCATCATCCATTTAATGAGCAGCAGTTCCGCACGCAGCGGAGAAAATTCCTTTTCCAGCTTGAGATCGAGATAGTCACGCGTGACGAGCGCTTCCTGGGCTTCGCCAATAACCCGCATGACAGCCTCGGCCTGCTGTTCGGAAAACCCTGCTGATTTGAGCCGATCGACTAGCCGGAAGGTGTCGAAGGAAATGGTGGCCATAGTTGCTCAAACTGGTTTCATGGGCATCCAGTATAGGATGAAGCATTTTTTCACGCCAGCCCAGGATTGCCGGCGACACCGATCAGCCGCGGTGTGTTGATACGACGGGGGGCGATGGTTTTCTGCTCACGCAGCCAGCGCGCCACGACCTCCCAGATGGGCTCTCCTGATGCGTTTTCCGAGACAGGGGCCCACCCCGCCACCTTGTACTTCCTGTTCGGGTCGAGGGGTTTGCCGTTCAGACGCAGATCCTGGATGCGGTTACCCATCTGCTCGTTCGGCGCGCAGGCGTAGGTGAGTCCCCCGACGCGCACCATGTCGCCACCCTGCTGCTTGTAAGGGTCCGGGTTGAACAGGTTGTCGCAGACATCTTCGAGGATGTCCTTGATCTGCATGCCCGTCATCTCGGTGAGAGTCGAATAGGGATAGGTGATCGCGGTCTGATCCATCACGTGCTCGAAGGTGATCGCCTCCCCCGGCAGGAGCGTCGTGCCCCAGCGGAAGCCGGGCGAGAAGGCGAGATCGGCACCTTTCACTTCCATCAGCGCATCGAGGATCAACTGATCCCAGGAACCATTGAAATTGCCACGCCGGTAGAGCAGCCCTTCCGTGATTGCGAGTTTCTCCTGCAGCCTGGGAAGATGCGGGGCGCGAATCTTCTCGATCAGTGCGCTCATTTCCGTATCCGCCGGCAGCAGGTTCGAGAACACCGGCAACAACTTGTAGCGGAAATCGACGACTCTGCCGTTCTTGACCTCGAAGTCGAGCACGCCGAGGAATTTGCCGTTCGAACCGGCATTGGTCACCAGCGTCACACCGCGGGCGTTGTGGACTTTCACCGGCTGGGGAACACCATCGTGGGTGTGGCCTCCCATGATCGCATCGATGCCGGTAACACGCGAGGCCAGCTTCAGATCGACATCCATGCCGTTGTGCGAGAGCACTACGACGACCTGGGCGCCGGCACCCCGGGCTTCATCGACGACTTTCTGCATTTCCTCGTCCTGGATGCCGAAGGTCCATTCCGACACCAGGTAACGTGGATTGGCGATCGGTGTGTAAGGGAAGGATTGGCCGATCACCGCGATTTTCACGCCATTCATTTCCCGCATCGTGTAGGGTTTGAACACCGGATCACCGAAATCGGTGGTCTTGACGTTCTGCGCGACGAAATCGATTCTGCCGGCGAAATCCTTCTCGACGACTTCCTTGACGCGCTTGTCGCCGTAGGTGAATTCCCAATGGCCGGTCATCACATCGACGCCAAGCAGCTTGCAGGCATCGACCATGTCCTGACCCTTGCTCCACAGCGCAGTGGCCGAACCCTGCCAGGTGTCCCCGCCATCGAGCAGCAGCGCGCCGGGCCTTGAGGCGCGCAGCTGTTTGACCAGCGTGGCGAGATGGGCGAAGCCGCCCACTTTGCCGTAAGTCTTGGCGGCTTGCACGAAATCGAGATGCGTGAAAGCGTGCGCTTCTCGGCTGCCAGGGCGGATGCCAAAGGCTTTCAGCAGCTTTTCGCCGACCAGGTGCGGCGTCTTGCCGAACATCTCGCCGACGCCCAGATTGATGTTTGGTTCGCGGAACCAGATCGGCAACAATTGCGCGTGGCAGTCGGTGAAGTGCAGGAAATGCACATTGCCGAAACGCGGCAAATGGTAGAACTTTTCGCCGCCTTGAGCAGCGAGCGCAGTGCGCGAGTCGAGAGCGAATCCTGCCGCGCAGGCATAAGCGAGCACCTGCATGAACTCGCGACGGTTCATGGACATGAATTTCTCCTCGGAAAAGTGCGAGCAGGCTCGCACCGGCGGCTTTACTATTTATTGACGGGCGATTCGGGGTCGAGCAGCAGGGCGACCAGATCCTTGATCTGCTTCTCGGTGAGTGCGCCGACACGGCCGAAGCGCGGCATTTCCGAGCACAAGTTGAAGGCTTTCGCATTGTAGATCTTCGAATAGACGTACTTTTGCATTTCCGGCGTGTTACCGCGCTGTTTGCCGAAATGGAGCAGGCTCGGGCCGATCGTGCCGAAAGCCACTTCTTTGGGGCTGATCTGATGGCAGTTGTAGCAGTTGCCGCCCACCGGCAATCCCGGCTTGTCGCTCCAGGTGAAGCCACGGCCGCTCTGGGCAAGCTTCTCGCCGGCTTTCCAGTCACCCATCAGCTTGCCGTCGGCGGGGAACTTGACCGAGGCGATCTGGTCGGCCTCCAGCGCCTTGGCAATCGCCTCGGGCGGCTTGTTGCCGGTACGGTTGCAGATTGCCTGGACCCCATCTTCTGCCAGGCGGTCGAGATCGGCCTGACCGCGTGGTTTGAAGTCCTTCTTGATCATCGCGATCGCCTTGGCGCGGTAGTCGGCATCGGCCTGCACAGGCAGGGTGGCTGCAAGGATGAAAGCACCGGTCAGGGCGGCGACTAGGAATTTCCGCTTCATTTCTTCTCTCCTTGATCGGGTCAGCGCTTGATGCCCGGACCCTTGTAGACCACACCATTGGCATTGGCGGTCAGATAGGTCAGCAGGGCGGTCACGGTGTCGGAAACGTATTTCGGTTCAGGGAAACGCTGCTGGCGGAAGCAGTCATTCATGCGCCACTGCATGGTGAGGGCCACACCCCCGGTCATGCGCCAGGCCGGCCAACCCATCACAGCCTTTGTTGCACCTTCTTTCGTGTCAATATTGGGCAGATCTTGCATGCGAATGCGTTTGCCATCCGAGCCGTGGCAGGTGCTGCAGGCAAAATCGTACGGGCCGGCACGGTAATGCGCAACCTCCTTACCAATTTCATAAACCTCGCGCACCTTCGGATCCTTCAGGTCGACTGCGAAAGGCTTGCCACGCGAATGACCCGCGACATACATCACCAGATTCGTGATGTCCGGCGCACTGGCATCGTTCTGGTTCTGGAAGGGCTTTTTCGCGATGTCTTCGAATTTAAAGCCCTGCTTCTCGACCATGCACCAGACGATACGCCGCTCGGCGTCCATCACGGCGCCGGCATCGGCGAAATAGCGGGGCATCTGGACATAGGCGCCTTCCAGTTTGCCGATGCCCAAGCCCAGATCGCAGCTTTCGGCGAGCGAGACGTTTTTCGGCCCCCGTTTCGCCTTCCACAATTCCTCCCCTTTCATCTCATTGAGCTCGGCAGGGTTGCTGTCTTCCATTTCGGCGCGGAATTTCTCGAATTCCTTGGCCGCCTTGGCATGATCGATTTCGGCCTGGGCGGCGGCGCCACTCGCGCATGCCAGGACGCAGAGCGTGCCGATGATGTGCTTGTATTTCATGTTTCCTCCACTGT
>CAYZII010000029.1:0-25232 GCA_964478415.1 uncultured Methyloversatilis sp.
GATTTTGCTTTGTGAGAGACATCGATCATGCAGTGCGGACCGCGCGAAATCATCACCCCTTTTCGTCCCATTCCGCTCGAGGTGCCGGAAGGCATGGCGCCAAACGAGTTTTTCAACAGCGCCGAGAATCTCGCCGACCTGGTGCACAACAATGGACTATTACAAAATCCGGAAGGCTTGTTGCTCTACCGCAAGGCGCTCGGCCACAGCAACCTGTTCGACACCTCAATCATCTACAACACATCCCAATTGATCCTCGACCCGCTCGGTCGTCCGGTACGCCGCACCCAGGTGCCCGAGCAAGTCAAGAACGTCTGGAACCGGATGAACCAGATCATCATTGGCTTCATGCTGGAACGCTACCCTGATGCGGAACGGTATCTGGTGCTGGCGGGTGAAGCGAGTCTCGATGCCACCTGGCCGCTCACCGCCCCCGGTGTGCCTTCGATCCGCATGCTGCACAACCATTTCATCGTCTTCGACAAGCAACAACTCGCAGCCGCCCCGCTGGCCGATCCGAACAATCCCAACCTGACCGATGGCGGCCAGCATTCGCTATTCCAGGCCTATATGCGTGAGGTCTATCGCGCCTTCTTCGATGCGCTCGACTTCAAGATGCTCAAGCCGTGTGAATCGGGCGAATGCCGCCTGGCGCTCACCGGCTATCCTCAAGGTCTGCCGAGCTGGGGTGTGCCCGGTGGTGTCTCGGCCCTGAAGGAAGTCGCTTTCTGGCGCGACTATGACACGCTGTTGAAAGGCTTCCTCGACTTCTACCGCACCTTCTTTGGCCAGGTCTCGACACGCAATTCGCCGCCACCACGCGATCTCTACTTCCCGGCGCTCGTCGAGGAGAAACTGCTGTTCAACAATGACTTCTTGAAAACCGCCAAGATGGTGCGCGACCGTTGCATCAAGGACGCCCGCTATGCGAATGCGATCCGCTGGCAGCCCGCCTTCAAGCAATTGATCTATCGCAACGATCGCGGCGATCTGATCGTCACGATCAGCCAGAACTCGATCGGCAACGCGATCACCGAGCTTCTCGGCGTGGTCGTCAAACGCGTGCCGGATGCCGCAGCCTATGCGCGTGCCGAACCGGCATTGCTCGAGCAATTGTTCGAAGTGCGTCGCCGCCTGGTCGAAGCCGATCTCGGCTCCGGCATCGCCACCGCCCACTGGCCGGCGGAATGACTAGCGAGGTCAGCAGCCTGCGACGCATTAAAAGAAATGGGCGCAAACGCCCCCGTCCCAGATACCTCAGGTGCCGGATGCTCAGGCGGCAGCGGCTGCATTCGGCGCCGGGCCTGCGTTACTATCACCCGAGGCCGGCTTGCCGGTGGCCGATGAAGAGGGTTTCGGCGGGCGCGGTGGCCGGCCGGCCATGATATCGTCGATCTGTTCGGCGTCGATGGTTTCCCATTCGAGCAGCGCCTTCGCCATCGCTTCGACCTTGTCGCGGTTTTCTTCGAGTAGCCGGCGAGACAACGCATATTGCTCGTCGATGATGCGACGAATCTCGGCATCGACCTTTTGCATCGTCGCCTCCGAGACGTTCTTGTGCGTCGTCACCGAGCGGCCGAGGAAGATTTCGGCTTCCTCCTCGCCATAAACCATCGGGCCGAGGTTCTCCGACATGCCCCACTGCGTGACCATGCGGCGTGCCAGATCGGTAGCGCGCTGAAAATCGTTCGAGGCGCCGGTGGTCATCTGGTGCATGAAGATTTCCTCGGCCAGCCGCCCGCCAAACAGCACCGCGATCGTGTTCAGCAGACGTTCCTTGTCCTGGCTGTAACGATCCTCAGTGGGCAGCTGCATCGTCACACCGAGCGCACGACCGCGCGGGATGATCGTCACCTTATGCACCGGATCAGTCTTCGGCAATAGTTTCGCCACCACCGCATGGCCCGCCTCGTGGTAGGCGGTATTCCTGCGCTCTTCTTCAGGCATCACCATCGAGCGGCGCTCGGCGCCCATCATGATCTTGTCTTTGGCGCGCTCGAAATCTTCCATATCGACGAGACGCTTGTTGGCACGCGCCGCGAACAGCGCCGCCTCGTTGACGAGATTCGCGAGATCCGCGCCGGAAAAGCCTGGCGTGCCGCGCGCCAATACCGTCGCATCGACATCCGGCGCGAGCGGCACCTTGCGCATATGCACCTTGAGAATCTGCTCCCGGCCGCGGATGTCCGGCAGCGGCACGACCACTTGCCGGTCGAAGCGGCCCGGACGCAGCAAGGCCGGGTCGAGCACGTCGGGACGGTTGGTCGCGGCAATCACGATGATGCCCTGGTTGGGTTCGAAGCCGTCCATCTCGACCAGCAGCTGGTTTAGGGTCTGCTCACGCTCGTCGTTGCCGCCGCCCAGGCCAGCGCCACGCTGGCGACCGACGGCATCGATTTCGTCGATGAAGATGATGCAGGGAGCGGCCTTTTTCGCCTGCTCGAACATGTCGCGCACGCGCGCCGCGCCGACGCCGACGAACATCTCGACGAAGTCGGAACCGGAAATCGAGAAAAACGGCACTTTCGCCTCACCAGCGATCGCGCGCGCCAACAAGGTCTTGCCGGTACCTGGCGAACCAACCATCAGCACGCCGCGAGGAATGCGGCCGCCGAGCTTCTGGAATTTCGAGGGATCGCGCAGGAAATCGACCAGTTCGGCGACTTCCTCCTTCGCCTCGTCACAACCCGCGACGTCGGCGAAGGTCACCGTATTGGTATTCTCGTCGAGGATGCGCGCGCGGCTCTTCCCGAAAGAAAACGCACCGCCGCGCCCGCCCCCCTGCATCTGGCGCATGAAGAAGATCCACACACCGATCAGGAGCAGCATCGGGAACCACGAGACGAACACGTTCATCAGGAAGGACTGCTCTTCCTCGGGTTTGGCGACAACCTTGACGTTGTTCTTGAGCAGATCGGACACCAGCCACAGATCGGCGGGTGCGTAAGAAGTGATCTTCTTGCCTTCGACGGTGGTGGCTTCGAGCGTGCGGCCCTGGATCACCACCTTGGCGATGCGCCCCTGCTTCACCTCGTCGAGAAACGCCGAGTAATCCAGCGTGTTCTGCGGCGACTGGCGGGAATTGAATTGATTGAATACCGTCATCAGCACGATGCCGATGACCAGCCAGATGGCCATGTTCTTGAATAAGTTGTTCAAGCGAATGCCTCTCTTTCAGACTTATGGCAACAGATTCTAAGATAACCGTTTCTTTCTCGCCAGCAAATACAACTCGGCGCTGCGATCCCGCGAAGCGGCCGGTTTGCGCGTCAGCAAGGTAGCGAACTGGGCCTGGATTGCCTGCCGCAACGCCATGAAGCCGGCACCCTGGAAAACTTTGACCAGCATGTCGCCGCCGGGTTTCAGATGCTGCCGCGCGAAATCGAGCGTCAGTTCGGCCAGTTCCAGCACCTGTGCACTGTCCGTCGCCGCGATGCCAGTGATATTGGGTGCCATGTCTGACAAAACAAGGTCGACCTGCCGTCCCGCCAGCGCCGACTCCAGGCGTTCGAGCACCGCGGGATCACGGAAATCCCCCTGGATGAATTCGACGCCGGGAATCGGTGCGAATTCGAGCAAATCCAGCGCGATCAGGCGTCCACCGGGCTGGATGCGCTTGACCGCATACTGGCACCAACTGCCGGGCGCAGCACCGAGATCGACCACCGTCATGCCGGGTTTGAGCAGCTGGTCCTTTTCATCGATCTCCTGCAGCTTGAACACGGCGCGCGAACGCCAGCCTTCCTTTTTCGCACGCTGCACATAAGGATCGTTGACGTGCTCATGCAGCCACGCCTTGCTTTTTTTCTTCTGTTTCGTCGTCCAGCTCATCTAGAATTCGCCAATGATCGAATTATCTCCCAGCGAGCGCCGCTCGTTGCGGGCCGCCGCTCACCACCTCCAACCTACCGTCGCCATTGCCGGCAAGGGCTTGGCCCCATCGGTGCTGAAAGAGATCGACGTCTCGTTGCAAGCCCATGAGCTGATCAAGGTCAAACTGCATGGCATCGAACGCGATGCCCGTGAAGCGTTGCTGGCCGAGATCTGCTCAAGCCTCGACTGTGCGCCGGTGCAGAGCATCGGCAACATCCTGGTGCTGTGGCGTCCGAAACCGGCCCAGTCTGCACAACCCAAGCCGCAACGCCGCAAGCCGGCGCCAAAAACCGAGAAGCAGGCGGCCGCCGCGCTCGAGAAAGGCAAGCGCTGATTTTCATCCGCCCGCGCAGGTGCGCGACAGTTCTGGCTCCCGTTGCCGACGCTCTTCCAGCCAGCGTATAAGTGCCTCGGTCAGTTCTTGCACCGCTTCCCGTGTCGCCCTCGCCCCACCGGCGCTGTCCGCCGTCATCGCCGGCCGGATGACGTGGAGACGCTCTGCCGCGAGCAGGCGCTGGCGGTGCATCAGTTCTGCCCGGGCCATCAACACCACCTCACTGAGCATAGCCGACGTGAAACGCTGTTCCAGTTCATCGAGCCAGATCACCAGACGGCAACCGCTGTTGGCATTTCCTGCCGGCTGCCCTGGCAGGATGACGCGTGTCAGCCAATGCTCGATCAATTCGGCTGGCGGCGCTACCCAGCGACTTTCGGCATAACTCTGGCGTTGCTGTGGCGACAGATGGCTCAAGCGATAAAGCTGCGCCGGTGAAGCGAACCAATGGGCTGCGCGCACCTCGATCTGACGAATCACGATGCCATCTTGCGGCCAATGTCCCACGGGGTCGCCCAGATCGTAGCGCGCGATGGGCTTCTCGCGTGGCGGACTGCCTACGCAGCCGGCCAGCAGGAATACCATCAGCACACTCGTCCAGCGCCACACTTCTTTACTCCTTTCCCGCAGGTGCCACATAACCGCGTTCCCCCGGCCCTGGACGGGCGGGGGGCGGACCGAACAGCAGCGCCTGGGGGGTGTCGTTGAGCATTTCAATCAGGCGATCGAGACGCCGCGCGGTCGCCGTCATTTCATCGATCAACTTCTCGGCGCGCGGCAGGGTCGAGGCATCGAGGTGGCCTGCAAGATCATTTGTCGTGGTGGCCAGCGCATCGAGACGCTGGATCAGACTGCCAAGATGCGCCACCAACTGCCTTACCTCGTTGGCAAGCGGTACCGCCTCGCCCGCCGTTTTCTCCAAATGGGCAATCAAGGTATTCAGCTTGTCGAGATTTTCTGGTGACAAGGCAGCATTCAGGTTGTCGACGAGCTTCGGTAAGTTCTTCAAGCCTTCCGAAGCGCTCGCCAAATTCTCTAGCATGCGCTGCAGATGGTTGAGGTTGCGCTCATCGAACGCACGATTGAGCCGTGTGACGAGCTCCGCAAGCTCTGTCGAGATGTCCCCCGCCCGTTGCCCCAGCGTGTCCATGAGACCAGGCTTGAGTGTCAGACGTGGCGGGTTGGCTTCGTCCGGTTCCAGCGGCTTGCCGTTCGGGGTAGTCTCTTCGAGCATCACATAGGCGATGCCGGTCACCCCCTGGTAATTGAGCCGGGCAACGGTTTTGTCGGTCAGCCGGTACTGGCGACCGAGCACGATCCGGACCAGCAATATGGAAGGATCAGCGGGGTCGGTATAGATCGCCTTGACCTTGCCGGCGCGGATGCCGCGATAACGCACCTGCGCTTCGAGATTCAGCCCACTGACGTTGCCCCGCGTCTCCAGCAAATAAGTATGCGTTTTTTCTCCCGATCCCCCCAGCCACCAGGCGGCAAACGCGGCTGCGGAAATGAAGCACAGCGTAAACAGGCCGGCCAGCAGGGCGTGGGCGCGATTTTCCATCTCGTGTCTTTAGTGGAATTCGGCGAAAGCGTGTCGGCCTCGCGTGGAATGGAAGAAATTATGCACAAAGGGATGATCGATGCGCATCACTTCGTGAAGTGACCCGTAGGCGAGAATCCTCTGCTCCGCCAGCACGGCGACGCGTGTCGCCAGCGCAGCGACGGTGTCGAGGTCATGGGTGACGAACACGACGGTCAAGCCCAGCTCGCGGCTCAGGGTTTGGATCAGGTGTTCGAAACTTTCGGACAGATCCGGATCGAGACCGGCGGTCGGCTCATCGAGCAGCAAGAGTTCCGGTTCGAGGGCGAGTGCGCGCGCCAGGGCAACACGTTTGACCATCCCGCCCGAGAGCTCGGCCGGCATCAGATATGCGGCATGGGCGGGCAATTCGACCATCGCCAGCTTGAGCCGGACTAGATCCCGGATCGTTGCCTCGTCGAGGGTCTTCAGCTCGCGTAGCGGAAACGCGATGTTGTCGAAGACGTTCAATGCAGAAAACAGAGCACCCTGCTGGAACAGCACACCAAAGCGCTGCCTGATCCTGCGCTCGCGCATCACGCCACCGCCGAACAGCGCTTCTCCGAACAGACGCACTTCGCCGGCGGCGGGCGTCAACAAGCCGATCATCTGCCGCAGCAGCGTCGTTTTGCCACTGCCCGAATCGCCCACCAGCGCCACCCGCTCGCCGCGCTGGATTTCCAGTTCCAGGTGGCGATGGATCCAGCGCCCACCCAGGCGGGTGGACAAATCGCGCACCGAAACCACCGGTGGTTCGTTCATAATGGCATGCCTATCTTGCGCGTGGCGATCGCAAACAGCGCATCGAGAAGGATCACCAGCGTGATCGCACTGACCACCGAGGCCGTCGTGTTGACAGCCAGGCTCTCGGTGTTGGGCTTCACACGCAGGCCGAAATGACAAGCCACCAGCGCGATCGCCACGCCGAAGGCAAGCCCTTTGGAGAGCCCGATCCAGAAGTTCGCGATCGGCACGGCCTTGGGCAAGGCATCAATGAAGAAGCCATAACCGATGTCGAGTTGCAGGTTCGCCGCGACCATACCGCCCAACAATGCCATGCCCCCTGTCCATACCACCAGCAGCGGCACTGTGATGGCCAGCGCGATCACCTTGGGCAGAACCAAACGCAGGTTGCGCGCCACGCCCATCGCCACGAGGGCGTCGATCTCCTCGGTGACGCGCATCACACCGAGCTGCGCGGTCATCGCCGAGCCGGAACGTCCGGCGACCAGCACGGCGACCAGCAGCGGGGCGAGCTCACGGATGATGCCGAAACCCAGGATGTTGACGATGAACATGTCCGCGCCGAGCTGCCGTAGCTGCAACGCAGAAAGATAGGAGAGCACGACGCCGATCAGAAATCCAACCAGCGCCGTGACCGGCATCGCCCGCACGCCGGTCTTATAGATGTTCGCGGAGATCTCGCGCTTGGGAAGATCGCCGGGATAGCGTAACAGGTGCAGACCATCGAGGACCAATTGCCCGAGCAGGACGATAAAATCCACCAGATGCCAGAACAGCCCCAAACTGGCGAGACCGACTGCGACGAGTCCGTCGGCCAGCGAGTGCCTGTCGCGGCTGAGCGCCTGGGTCGGCAAGCGCGCCAGACGGTCGATGATTTCACGGTGTTGCGGTGCGATCAGCAAGGCGTCGGGCAGTCTTCGCCCCCAAAGCTGCCAGAGCAGCACCGCGCCCGCCGCATCGAGTGCCTCGATACCGAGACAGTTCCAGCGCACACTACCGCGCCCGGCGATCTCACGCAGCGTTTCGAGCCATTTCGGCCCCGCATCGATGATCGTTCTCAAGCGCCATGCGCCATCGAGGACGATTTCCTCCTGTCCATCTTGCGCACGTTGCATCACGAAGCTGGCAGGCTTCATCTGCCGATCATTTTTTCGCACGCAAGCCGCGCACCTTGAAACCGATGCCAACGCTGGCCCATTGACCGACTTCATCTTCCAATGTCGCGGCCGTCAGGGGGGCTTCTGTCAACCATCGCCGATCGATCGCCAGCTCGAATCCTTTCGGCCCGTGGCGCACCTGGATTTCGGGCAAGGGGGTATCGTCGCGGGCACGGTGCAGCAAGGCGGCCAGGCGCAGAGAGAAGATCAGCAGCCATTCCGGGGCATCTTTGGCCAGCGACGCGGCGCGCTCGAGCTTGCCGCGATGCGCGAGCACCAACAACGCCAATAGCGCCTGGTCGCGCTTCGAGAAACCTGGCATGTCGGCATTCGCCAGGATATAGGCACCATGCTTGTGATGACTGGTGTGTGCCACCGAGACGCCGATCTCGTGCAGCCGCGCCGCCCAGGCAAGAAATTGCGCCGCCGGAGAATTTTCGATGTCTTCCTGAGGACGCAGTTGCTGATAGAGTTCGAGGGCTGTCGTCGCCACGCGCAAAGCCTGTGCACGATCGACTTCGTAGCGTTCGATGAAACGCCGGACGGTCGCCTCGCGCATGTCCTCGTGGTGATAGCGGCCGAGCAGGTCGTAGAGCACACCGAGGCGCAGCGCCCCCTCGGAATAGACCATTTCTTCGAGGCCCAGCTCCTTGAATACCGCCGACATGATCGCCACCCCACCCGGCAATACCGGCACACGATCCGGGCGCAAACCAGCTAGCCCAGCCTTCGTCGCGTGGCCAGCCGTGACGAGACGGCGTCTGAGCCGCTCGAGGCCTTCCCGAGTGATGTTTCCGGAAGAAAAGCCATTGCATTCGAGCAGGTCGCAAATCGCCTTCGCGGTTCCCGAAGACCCGACGGCGACATCCCAACCGATGGCGTGATATTGATGCACGATCGCCTGCAATTCGCGACGCGCGGCCAGTTCGGCTTCTTTCATGCGGCGCTTGTCGATCTGGCCGTCGGGGAAAAAACGCAGGCTGTAACCGACACAGCCCATGTAGAGCGATTCCAACAGCAATGGCTTCAGATTGCGACCGATGATGAACTCGGTGGAACCGCCACCGATATCGACCACCAGCTGCCGGCTGCGCTGATTGGCCAGGGTATGCGCGACACCGAGGTAGATCAGGCGCGCTTCTTCACGACCGCCGATCACCTCGATCGGAAACCCCAGTACGGCTTCAGCCTGGCTGAGGAATGCCGCCGCATTGCGCGCCACGCGCAGGGTATTGGTTGCGACGGCCCGCACCGCATCGGGGGCAAAACCGCGCAGGCGTTCACCGAAACGCGCCAGCGCAGCCAGTCCGCGGCGTTGCGCAGCCGCGTCGAGCCATTTGTCTGCCGTCAGACCCGCAGCGAGCCGCACCGACTCCTTGAGGCTATCGAGGGGATAGATCTGGTTGCCGACGACGCGTCCGACCTGCAGGCGGAAACTGTTGGAACCCAAGTCGACGGCGGCGACATGTTCATGGACCACGATGGACATTTCCGTCAGTGTGCGCTGTTGCGCATTCTACCCGGACACGAAAGTCGGCGCTGGCAGAACGGCACAGTGTCGTGTCATACTTGCGGCACCCCGAACCGCACTCGCTACCGACATGATCACGCATCCCGTCGCTCTTCCTGAATTTCCGGCAGAGCACTTCCTCAATCGCGAACTGTCCCTGCTTGCTTTCAATCGCCGTGTTTTGGCCCAGGCTGCCGACCCGCGTACCCCGCTGCTCGAACGGCTGCGCTTTTTGTGCATCGTCTCTTCCAACCTCGATGAATTTTTCGAAATCCGCGTCGCCGGCATCAAGGCACAGATCAAGCTGAACAGCAGCAGCGTCGGCACCGATGGCCGCACCGCTCAGGAAGTATTCCGCCTCGTGACACGTGAAGCCCATCGACTCATTGAGGAGCAATATGCGCTGCTCAACCAGACTATCCTGCCGGCGCTGCGCAAGGAAGGCATCTGCTTTTTCAAGCGCTCGGAATGGAGCGAGGCGCAGGAAGCCTGGATCCACGACTATTTTCGCCGCGAGGTGATGCCGGTATTGACGCCGATCGGCCTGGACCCGGCGCACCCTTTTCCGCGCGTGCTGAACAAAAGCCTCAATTTCGCCGTCGAACTCGAAGGCATCGACGCTTTCGGCCGCGCCGGCAGCGTCGCGATCGTCCAGGCCCCGCGCGCCCTGCCCCGCGTGATCCAGTTACCGAGAGAACTGACCGGGATCGATTATGGCTTCGTCTTTCTTTCCTCGATCATGCACCGTTACGTCGGCGAGCTGTTTGCCGGCATGAACGTGCTGGGCTGTTATCAATTCCGCGTCACGCGCAACTCCGATCTGTTCGTCGACGAGGAAGAAGTGAAAAACTTGCGTATCGCGCTGCAAGGCGAATTGCCGCAACGTCACTTTGGCGATGCGGTACGACTCGAAGTCGCCGACAACTGTTCGCCGACGATGATCGAGTTCCTGCTCCAGCAGTTCGGCCTCGGCCGCGAGGATCTTTATCAGGTTCATGGCGTCGTCAATCTGGTACGGCTGATTGCGGTGCCCGACTGCGTCGATCGCCCCGATCTCAAGTTCAAGCCTTTCCAACCCAGTCTTCCACGCCAGATCACCGGGCGCGATGACATGTTCGCCGCGCTGCGCAAAGGGGACATCCTGCTTCATCATCCCTATCAGGCATTCGCCCCGGTGATCGAGTTGCTCAAACAAGCGGCTGACGATCCGCAGGTAGTGGCGATTAAGATGACCGTCTATCGCACCGGCACCGATTCGGTGCTGATGGAGCATCTGCTGCGCGCCGCGCAGAAGGGCAAGGAAGTCACCGTCGTCGTCGAACTGATGGCTCGTTTCGACGAGGAAGCGAACCTATCGATCGCGGCGCGTCTCGAAGAGGTCGGTGCCCATGTCGTCTATGGGGTCTTCGGCTACAAGACCCATGCCAAGATGATGCTGATCCTACGTCGCGAGGAAATGAATGGCGGCAGTGGCTACCGTCGTTACGTTCACCTCGGCACCGGCAATTACCATCCGCGCACGACGCGTTTTTATACCGATTTCGGCTTGATGACATGCCATGAGGAAATCACCGCCGACGTCAATGAAATTTTCAAACAGCTCACCGGCTTGGGGAAAGCCGTGGCATTGAAGCATCTTTGGCAGGCGCCTTTCACGTTGCACGACAGCATGCTGGAAGCCATCCGAACGGAAACGATGATCGCCAAGAGCGGACGCAAAGCACACATCATCGCCAAGATGAATGCCTTGATCGAGCCGCAGATCATCGAGGCGCTCTACGCCGCGAGCCAGGCTGGGGTGAAAATCGATCTGATCGTACGCGGTGTCTGTTGCCTGCGCCCCGGCGTCCCCGGCCTTTCGGAAAACATCCGCGTGCGCTCCGTCATCGGCCGCTTCCTCGAACACCATCGCATCTTCTATTTCCACGCCGATGGTGCGGAACGCCTCTACCTGGGCAGCGCCGACTGGATGGAACGCAATTTTTTCCGCCGCATCGAAGTCTGTTTCCCGATACTCGATGCCAAACTCAAGCGACGCGTGATCAAGGAAGGCTTACGCATCTATCTGGCCGACAATTGCCAGGCATGGGACATGGACAGCGAAGGCGATTACCGTATCCGTCCCTCGCGGCGCGTGCGCACCTGCGCCCAGGAGCTGCTGCTCGCCGAATTGGCCGCGGAATGAGGAGGCCGCAGCAATCTCAGCGTTTGCCGCAGGGTTGTTGTCGGCTCGCGTTAGCGCGATAATTCGCGGCTGCCGTCGCGCCGGCCTGCGCGCGGGCAACTTACGACATCATGACCAGCTATCTCTTCATCATTCTCGGCGCGGTTCTCGTCAACAACGTCGTCTGCGTGCGCATCCTCGGCCTGTGTCCGTTCATGGGGGTATCGAAGAAGCTGGAAACCGCCGTCGGCATGGGTGCCGCCACCACCTTTGTGCTGACACTGGCCTGCGGCACCAGTTATGTGATCGACCGCTGGCTGCTCGCCCCCAACGACCTGCTCTACCTGCGCACCCTGTCCTTCATCGTCACCATCGCCGCGATCGTGCAGCTCACCGAACTGGTGATCCAGAAGACGAGCCCCGTGCTGCACCAGGTGCTCGGCATCTATTTGCCGCTGATCACCACCAACTGTGCAGTGCTGGGTGTGCCGTTGCTCAACATCGGCATGAGGCACGATCTCGTTGCGTCGCTGCTTTTCGGCTTTGGATCGGCGCTCGGCTTTTCACTCGCTCTGGTGATCTTTGCCGGGTTGCGGGAACGTCTCGAAGGCGCTGACGTACCGCTGCATTTTCGCGGCACGGCGATAGCGATGATCACCGCCGGGATCATGAGCCTGGCTTTCATGGGTTTTGCTGGCCTGGACAAATACAAATAAATGCTTGCGGCAATCCTGGTCATGGCGCTCGGTGCCGTCGTGTTGGGTGCGGCGCTGGGTTTTGCCGCGGTGCGCTTCAAAGTCGAGGGCGACCCGCTAGTCGACAAGATCGACGCGATCCTGCCGCAGACCCAGTGCGGCCAATGCGGCTACCCGGGTTGCCGCCCTTACGCCGAAGCGATCGCCAAGGGTGAAGCCGACATCAACCAATGCCCCCCTGGCGGCGAGGAGGGCATTCGCAAACTCGCCGACCTGCTCGGCCGGGAATTCAAACCGCTCTCCGCCGAGCATGGCATCGAAAAACCCAAGAGTGTCGCCGTCATCGACGAAAATCTCTGCATCGGCTGCACGCTGTGCATCCAGGCTTGTCCGGTCGATGCCATCGTCGGTGCAGCAAAGCAGATGCATACGGTAATCGCCGCCCAATGTACCGGCTGCGAGCTGTGCGTGCCGCCCTGTCCGGTCAATTGCATCCACATGCAGCCGCTGCCCGAAACACTGGACACCTGGAAATGGAAATACCCCCTCTTTCAGATCCAGCCAGTCAGGACGGTGATCAGTGATGCCTGAACTGTTCTCTTTTCCGGGCGGCGTCAAACCCGACGCGCACAAGGCAGAATCGGCACACAGCCCGATCAGACAGGCCCCTTTGCCACCACTGCTGGTTGTCCCGTTTCGGCAGAGCGCCACCGGGGCGACGAGCATCCAGATCCGCGCGGGCGACAAAGTGCTCAAAGGCCAGCTCATCGGCGCTGCGGAGGGCGCTTTCGGCACCACGGTCCATGCACCGACCTCGGGCACGGTGCGCGCCATCGAGGCACGTAAGCTGCCACATCCCTCAGGACTGAGCGCGCCGTGCGCAATCATCGAGCCGGACGGTGCCGACACCTGGCGCGAGTGCGTGCCGCTCGATCCTTTCACCACCGATCCCGCGCTGTTGCGCGCACGCATTCGCGAAGCCGGCATCGTCGGCTTGGGCGGTGCCGCCTTCCCGAGCCATGTCAAGGCCAATGCCCGCATCGACACGCTGATCATCAACGGCGCCGAATGCGAGCCATGGATCACCTGCGACGACCGACTGATGAGGGAACGTGCCGCCGACATCGTCGCCGGTGCGCGCATCCTGGGCCGTCTGATGGGAGCGAAGCGCATCCTGTTCGGCGTCGAAGACAACAAGCCGGAAGCGGCGCAGGCGCTACGTGAGGCGCAAAGCGAATGCGTCAGCGCCAGCTGCCAGGTCATCAGCGTGCCGACCCGCTATCCGGCCGGCGGGGAAAAACAACTGATCCGCGTGTTGACGGGCATCGAAATCCCTTACGGCAAGCTGGGACCGGACTTCGGTGTGCAGTGCTTCAACGTCGGTACTGCTTATGCGGTCGCCCGTGCAGTCTTACATGACGAGCCATTGATCGAACGTATCGTCACACTGGCCGGCAATTACACACACCCCGGCAATGTCGAGGCACGCATCGGTACACCAATCGATCACCTGCTGGCACTGGCCGAACTGCGGCCGGACACCGACCGCATCGTGATGGGTGGACCGATGATGGGTTTCGTACTGCCGGATACCTCGTTGCCCGTGATCAAAGCCACCAATTGCCTGCTGGCGATGAGCCCAGCGCTGTTTCCGCCACCCCCCCCCGAGATGCCTTGCATCCGCTGCGGCGCCTGCACGCGTGTCTGCCCGATGCTTCTGCAGCCACACGAACTCTATTGGTATGCGCGCTCGAAAAATTTCGGCAAGGCGCAGGAATATCACCTGTTCGACTGTATCGAATGCGGTTGCTGCGCCTATGTCTGCCCGGCACATATTCCATTGGTCGATTACTACCGCTTCGCGAAAGCGGAGATCCGCGCCCGCGAACGGGACAAGGCAGCCGCCGACCGGGCGCGCGAGCGCTACGAATTCCGCAAGTTCCGCGAGGAACGCGAAAAAGCCGAGAAAGCCGCGCGACTTGCCGCCAAGGCCGCCGAAACAAAGGCCAAACTCGCGAGTGAAGGTAGCGCAGCCGTGATCGCCGCGGCCCAGAGCCGTGTGCAAGCCGAAGAGAAGGACGTTTCCTGATGCCTTACTCTCCTCACATCTTCCAGCCTGTCAGCGTACGTGGCGTAATGCTCAAGGTGCTCATTGCGCTCTTGCCGGGCATTGTCGCCTATGTCTGGTTTTTCGGCCCGGTGATCTTGGTGCAGATTGCACTCGCTTCGCTGACCGCCCTGATTGCCGAAGCGATCATGTTGCGTCTGCGTGGCAAACCGGTGATGCCGTTCGTCACCGACGGCAGTGCACTCGTGACGGCCTGGCTGGTGGCGCTAACCTTTCCTCCAATCGCCCCCTGGTGGCTGACCGTCCTGGGCGTGCTTATCGCCATCGTCGTCGCCAAGCACTTGTATGGCGGCCTCGGACAAAATCCCTTCAATCCGGCGATGGTCGCCTTCTGTGCGATGATCATCGCCTTCCCGCAATTGATGTCGCAATGGCCGCGCGCCGAAATGAACGCGTTTGCACCGATGCTGCAGGCGATCTTCGGCAGCGATCGGCAGCTCGATGCGATCGTGATGGCCACGCCGCTCGATGCGTTGCGCACCATTCTGCGCGATCCAGAACAGCGCGCCACGATCGCCGGCATTCTGGGCAGCCACGCCACTTTCGGCAACATCGGTGGCCGTGGCTGGGAATGGGTGGCCGCCGGCTATCTGCTCGGCGGACTGTGGCTGCTGCAACAACGCATCATCACCTGGCATGTGCCGGTGGCTTTCATCGTCACGCTGGCTGTGATCGCCACCGCTTTCAACATCGCCGATCCGGAACGCTTCGTCGGTGCCAACTTCCATCTGTTTACCGGTGGGGCGATGCTCGGCGCCTTCTTTATCGCCACCGATCCGGTCTCTGGCAGCACGACACCCGTGGGGAAGATCATCTTCGCTGCCGGGGTCGCCCTGTTGACCTGGATCATCCGCAGCTTCGGGGCCTATCCTGATGGCATCGCTTTCGCAATCCTGCTGATGAATCTCTTCGTACCGCTGATCGACATGCACACCCAGCCCAGCGTCTTCGGTCACCGCAAGAAATTTGACAGATGAGTGCCTCCGCCACCCCACCCGAGCCGTCGCCCGACAGCGCACCGCGCATCGCGCTGCGCACCGCAGCGATCCTGCTCGCTTTCACCCTCGTGTTCACGGGGCTGATGAGCGGAGTGTATCAGCTCACGCAGCCAGTCCTGCAGGCCACTGCGGCGGAGGCGAAACTCCGCCTGATCGCCGAAGTCCTCGATCCCGCGAGCTTCGACAACGACCTGCTCGCCGATACCCTGGAACTCCCCCCCATCCCAGAACTCGGCACGACGGAAAACACCCGCCTCTATCGGGCACGCAGGAACGGCGCCCCGGTGGCGCTGGTCTTCGAGGCGGTGGCACCTGATGGTTATTCCGGGCGTATTAGTCTGATTCTGGCCGTGCGCACCGATGGGCGTCTGGCCGCGGTACGCGTCACCCAGCACAAGGAAACCCCAGGCCTGGGAGACTACATCGACCCGAAAAAGGACAAAAACAAGGCATCCCCGTGGATCAAGCAATTCGACGGCCGCAGTCTCGATGATCCGCCTGCCACCCAATGGCGTGTCAAGAAGGATGGCGGGGTATTCGACCAGCGCGCCGGTGCGACGATCTCGGCACGCGCCGTCACTCATGCCACCGCGCGTGCGCTCGCCTGGGCGTTGGCGCACGCCGAGCGGCTCTATTCTTTGCCTGCCGGCGCGACCTATCAGGAGAACGGCCAATGAGCATCTATCGCGAGATTGCCCATAACGGACTGTGGAAACAGAATGCCATCCTTGCCCAGTTGCTCGGCCTGTGCCCGCTGCTCGCCGTCAGCACCACGATGGTGAATGCCGTCAGCCTCGGTCTGGCGACCATTCTCGTGATGGGCCTGTCCAATTTCGCCGTGTCTGTACTGCGCGGCTTCATTCCCTACGAGATCCGCATCCCGGTCTTCATCCTCGTCATCGCCTCGCTCGTGACGGTCGTCGATCTGCTGTTCAATGCCTTTCTGCACGACCTGTATCTGGTGCTCGGCATCTTTATTCCGCTGATCGTCACCAACTGCATCGTGCTGGCGCGCGTCGAAGCCTTTGCCGCCAAGCATGCCGCCGGCCTCGCCGCGCTCGATGGCATCTTGATGGGAGTAGGCTTCGTCTGGGTGATCGGCTTGCTGGGGGCGATTCGTGAGCTCGTCGGCCAGGGAACGCTCTTCGCCGGTATCGAGATGATCATCCCTGGCGCCCGAGCGGTGCAGATCATGCCTGAGGACTATCCCGGCTTCCTGATCGCCATCTTACCGCCAGGAGCCTTCCTCGTCCTCGGCCTGATGATCGCGGCGCGCAATTGGCTCGACCATCGCGCCAATGAACGTGCCAAAACTCGATTGCTCACGCAACAACCCGTAGCGCATGAAGTTGGCCCAACGTAGGGAGCTGTTTCGTCGCCTCGCGGCGCTCGATCCTGCTCCGAAAACAGAGCTCGAATTCGCGACGCCGTTTCAACTGCTCGTGGCGGTGATCCTCTCCGCCCAGGCCACTGACAAGAGCGTGAATCTCGCCACTCGGGAACTGTTTCGCGTCGCGCCGACGCCGCAGGCGCTCCTGGCCCTCGGTGAGGAAAAGCTTGCCACCTACATCAAGACCATCGGCCTGTACCGCACCAAAGCAAAAAATCTCATCGCCACCGCACGGCGGATCATCGAACAGCATGGCGGCGAGGTTCCTCATGATCGTGCCGCGCTCGAAGCCTTGCCCGGTGTCGGCCGCAAGACGGCCAACGTCGTGCTCAATGTCGTGTTCGGCGAGCCGACCATCGCCGTCGATACGCACATCTTCCGCGTCGCCAATCGCACCGGCCTGGCAGCTGGCAAGGACGTGCGCAGCGTGGAAGAAAAACTCGCCAAGGTGGTACCCGCCGAGTTCCGACGACATGCCCATCATTGGCTGATTCTGCACGGCCGCTATGTCTGCAAAGCGCGCCGGCCGGAATGTTGGCGCTGCGTGATCCGCGATCTGTGCGCCTGGAAGGATAAGCATGCTGTTCAAGCCGACGCGTGACCAGGCGCGCCAGTTCCTCATCGACGCCTGGCGCAAACGCTGTGCAGGCTTGCCGGCCTCGGCACTGGAAACGATCGCCGCCGACATCGTCGCCATGCATCCGGAATATCACGCACTCCTCGAAGCCCCGGATGCGAAAACACGCGCATGGACGCCCGAGGACGGCGTCATGAACCCTTTTCTGCATCTGGCACTGCATCTGGCAGTCGCCGAGCAATTGTCGATCGACCAGCCGCAGGGTATCCGGGCATTGTTCGAAGCCCGCCGCGCACGCCACGGCGATGACCATGCCGCATTGCATGACATTCTCGACTGCCTCGGCGAAACGCTGTGGCACGCGACGCGCGAACACCGGCCGCCAGACGGTGCCGCCTACCTGGACTGTATCCGGCGCAAGGGGTAACGCAGTATCCCGACGCGGCGGGGCCGCGATCTCAATGCGCCGGCAACTGATCCTGTAACGGCGGCGCTACTTTCAGCACCTCGGCGATCGTGGTCAAGCCGGCTGCTACCTTGCGCGCACCGGCGATGCGCAAAGGCTGCATGCCGGCCTTGATCGCCCGCTCGCGCAAGGCGGCCAGATCGGTATGTGCCCCGATCAACGCCTTGATCTCCTGAGTCATCGGCATGATCTCATACAGCCCAATGCGGCCGAGATAACCGGTCATGCGACATTCGAGGCAACCGACCGGATGGTGAAGCTGCGTCGGCCGCTTCGACTTCCAGGGCGATACCAGCCCTTGCCAGAGGATTTCGTCATCTTTGTCGAGTGGCGCAGCGCGTTTGCAGTGCGGGCACAGTGTGCGTACCAGCCGCTGGGCCATCACGCCGATCACCGTCGATTGCAGCAAATAGGGCGGCACGCCGAGATCGAGCAGCCGCGTGATTGCCGTCGGGGCATCGTTGGTATGCAGCGTCGACAGCACCAGATGACCGGTGAGTGCCGCCTGCACCGCCATCTCCGCAGTCTCGAAATCACGAATCTCGCCGACCATGATGATGTCCGGGTCCTGACGCATCAGCGCGCGGATGCCGGCAGCGAAATCGACACCGATCTCGGGCTGCACCTGCACCTGATTGAAGGCCGGCTCGATCATTTCGATCGGGTCTTCGAGAGTGCACACATTGACTTCGGGGGTCGCGAGCTGCTTGAGGGTCGAGTAGAGGGTCGTAGTTTTGCCGGAGCCAGTCGGACCGGTGACCAGGATGATGCCATTCGGCTTGGCAGTCATCTCGCGCCAGCGCGTTGCATCCTCGGCGGAAAAGCCCAAGTCGGCCAGATCGCGCACCAACACTTCGGGATCGAAGATGCGCATCACCAGCTTCTCGCCGAATGCGGTCGGCAGGGTCGCCAGTCTGAGCTCGACCTCTTCGCCATCGGGTGAACGCGTCTTGATGCGACCATCCTGCGGTCGGCGCTTCTCGACCACATCCATGCGACCAAGGATCTTGATGCGGCTGGTCATCGCGTTCAATACCGCCATCGGAATCTGATAAACCTGATGCAGTACGCCATCGATGCGGAAACGCACGATACCCATATCGCGCCGCGGTTCGATATGGATGTCAGATGCGCGCTGCTCGAAAGCATATTGCCAGAGCCAGTCGACGATCAGCACGATGTGCTGGTCGTTGGCATCGAGCGTGGTCTTGCCTTTGCCGAGCTCGACGAGCTGTTCGAAATTGGAAATCCCGCTACGGGCGACATCACCGCGCGCCAGCGCGCCTTTGACGGATTTCGCCAGGTTGTAGAACTCGCTCTGATAGCGCGCGATGTCTTCCGGGTTGGCGATCACGCGGCGAATGTCCTTCTTCAGGATCGGTTGGAGTTCTTCCTCCCAGCTACGGATGAAAGGTTCGGCGGTGGCGATGACCACCTCGCTGGCGCGCACCTCGACCGGCAGGATGCGAAAGCGGCTCGCATAGGCGGAGCTCATCACCTCGGTGACCGCGGCGAGATTCACTTTCAGCGGATCGATGTGGTAATAGGGTAGCCCTACCCAATCGGCGAGCCATGCTGTCAGCGTTTCGAGATCGAGCGTGCGATACGGCGGCAGCGGAGACTTCCAGCGCTGTTCGGCGATCACCGCGAGCGGATGAGCGCTGCCGCGGTAGTAGCGGCGTTCCTGGCGGAACTTCTCCGCCTCCTCGCGTGGCACTCTCCCCGAATCGATCAGTGCATCGAGCACTTCCTGCAAAGTCAGGCGATGCTCGTCGGACATGGCATTGGCGTTTGCATTCATCGCCCGCAACTATAGCGCCAAAGCCCGTCTCCAGGCGACGAGCTTGTCGGCATAGCTCAAACCCGCATGGGCCGGGCTAGTCGAGGGCAGGATCTGTGTCGAGAAGCCCAGCGCAGCCAGATGCGGCGCGAAGCGCCCCGCAGTACGGCCATTGAAAAAGACACGCGGCAAATCGTGCCGTCCCGCCAGAACCGAGTTTTTCAATGCCGCAAAATCGTTTGGCACGCCATTGCGGATCGCCGCATCGAGGCTGCCGATCCGTTCGCAACTGGCATAGACGTCCCAGATCGCGATGCCGGCCGCCTGCACGGCCGCCTGTTTCGCGGCGTAATCCATTTCGAATAGAGGCTGGCCGATGATCGCGCCGAGGATTTTCCAGAACTGGTTGCGCGGATGGGCGTAATACTGCCGTGCGGCGAGCGAGGCCGCGGAAGGAAAGGAGCCGAGGATGAGCACCTCGGCCCGGGCATCGATGATCGGCGGCAGCCCGTGGAGCAGCGTCACTTGCCGGCGAGGCTCAGCGACAGCATCAGCTCGTTGATGCGCTTGACGAAGGTCGCCGGATCGTCGAGGCTGCCGCCCTCGGCGAGCAAAGCCTGATCGAACAGCACCGCCGCCCAGTCGTCGAATTTCGCCTCCTCGCTCTTCAGACGCAGCACCACCGGATGCTTCGGGTTGATCTCGAGGATCGGTTTCGAAACGGGCGCCTTCTGGCCCGCGGCTTTCAGAATGCGCGCCAGATTGCCTGAGATGTCGTGCTCGTCGGCCACCAGGCAGGCTGGACTGTCGGTCAGCCGATGGGTGATGCGCACTTCCTTGACGCGCTCGCCCAGTGATTGGGCGATCTTCTCGCACAGCGCCTTGAATTCCGAGACATCCTTTTCTTTTTCCTGCTTTTCCGCCTCATCCTCGAGCTTGCCGAGATCCAGCCCCCCTTTCGCCACCGAAACGAGCGGCTTGCCTTCGAATTCGGTCAGGTGCGCCACCACCCACTCGTCGACGCGGTCGGAAAGCAGCAACACCTCGATGCCTTTCTTGCGGAAGATTTCCAGATGCGGGCTGTTCTTCGCCGCATTGAAGCTCTCGGCGGTGACGTAGTAGATCTTTTCCTGTCCCTCTTTCATCCGCGCGACATAGTCGGCGAGCGACACTGTCTCATCGGGAGTATCGGCGTGCGTCGAAGCAAAGCGCAGCAGCCTGGCGATCTTCTCCTTGTTGGCGAAATCCTCGCCGACGCCCTCCTTCAGCACGCGACCGAATTCACGCCAAAACCGCGCGTATTTTTCCTTGTCGTTCTCGGCGAGGTCCGCGAGTAGCCCGAGCACTTTCGCAGTGCAGCCCTTACGGATTGCCTCGATGTCCTTGCTCTCTTGCAGGATCTCGCGCGAGACGTTCAGCGGCAGGTCGGCGGAATCGACCACGCCACGCACGAAACGCAAGTAAAGCGGCATCAGCTGTTCCGCGTCGTCCATGATGAACACGCGCCGCACATAGAGTTTGATGCCATGACGGGCGTGCCGGTCCCACAGATCGAACGGCGCATGGGCAGGGATGTAGAGCAGTTGGGTGTATTCCTGCTTGCCCTCGACCTTCGCATGCAGCCAGGCGAGCGGATCGTCGTAATCGTGAGCGACATGCTTGTAGAAAGCCTTGTAGTCGTCCTCGCTGATTTCCTGCTTCGGCTTCGCCCAGAGTGCCGAGGCCTGATTGACGGTCTCCCATTCCTCTGTCTTGATTTCCTTGCCGTCCTGCCATTCTTCCTTGCGCATCTGGATCGGCTGGACGATGTGATCGGAGTACTTGCGAACGATCGCTTTCAATTTCCAGGCAGACAGCAGCTCATCCTGGCCTTCGCGCAGGTGCAACGTGATCTCGGTGCCACGCGTGGGTTTTTCGATCATCGCGACGGTGAATTCCCCTGCGCCATCGGAGACCCATTCGACGCCCTGGTCGGGTTTCTCGCCGGCGCGGCGCGTCTTCACCGTCACCTTGTCGGCGACGATGAACGAGGAATAGAAGCCGACGCCGAACTGGCCGATCAGATGGGCGTCCTTTTGCTGGTCGCCGGTGAGGCTGGCGAAGAACTCGCGTGTGCCCGATTTCGCGATGGTGCCGAGGTTGCTGATCACCTCGTCGCGGTTCATGCCGATGCCATTGTCGGAGACCGTGATGGTGCGTGCCTCCTGGTCGTAGTCGATGCGAATCTTGAAGTCGCTGTCACCCTCGAGCAGCGCGGCGTTGTGCAGCGCTTCGAAACGCAGTTTGTCGCAGGCATCGGATGCATTGGAAATCAACTCCCGCAGGAAAATTTCGCGATTGCTGTACAAGCTGTGGATCATCAGGTGAAGCAATTGCTTCACCTCGGCCTGGAAACCGAGGGTTTCCTTGTCTGCAGTGGCAATACTCATTGGACAGTTTCCTCCGGAAAAGACCCAAGTGAAATGAGGGCCGCGCGGGTATTTTTCAAGCGTCGTAACGGATCTCGAGAATCTCGATCTCGCGCGCGCCAACCGGACTCTGGAACTTGACGATATCCCCCTCACGCGTTTTCATCAGCGCGCGCGCCAGTGGCGAGATCCAGCTGATCTTGCCGTTGCCGGGATCGGCTTCGTCGACGCCGACGATTTGGTAGGTCATCGGCGTCGCCTCATCGGCATCGAGATAGCTGACCGTCACCGTGGCGCCGAAGAATACCTGTTCGAGATTGGTCTGCTGTGCGGGGTCCACCACCACCGCCTCGTCGAGGCGTTTTTGCAGGTAGCGGATACGCCGATCCATCTCGCGCAGCTTTTTCTTGCCGTAGATGTAGTCGCCATTCTCCGAGCGGTCGCCATTCGAAGCCGCCCACGCGACGACTTCGACGAGATGCGGGCGCTCGACCTTGACCAGCCGCTCGAACTCCTCACGCAGCGCACGATAACCGGCGGGCGTGACATAGTTCTTCGTGCCGACAGGCAAGGCGGGCTGACCGGGCAGGTCGTCCTCGTCGTCGGCAGTGTCGGATTCCTTGACGAAAGCCTTGTTCATGATCGATTACTGCAATGCTACGAGGGCACATTGCAAATTTTACTGGCGCCAGACAGCCGCAGCGATCGCAAACCCTTCAGCTCTTTGGGCGCAAATGCTGATGTATCACCCGTCCGCTGGGCCGGTAGCCATGCGGATGGGCGCTCTCCTCGATGTCGACGGAAATGGTATTGAGCTGCCCATGACGCACACCCCGCTCCGCCATCAGCGCCTCGGCGAAAGCGCGCACATGGGCGGTCGGTCCGCGCAGGATCACGCTTTCCAGACAGTTGTCGTGATCGAGATGCACATGCATCGTCGCCACCATCAAGTCGTGGTGGGCATGCTGCAGGCTGGTCAGCCGCTCGGCCAGGTCACGCTGATGATGATCATAGACATAGGAGAGATTGGCAACACAATGTCCCGTCTCCGTGCTGTTGCGTGCGGCTTCGAGTTGCTCGCGCAACAGGTCGCGGATCGCTTCGGAGCGACTGCGATAGCCGCGCCGTTCGATCAATGCATCGAACTCGCGGGCGAGCGCCACGTCCAACGAAATGGTGATACGTTCCATATACTCGTTCCTCCCGACCAACAAAACGAAAGGATAAGCGATGAGACTCGACGATGCCGCCCTCGACCAACTGTTCCGCAACGCGCGTACGTACAATGCCTGGCTTGACAAGCCTGTGCCCGACAGTCTGCTCGTCGAACTCCACGAGCTAATGAAGTGGGGCCCGACCAGCGCCAACTGCTGGCCGCTGCGCGTGGTGTATGTCAAGTCCCCCGAAGCCAAGGCGCGCCTGATCCCGTTGCTGATGGAGGGCAATCGCGCCAAGACCGAGGCCGCACCAGTGACCGCGATCCTGGGCATGGATATGACGTTTTACGAGCAATTGCCGCGTCTGTTCCCGCACACCGATGCACGTTCGTGGTTCGTCGGCAATGATGCGCTGATCGAGGCTACCGCGTTCCGTAACAGCAGCCTGCAAGGGGCTTATTTCATGCTCGCCGCGCGTGCACTCGGCCTCGACTGCGGCCCGATGTCCGGCTTCGATGCCGCGGCGGTGGATGCCGAATTCTTCGCCGGCACGACGATCAGGAGCAATTTCCTCTGCAACCTTGGCTATGGCGATCCGGCAGGATTGTTCCCACGCAGCCCGCGGCCGGCATTTAGCGAGGTCTGCCAGATCATCTGAAATTCGGCGCTGGCGGCACGGCACAGTGCGGGCACACCCGGCGCTTGATCCTTGCCTGAATCATGCCGCCCACGGCGCAGCAAGCGCAAGGACCCGCCGTCCCGCGACTGGAAGCGTACGACAATCGACCAAAGTGATATGGCATGGTTCTTTCCAGACAGCTCCCTATTGAGAGGAAAAGCTTGCGCCCATTTCGTCAAGCCCCCTTTTGCGACACGGATGACGCAATGCAACAATCGTCTCGCGTTGCAGCCACCCCTCAAGTCTATGCAACAGACTGATTTTTGAAGCCCTTTTTTCGCGCTTGACACACTACATCTAGTAGTAAAAAAATTTTCGACTACTAGAGAAAAACATAAGGTATTGATTTTCCGGTATGCAAAATTTTTTGCTTTGACGTTTTCCGGGTTCTCGTTAAGCTTCGGCCTCGTCCGACTTCCCATCAACCCATCGCCATTCTTACCCGACCATGACGACCGAACAGACCATCCATCCAGACAGCATCGGCGCGGCGCAGGAACACACCGGGCAGCTCGGTCTGCTTCTGCCCCAAGAAATCTCCGCTGAGGTGTTGCTCGAGAAATACGCCAAGGGCAACGAGCGTAACGTCCATGAGGTCCGCCTGCGTGTCGCCAGGGCATTGGCCGCCAACGAGGCCGAGGACAAGCGCGCCTTTTGGCAGGAACGTTTCTTGGAAGCCCAGGAAAACGGCTTCATTCCCGCCGGCCGCATCAATTCGGCCGCCGGCACCGACCTGTGCGCGACGCTGATCAACTGTTTCGTCCAACCGGTCGGCGATTCGATCTCGGAAACCGTCGATGGCCGCCCCGGCATCTATACCGCTCTGGCGCAGGCGGCCGAAACGATGCGCCGTGGCGGCGGCGTCGGCTATGACTTTTCCAGCATCCGGCCAGTCGGCGCCTATGTCCGAGGCACCCATTCGCGTGCCTCGGGCCCCGTCTCCTACATGCGTGTCTTCGACCGCTCCTGCGAAACGGTCGAATCTGCCGGCGCGCGGCGCGGCGCGCAGATGGGCGTGCTGCGCTGCGACCACCCGGACATCGAGGCTTTTATCCATGCGAAGGATCAGGGTGATCTGACCAATTTCAACATCTCCGTCGGCGTCACCGACGCGTTCATGCAGGCCGTCGAAGCCGACCGGGAAGTCGAACTCGTGCACCGCGCCGAACCCAGCAACGAACTGAAACTGGCGGGAGCCTTTCAGCGCGACGACGGTCTGTGGGTCTATCGCAAGGTGCGCGCGCGCGAGCTGTGGGATCAGATCATGCGCTCGACCTACGACCATGCCGAACCGGGCATCCTGTTCATCGACCGGATGAACAAGGACAACAACCTCAACTACTGCGAGACGATCGAGGCCACCAACCCTTGCGCCGAACAGCCACTGCCGCCGTACGGCTGCTGCTGCCTCGGTTCGATCAATCTGACGCTGTTCGTGCGTCAGCCCTTTTCGGAAACCGCCGACTTCGATTACGCCGGTTTTGGCAAGATCATCGACGTCGCGATCCGCATGCTCGACAACGTCCTCGACGTTACCCACTGGCCGCTGCCGCAACAGCAAGCCGAAGCCGCCGCGAAACGGCGCGTCGGCCT
>CAYZII010000030.1:0-24404 GCA_964478415.1 uncultured Methyloversatilis sp.
CGAGATGCCGAGGTTGGCGTGCTTGCTCTCGCCGGGGCCGTTGACGACGCAGCCCATCACGGCGACCGTCATGTCCTCGACGCCGCGATAGCGCAGCTTCCATTCGGGCATCTTCGCGCGCACATAGGTCTGGATGTCCTGCGCCAACTCCTGGAAGAAGGTGCTGCTTGTGCGACCGCAGCCGGGGCAAGCCACCACCATCGGCACGAAAGCCCGCAGCCCCATGGTCTGGAGGATTTCCTGCGCGACGACGACCTCCTTGGTGCGGCTCTCGCCCGGTTCGGGCGTCAGCGACACACGAATCGTGTCGCCGATGCCTTCCTGCAGCAACACAGCCAGCGCCGCCGTCGAGGCGACGATGCCCTTGCTGCCCATGCCGGCCTCGGTCAGTCCGAGATGCAACGGATAGTCGCAACGCGCGGCAAGCTCCCGGTAGATCGCGATCAGATCCTGCACGCCGGAGACCTTACAGGAGAGCACGATCGCATCGCCGGGTAGCCCTAGCGTTTCGGCCCGGCCGGCCGATTCGAGTGCGGAAGTCACCATCGCTTCGCGCATCAGCTCGGTGGCGTCCTTCGGCTCGGCACGCCTTGCGTTTTCGTCCATCAGGCGCGCGAGCAAATCCTGATCGAGACTGCCCCAATTGACGCCGATGCGCACCGGCTTGCGGTATTTGCAGGCGAACTCGATCATTTGCGCGAACTGCTCGTCCCGTTTCGCACCCTTGCCGACGTTGCCGGGATTGATGCGCAGCTTGTCGAGTGCCGCGGCGCACTCGGGCACTTCGGCGAGCAGCTTGTGGCCATTGAAGTGGAAATCGCCGACCAATGGCACATCCAGGCCGAGCTGGGCGAGCCGCTCCTTGATCTTCGGCACGGCCGCCGCCGCCTCGCGGGTATTCACGGTGACGCGGACGATCTCCGAGCCGGCGCGCGCGAGTTCGGCGATTTGCTGCGCGGTGGCGAAAACGTCCGCCGTATCGGTGTTGGTCATCGACTGGATGGCGATCGGTGCCGTGCCACCAACGCCGACTTTGCCGACCATCACGCAACGTGTCGGCCGGCGCAGTGGAATCTGAGCGCTCATCGTCATTCGAGTTTCAGACGTGCCACCTCGGCACGCGTATGGGGGGCGAGATCGATGGGCTGCCCGTTATAGGTCAATGTCACCTTGCCGGCATTGCCGATCACGAGATCGAACGGAGGCTGTCCCGTCAGTTGCAGCTCACTGCCCGGCGGATTCTCACCACTATGCAGAATCCGTTTGCTGGCATCGGTGATCTCGACCCAGGAGCGGTCGGCAAACGACAAACGCAAGGACGGAGTGGCCGGTTCGGCACTGGGGGCTGGCGGTGAAGACGTTGCAGACGCTTCCTCAGGGACGGCGGCTGGAAAAGGTGCCGGGTTCCCGGCCGCTAGAGGAGAAGGCTGTTTAACCGGCGATTGCAGCGAACTCGCGGTCGAGGCAGTCGTCGTCTGCACTGGCTGAGGCGCCGGCCCGAAGAAATGCCATAGCGCCAGCAACAGCGCAGCCAAGAACAGCACCAATGCCACGCGCAGCAATGACGAAGCGAGCCTCAACCCTTGCGGCTCACTGGCGACCCCCATGTTGTCCGGCGGCCGGACCTCGCTGGGGCCTCTCGGCAGTGTGGCTTCGAGTTGCTGCAATAAAGGCGCCGCATCGAGCTTCAGGAGCTTGGCATAATTGCGCACGAAACCGCGCACGATCGTCGCGCCGGGCAAGGCGTCATAATCATCGGCTTCGAGCGCGGCGATCTGGCGTGGGCTGAATTTCAGCGCCTGGGCGATGTCATCCTGCGTCAGCTGCGCCGCCTCGCGCGCTGCCTTGAGGCGTGCGCCGACCGTCATCGGCTCGGGCTGCGATGACTGCGTCGCATCAACCCGACTGGCGACGTTGGTTTCGGCCTCCTGCGCCATTTCGTTCAATCGAACGCTCCCCGCAACATCAGCTGATACTCGGCCGAATCGCGGAACTTCTTGCGCAGGATGGCCATATTGGCCGCCTCGCCCTCGCGGTCGCCAAGCTTGTGGGCGATGCGCAAGGCCATCCAAGCGGTCTCCGCGGTCGGTTCGATCTTTTCATGCAGCTTGCGCAGCCACTCGCGAGCCTCATCGAAGCGCCCGCGCCGGTAATCGATCTCGGCGAGCAGATAATAGGCGCGTAAAGCATTCGAATCCAGTTTCAAGGCGCGGAAGAGGTAGGACTCGGCGGCGACGTCATCCTTGTCCAGCAGCTTGCATACGCCCATGTTGAGCGAGGCGGCGGCGGGCGTTTTGTAGAGCGGATTGCGCAACGCCTTTTCGAAATAGGCGTAGGACTCCTTGACCCTGCCGGTCTGGCAAAGGAACCAGCCGAAGTTGTTACTGAACTCCGCATTCTCGGGTGCCAGGGCCAGCGCCTGGCGGAAAGCCGTTTCGGCCTCGGCATTCTGACCGAGCGCCATGTGCACGAGCCCTTTCAGATTGTAGGCAGGGGCATAACTGTCCAGGCTGTCGAGGGCGATCCTGGCCTCGTTGAGGGCGATTTCATATTGCCTGTCACTCAGATACGCCAATCCGAGTTCGGTATGCGCCCTCGCCCGCTCACGTGCATCCGCGACGACGGGCGGGCCGATCGCTGTGGCTTGTTCGAGATCAGGCAGAGGTTCGGGCTTGGGGGGAGTGGGCGTGGTAGCGGCACATGCCGCCAACAGCACAGCCAAAACAAACGTCACAGAGGAGGAACGGACGAACATCATCGAACGATTGCCTCGGCAGTCAGCCTCACCGTGCCACGACGGGTACGATCCCTGACCTGTCCGGCCAACTGGCCACAGGCAGCATCGATCTCGTCGCCGCGGGTCTTGCGCACCGTCGTGACGATGTCGGCATTCATCAGAATTTCCTGGAAACGGCGCACGCTCTCCCCAGCAGGCTTGCGAAAGTCGGAACCCGGGAAAGAATTGAAGGGAATCAGATTGAACTTGCACGGGATGCCGTGCACCAGCTTCAGAAGCGCGCGCGCATCCTCGACACGATCATTGACGCCGGCGAGCAGCACGTACTCGAAGGTGATGAAATCGCGCGGCGCATTTTCCAGATAGCGCCGACAGGCGGCCAGCAGTTCGCGCAAAGGGTATTTGCGATTGAGCGGCACCAGTCGATCGCGCAGGGCATCTGTCGGCGCATGCAGGGAGACCGCCAGCGCCACCGGACAATCCTCGCGCAAACGGTCGATCGCCGGCACCATGCCGGCGGTGGACACTGTGACCCGCCGACGCGACAGGCCGTAGGTGTTGTCATCGAGCATCAATCTGAGTGCCGCGACGACGTTGTCGTAATTGGCGAGCGGCTCACCCATGCCCATCAGCACGACGTTACTGATCACCCGCTCTCCGCTGTCACCGAGACCAGGCTGCCTGACGGCACCGAGCGTGCGGTTGGCATGCCAGAGCTGGCCGATGATTTCGGCAGTGCTCAGGTTACGGTTGAAGCCCTGCCGGCCGGTCGAGCAAAAGGCGCATTCTAGCGCACAGCCGACCTGGGTGGAAACACACAGCGTGCCGCGCTGGGCTTCGGGAATGAACACCGTTTCGACGGCATTACCGTCACCGACATCGAGGAGCCATTTGCGTGTGCCATCGGCGGCGATGCTGTCGCGCAAAGGCTTCGGGCCGCGGATTTCCGCCTCCGCCGCGAGCCGGGTGCGCAAGCTCTTGGCGACATCGCTCATCTGCTCGAAATCATCACTGCCGAAGTGATGGATCCAGCGCAGCACCTGACGGGCCCGGAATGGCTTTTCGCCCAGCTGGACGAACCAGGCCGTCAGCGCGGCAGCATCGAAATCGAGCAGATTGACCATCACGCGTCACCGGTGGCTCTCACCGGCCAGAAAACACCTCCAGCTCCGGGAAGAAATAGGCGATCTCGGTCTTGGCGGTCTCCGGCCCGTCCGAACCATGCACCGCATTGGCATCGATGCTCTCGGCGAAGTCGGCGCGGATCGTGCCCGGCGCGGCCTTCTTCGGATCCGTGGCACCCATCAGCTCGCGGTTCTTCGCGATGGCGTTCTCGCCTTCGAGCACCTGGATCATCACCGGCCCGGAGGTCATGAACTTGACTAAGTCCTTGAAGAAGGGCCGCTCTTTATGGACGGCGTAGAAACCGGCCGCTTCGCGTTCGGACAGCCAAGCCATCCGGGCGGCGACGATCTTCAGGCCGTTGGTCTCAAAACGGGAGTAAATCTTGCCGATCACGTTTTTCGCCACGGCATCGGGTTTGATGATCGACAGGGTGCGTTCGATTGCCATTTTTTGCAAGCCTTTCTTTTCTGCAACGATGGGTTGATAAAAGAATAAATAATAATTTTATCGCAGAAAGGCTCCGCGACAGCGGCTGCCCGATAGAAAAAAGCCCGGCCGCAGCCGGGCTTGCGATGAGATCCAACGAAACTTACATCATGCCGAGCGTCTTCGGCAGCCAGGTGGTGATTACTGGCACATAGGTGATGATGATCAGGAACAGCAGCATCGTCAGCAGCCAGGGCGCGACGGCCTTGGCGCAATCGGTCAGTCCCATCTTGCCGATGCCGCTGGCCACGTAAAGATTCAGACCTACCGGCGGGGTGATCATGCCGATCTCCATGTTCACCGTGATCATCACCCCGAAATGGATCGGGTCGATACCGAGCTTCATCGCGATCGGGAACAGAATTGGTGCGGTGATCAGGATGATCGAGGAGGGTTCCATGAAGCTACCCATCACCAACAACAGGACATTGACCGCGACGAGAAAGCCAATCTTGCCCATGCCGGATTCGAGGATCCACTGGGCAATACTCTGCGGAATCTGTTCATTGGTGAGAATGAACGAGAACAACACCGCATTGGTGATGATGTAGAGCAGCATCGCACTCATGTTCGCCGAGTTGAGCAGCACCTTCGGCACATCGGCGAGCCTCAGGTCCTTATAGACGAACACCGCAATGAAGAACGCATACACGGCGCTCATCGCCGCCGCTTCGGTCGGCGTAAACAAGCCGCTGTAGATGCCGCCGATGACGACGAGGATCAAGAGCAGACCCCAGATCGACTGACGAAATGCCTGCCAGCGTTCCTGCCAGGAATGGTGCCGCTCGCGTGGGTAGTTGCCTTTGTGCGCCTGCCACCAGGTGGTCAAGCCCAGCATCAGGGCCAACAAAAGACCAGGAATCACACCAGCGATGAACAGCGCGCCGATCGAGCTGTTGGTGCTGACCGCATACATCACCATCACGATCGACGGCGGGATCAAAATGCCCATGCCGCCCGAGGACGAGATCACACCGATGCCAAAAGGCTTCGGATAGCCGGCACGCATCATCGCCGGCAGCATGATCGAGCCGATTGCCACCACGGTCGCCGGGCTGGAACCCGAGACGGCTGCGAACAGCGCACAGGCAAACACTGAACTCATGCCCAGCCCGCCACGGAAATGACCGACCATCGCGGTGGCGAAAGCAATCATGCGGCGCGCCACGCCACCGTGGGTCAGGAAATTGCCGGCGAGGATGAAGAAAGGGATGGCCATGATCTCGAACTTCTCGATGCCGGTGAAGAGTTTCAAGGCCACCGATTCGAGCGGCACCTGGGTAAAGGCAAACAGGAAGGTCAGCACCGTGAGGCCGAGCGAGATCGACACCGGCATGCCGGTCAGCATCAAGAGGACCAGCAGCAGAAAGATGATCGCGGCACTCATCGGCGCTCTCCCCGCTCCTCCTCGGCGACGATGTGGTGATGTTTCAGATCGCGCGGATGCAGATTGTCGTCCATGCCGTAGGGGTTGACTTCGACCGGCAGCTGGTCTTCTTCGATGCCTTCGACGTGGCCATGCTCATGGTGCGGGAGTGCGCCGGTGCGGAGGAAGACCACCATCACCTGTAGGAAACGGAAGCACATCAGGAAGGAACCGAGCGGGATCGCCGAATAGACGACCCAGGTCGGCCATTCCAGATCGGGGGTGGTCGGCCCTTCATAGAGCTCGCCGGTATCGAGACCGAGAAGCTTGAAGATGCCGTAGTGAGCGCCGTTTTCCCAGACGAAATGGGCGCCCAGCGTGCCAATGATGCCCGTGAATACCGCACCGGCCAGCAGACCGAACACGATGAATTTGCTACGCGTCCGGTCTTCCAGGCGATTGATCAGCACATCGACGCCGACATGGATGCCCGTCCTGACACCGTAGGCGGCGCCGAACTTGGCCAACCAGACGAACATGATGATGCAAAGCTCCTGGGCCCAGGAAAGATTCAGCGAGATCAACCAGTCCTGCACGACCGGGATCGGCCAGCCCGAAGCGTAACGGTGGATCACGGCGACGAAAATGATCAGGGTCGCTGCGCCCATCAGGAAGGTGATGAGCCATTCCTCGAGGTGATCGAGAACCTTCATGACTGCACTCTCAAAAAACGATGCGGGGAGCATTGCGCTCCCCGCCCGCCTTACGCACGTATCAAAGCTTGCCGGGATCGAAGCCGGTTTCCTTGTACACCGCCTGGATCAGATCCTTGCCGATGCGATTGGCCATCTGCTCATGCACCTTGACCAGCGCCTTCTTCCAGGCCTTCTTCTGTTCGGGTGTGAGTGTGATGATCTCGCTCTTGCCGGACTTCTTGACCGCCTCCAGCGCCTGATCGTTTTCCATCTTGGCAATCTGGTTCGCATAGCGGGTGGCCTGTTCCATCGCGTCTTCGAGCTGGGCACGAATGTCGGCCGGCAGGCTGTCCCAGAACTTCTTGTTTACGATCACCGCATAGCCGAGATAACCGTGATCCGACAGGGTCACGTATTTCTGCACTTCGTGCATCTTCTGGGTATAGAGGTTCGAAGGCGGATTCTCGGTGCCATCGACCACGCCGGTTTGCAGCGCTTGATAGACCTCGGAGAACGCCATCTTCTGTGGCAGGGCACCCAATGCACGCATCTGCGCGTCGAGCACGTTCGAGGACTGGATGCGCATCTTCAGGCCTTTGAAATCATCGGGCACACGCAGCGGCTTGTTCGCGCTCATCACCTTGAAGCCATTGTCCCAGTAAGCCAAGCCCAGAATGCCCTTGCTTTCAAGCTTCTTGAGCAGCGACTTGCCGACCGGGCCGGTCGTGACCTTGTGCAATTCTTCGTAGTTGTCGAAGATAAACGGCAGGTCGAAGAGTTCGAATTCCTTGACGCCCAAGGGGCCGAATTTGGCCAGCGAGGGTGCCAGCATCTGCACGGCACCCAGTTGCAGCGCCTCGAGCTCTTCCTTGTCCTTGTAGAGCGTGCTGTTCGGATAGACCTCGACCTTGACGCGCCCTTTGGTCAGCTCCTCGGCCTTCTGCTTGAAGAACTCGGCGCCTTTGCCCTTCGGCGTGTCGGCGGCCACGACATGGCTGAACTTGATGACGATCGGCTGCTGGGCCAGTGCCGTACAGGCAAATGCGGCTGTCAGCAGACCCATCATGATGGTGCGCAGTTTCATTGGTTATCTCCTCGTTAGACGCTGTAATCGGGCGACAAAACACACTTGCGTCCTGCCGCACAGGTAGGGTGACGATACCCTCCTCCCGCGGGCGCACGCCATTGTGGTTTTCCGCAGCGATGTGCCCCGGCAAGACGCAATGGCGTGAAGGTTTAAACTTCCCCCTTTTCACGAAACGGTCGCCCGATGAATTTTGCTTTGCGCCTCAGCCTGATGATGATCTTGCTGCTCGGCGGCTGCGCATCGCTGCCAGGCGAGCAACCGACGGATATACCGCCGGGTTCCGCGGATGGCGTTGCGCCGTCCTCGTCTTTGGCGACTCCCCGCCCTTCCGCGCCATCCGCCAGCACGCCCTCTCTCCCGACCCCACGCACCCCACCTCCGCCTTTGCCGGTCGAGGCGCTGCAGGAGGATGTGCCACCATCGCTGGTCGATCTGACGATTCCCCCCGAGGACATCTGGCATCGCATCCGCCGTGGTTTCAGTATGCCCGATTTGCACGACCCGCTCGTCGCCCAGCACCAGTCGTGGTATCTGAACCGCCCCGAGATGTTGCGCCGCATTTTCGAGCGCGGACGACGCTATCTCTACCACATCCTCGAAGAGCTCGAAAAACGCGGCATGCCGAGCGAACTGGCGCTGCTGCCAATGGTCGAGAGCGCTTTCAACCCGCGCGCCGTCTCGCCATCGCGCGCAATGGGCATCTGGCAGTTCATCCCGTCGACGGGCAAACTCTACAACCTCGACCAGAACTGGTGGGTCGACGAACGCCGCGACATCATCGCCTCGACCGATGCAGCCTTGACCTATCTGCAAAAGATCTACGAAATGCATGGCGACTGGCATCTGGCGCTGGCTTCCTACAATTGGGGCGAAGGCGCCGTAGCGCGGGCGATCGCGAAGAATCAGGCCAAGGGGCTGCCGACCGATTACGCGAGCCTGACGATGCCAGCAGAGACACGCAACTATGTGCCCAAGCTGCAAGCGCTGAAAAACATCATCGCCCAACCCGAGGTGTTCGGTATCTATCTGCCCCCCATTCCGAACCGCCCCTATTTCCAAACCGTCGAAAAACCGGCGCGCATCGATGTGGCGCTCGCCGCCGAACTAGCCGGGATTTCCGTCGAGGAATTCGTCGCGCTGAACCCGGCTTACCACCGGCCGGTGATCGATGGGAATCAGGCCGGTGACGAATTACTGCTGCCGGTCGAGAAGATCGGCACCTTCATTGCCAACCTGGAACGCTACGAGGCCGAGGACAGGCCGCTGACACACTGGCTGACCTATACAATGAAGCGCGGCGACACGCTCGCCAAGGTCGCCGCCCGCTACAAACTCAGCGAGGCGCGCCTCAGACAGATCAACGGCATCGCCGGCCGCGTCAAGGTCCGCCCGGGTTTCACGCTGCTGGTACCGCGACCAGGCTCCTCTGCGGCCGAAACCGTTGCCCGGGCACTGCCCGAGCCCCCCCCACTGCTCGCGGAACGCACCCACGCCAAGAAAAAAAGAAAAGCCAAGGCAGCGCCCAGCCGACTGCAGCCCGTCAGCGCCAAGAAATCCAAAACGGGTAAAAAGCCCGCCGTCCCGCCTCGGGCGAGCACACAGAAAAAGGTCGACAAACGTCATTAGGCGTAACACCTCCCCCGCTGATCAGTCAGGGAAGTAACAGCGCACCCAATGCGTCGCCGAAATCACCGCGGTATCCGGATAGGCGGCATGACAGCGGGCCGCCGCGCGTGGGCAGCGCGGATGGAAATGGCAACCGACTGGCGGGTGTGCCGGTGACGGTGGATCGCCCGGCACAAGTAGCCGCTCCCTACGCACGCCGTCCAACGTCGGCACCGCCGCCAGGAGCGCCTGGGTATAGGGATGGCGCGGATTACCGAAAACCTCTTGCACCGTCCCCTGTTCGACGATGCGTCCCAGATACATCACGGCCACATCATGGGCGAGAAATTCAACGGCGGCGATATTGTGTGTGATGAACAGATAAGCCAATTCCAGACGCTGTTGCAGATCTAGCAGCAGGTTGAGGATCTGCGCCTGCACCGAGACATCCAGCGCGCTGGTCGGTTCGTCGCAGATCAGCAGCTTGGGGGATACCGCCAGGGCGCGCGCGATTGCGATGCGCTGGCGCTGGCCACCCGAGAATTCGTGCGGATAACGGGCGGCCATCTCGGGTGCCAACCCCACCTGATGCAGCAGCGCCGCGACATCGGCATCGGGCCGCCCTTCGCGCACGATCGCATCGATGCGCAAACGGGGGTTCAGCGAGCCGAAAGGATCCTGAAAGACCATCTGCATCGTCTGTGGTGCCACCCCTGTCAAAGGCCGGCCTGCCAGCTTCACCGTACCGGCCGTCAGCGGCTGCAGGCCCAGTACCGCCTTGCCGAAGGTGGTCTTGCCACAGCCCGATTCGCCAACCAGCGCCACGGTGCGTCCCCGGCCCAGACGCAGATCGACGCCATCGACTGCCCGCACCCAGCCCACCGGTCGCTGCAGCACACCGCGCCGGATCGGGAAATGCACCGTGACGCCCTGCGCCTCGAGTAGCGTTTCACCCGCGGGGGCATCGCATCCGGAATCCACAAAGGATGCCGCTCCGCCAGCGCCGATTTTCTGCGCGTCGCTGGGCAGCAGGAGGCTGACAAGCCCTTCGGCGGGCTGGGCGTTGTCGCCGGTCAGATGACAGCGCACGACCTGCCCGGCAGAAACTTCCCGCCACGGCGGGGGGATCGTCGCACACTGCGGCAGGGTGCGCTCGCAGCGGGCTACGAAACGGCAGCCGCGATGACGTTGCGCGGGATCCGGCACGCTGCCGGGAATCGTCGCCAGCCGCGCGCGGTGCCCTGTCGCACCAGGTAATGCGGCAAACAGACGCTGTGCGTAAGGATGGGCGGGATGGGCAAAGAAAGCCGCGCGCGGGGCGATCTCGACGAGTTCGCCCGCATACATGACGGCGATGCGGTCGGCCATCCGTGCCACGACGCCCAGGTCGTGCGTGATCAACAGCATGGCCATGCCCCGCTCGTGCGTAAGCCGTGCCAGCAGATCCAGTACCTGGGCCTGGATCGTCACGTCGAGCGCAGTGGTCGGCTCGTCGCAGATCAACAGCTCGGGTTCGCCAGCCAGGGCCATCGCGATCATCACGCGCTGTTTCATGCCGCCCGACATTTGGAACGGATACTCATCGACGCGGCGCACTGCATCGGGAATGCCCACCGCAGCGAGCAGCTCGACGACGCGCTGGCGATCGGCTGCGCCGCCATGCAGCCGCAATGCCTCACCGATCTGCGCACCGACGGTCATCACCGGATTGAGGCTGGTGGCCGGCTCCTGAAAGATCATGCCGATCCTGCCGCCGCGCACCGTGCGCATCTGCGCCTCGGGCAGGGCAAAAAGATCGGTTCCGCCCAGCCGCACCGAGCCGGCAGCGATGCGCGCACCGTCCGGCAACAGGCGCATCAGCGCCAGCGCAGTGAGCGACTTGCCGCAGCCGGATTCGCCCACCAGCGCGAAGGTCTCGCCGGCACCGATCTCGAACGACACGCCATCGACGGGCTGTGTCATGCCGATCGACACCCTAAGGTCGCGTACCGTGAGCAAACTCATCGCGCCATCCGGGGATCGAAAGCGTCGCGCACCACGTCGGCGAACAGATTCGCCGCCAGCACCAGCGCGAACATGAAGACGAAGGCTGCGGCGAGCGACCACCAGACCATCGGCTCACGCGCCAGTTCCATGCGGGCGGTATTGATCATCGTGCCGAAGCTGATCGTGTTCGGATCGACACCGATGCCGACATAGGAGAGTACCGCCTCGGCGAGCACCAGACCGGAGAAATCCATCACGATCGCAATCAGCACGATGTGCATCACGTTCGGCAGGATGTGGCGGGTGAGGATGCGCCAGTGGCTCACACCTAGCGCGCGGGCTGCCTGCACATAGTCGAGCTCGCGCAGTTTCAGCGTCTCGCCGCGCAGCAGGCGACACAACCCCGTCCAGCTCGTGATGCCCAGGATGGCGCACAGGGCGATCAGGCGCGCATCGGCCCGCTCGGCCGCCGTCGCAAACCACGTGGGATGCGTATCGATGACCACCTGCATCATCAACACCGCGGCGGCGATCAGTAGCACGCCGGGGATCGAATTCAGCGTCGTGTAGAGATACTGGATCAGATCGTCGACCCAGCCACCCAGGTAGCCGGCGAGGATACCGAGGAAGATCGCCGCCGGCAGCATGATCAGCGTCGTCAGCGTGCCGAGCAAAAGACCGGTGCGGATGCTCTTCAGCGTCAGATAGAGCACGTCCTGGCCGACCTTGTCGGTGCCCAGCACGTGGTAACCCTGGGCGAGCAGTGCCACCGGCCCGGCGACGAGACAGAGCGCGAACAGCGTGAAGAACACGGCATCCCAGGCAAGCCACGGCGTGGCACGCCGCAAGGGCGTGCCGGCGAACCACAGCGCAAGCCACACGATCACGCCCAGCCCCAGTCCCTGCACGGTACGCAGCGCGACATCCGCGCCATGACGGGACAAATCGTCGCCCAGATGCGCCCCGCCGTGTTTCAGACGGGGGAAATCCCGCCCCGCACCATCGATGCTTTCCTTGGAGAAGGAATTTGTCGCCAATGGCGCCGAGTAGGTCTTCTCGGTGCGCGTGCGCAGATCGACGAGCAAGGCATCCAGCAAGGAGCGCACTTCGACCGCGTAATTCTCTCCCTCGCCGAGCAGCCGCTCGCGGTAATGCACCGAATCGAGCAGCGCGATGGCAACGAAGACAGTCAGCAGCGTCGCCGCCGCCATCGCGACATGGCTTTGTCCGACCCGCCGCCAGCTCGCGGCAAGATGTTCGACACGGCGCGCCCACAGTCCCCCTGCGATCGCCGCGACGACGAGCAGGAAGAACAGCACATCCGACCACAGCAGCACGAACTTCATTGCAGACGAATCCTCGGATCGGCGATCGTGTAGGAAATGTCGGTGAGCAACAGGCCAATGATGTAGAGGACGGAGCCGATGAACACCATCGCACGCACCACCGCGAAATCCTGGGCATTGATCGCCTCGATCGTATAACTGCCCAATCCCGGAATGCCGAAGAACGCCTCGATCAGCAGGCTGCCCATGAACAGGCTGGGAATCAACACCACCGCGCCGGTGAGGATCGGGATCAGCGCGTTCCTGAGCACGTGACGGAACAGCACCAGGCGCTCGGACAATCCTTTCGCGCGTGCAGTGCGCACATAGTCCTTGTTCGCCTCTTCGAGAAAGATCGTGCGATACCAGCGCGCCGAAGCGCCCAGGCCGGCAAGCACACTGATGATCACCGGCAGGATGATGAATTTCGTCGCATCCAGACCTTCCGCATAGCCGGAGATCGGCACCAAATGCCAGACCTTGGAGACGAGCCACTGCCCCCCGATGATGTAGAACAGGCTGGAGACCGACATCATCGCCACACAGAGCACGACGCCGGTGAAGTCGAGATAGGTGGCGCGGAAATAGACCAGCAGGAGTGCAAACGAAATCGCCGCGAACAGACCGAGCACGAACACGGGCACCGCCACCGCTAGGCTCGGCCCCATGCGCTGCCGGATTTCGCGCGCGATGTCGCGGCCATCGTCGGCGCGGCCGAAATCGAATACGAACATGCGCACCGATTTCGTGAAGAAGATCGTGTGCGTGAGCCTGGCGAGACCTTCCGCTTTCTCGTTCCAGAACAGCGGCAGATCGTAGCCGCGCTCCGCCTTCCATTTCTCGATCGCCTCGGGGGTGACGCGCTTGACGCCGAGCTGCATGCGCGCCATGTCGTCCGGCGTATTCACGACGAAGAACAGCGCGAAGGTGATGACATTGACGCCGATCAGGATCGGCAGCGCATACAGCAGACGGCGGATCAGGTAGGCGAGCATCGCCGGCAACTATAGCAACTCGGCGTCGCAGTCGCAGCCGCAACCGGCGCCGATCCAACGCCCTATGAAGCGCCGCGGCAGGAAACGCAGCCAGCCACGTGGCGCGGCGACCAGACCACAAACATAACGTGCCCCTTGCCAATGTAGCTCGGGGCAGATGCCTTTCCGATGGCGCAGCAGAACATACGACAAAGGACAAGGCGTGAGCGCACAGCAGACACCACAACCATTGCAGGGCGCACCGACGGGCGGTTTTTCCGGTGCCGCAGCATGTAAGAGGATTTCCTTCATTCGAGACTGAACTCCACCGGCAACAGTACCTGACGACGCCCACCCACCACCCGCCCGATGCGTGCCGCCGCCTTGCGCGCCGCCTCGTCGAGTATCCGATGACCCGAGGAACTCGCCACTTCGATGCGCGTGACGCGGCCCGCATCGTCGAGCGTGAGCAGCAGTACGACACGACCTTCGAGCCCTTGGGCGATCGCCTCACGCGGATAGAACTCCTCGCGCGCGAGCGCGGCCAGTGCGGCAGCCAGTGCCCGCCCGGCGAGCGCTTGCAGCCTCGCATCGTCACGCCGGGAGTTTGCATCCAAAGTCGGCGCTGGCGGCACGGCACGCGGCGGCGTTTCGGACGGTACGACTTCGCTCGGAACCAGCTCGTCGCCTGATGGAAGTCGCACAGAGAGGGGCGGCGGCGCCACGGGCGCGGTGCGCAGCGCCCACCAGCCGGCCGGCCACAACATCGCCGCATGGATCGACAGGCTGGCCACCAGTGCGAAAAGAAACCGCTTCGTCACCATCGCTGCATGCTACCCGATGCAAAGTAAACTCCACGGCATGAAAAAAATGCTGTTGCTCCCGTTGCTGGCGCTCGCGCTGGCCGCTGCGTCTGGCCGGGCCGAGCTGCCCGACCCGACGCGCTTTTCGCTGGCGCTCGAGCTGGGCGACCTGAAGCAGGCACAGGCCTGGCTCGATGAAGGACTCGATCCAGACTTCGAAGGCGGCCTGATCGGCACGGGACTGATGATTGGCGCCTGGGAAGGCAATATCCCGCTGATGGAGCTTTTTCTCTCGCGCGGGGCCGACATCGATCGCCGCAATCGGTTCGGCGAAACCGCGCTGATGCTCGCGGCCTGGAAAAACCGACGCGAAGCGGTGCGTTGGCTGCTCACCCACGGTGCCAACGTCAATACCGGCCAGGAACGGGCATGGAGCGCACTGCACTATGCCACGTTCGCCGGCCATGCCGAGATCGTCGAAGATTTGCTCGCCGCAGGAGCGGACGTGAATGCGCGTTCGACCAATGGCTCGACTGTGGTGATGATGGCCGCCCGCGAAGGCCATGCAGCGCTCGCCCGGCACCTGCTGGCTGCCGGCGCGAATCCAGCGCTGAAAAATGATTACGGCGACGATGCGGTCTCCTGGGCGATGCGTCAGGGCAACTACGACATCGCACGGGCCTTCACCGATGCCGAGAATTTCGCCACGCTGGCGCGTCAGGCCGCAGAGGCGCCGCCACCGCCGCCGATCCGTTCCTTGCCGGCACCCGACCGCGTGGATGAACTTTTGCACAAGGCCCGTCTCGCCGAGATGGAAGGCAAACGCGACGCAGCGCTGGCCGCTTACCGCGAGGCGTGGAACGAACTGAAGGGGCTGCAAGCGCCACGCAAAGTCGGCGCTGGGAAGACGGCACCCAAGCGGGAAGGTAAAGCGTCTGCGAAGACGCCAAAAGCGCTGCTGATCAAAGCCAAACGCGCAGCGCCGGAAAAACAGTCGCTATCGATCCGCTATGCGGAAAGCGAGACCGGCGATGCCGACCAGCTGCTCGAGCGCGCCCGTGCTGCGGGGGCGGCTGGCGACCGGCAGCAGGCCCTGGATTTCTATCGCCGCGCCGCCGCAGCGATCCGTGCCGCGGCGGCACAGTGAGCAAGGTCAGTACTTGACGCGGGCGTAGTAGGTCTTCTGCGCCGCCGCACGTGCCTGGCCGAGGGTATGGATACCCATCTGGGCCAGCAGCGGCAGCATGCGCAAAAAAACCTCGGCGGTGACGATCGCATCGCCCAGCGCGGTATGGCGACCGATGATCGTGATGCCGAGCCGCGCGGCGATCGCTTCAAGCTTGTGGGATTCCTGGTTCGGATGGATCACCGCCGACAGCAGCAGCGTATCCAATACCGGCTGGGTGAAACGGATACCGAGTTCGGTTTCCTTCAATTCGAAGAAGCGCATGTCGAACGCGGCGTTGTGGGCCACCAGTACCGTGCCTTCACAGAAGCGATGGAACTCGGGCAACACCGTGGCGATGGTCGGCTGGCCGCGCACCATTTCTTCGGTGATGCCGTGGATCGGAATGCTCTCGCGACGCAACGGCCGCTGCGGATCGATCAACTGATCGAAGTTTTCGTGGCGCAGCAGACGGCCATTGACAATGCGCACCGCCCCGATCTGGATGATCTCGTCGCCGGCCGACGGCTCCAGGCCAGTGGTTTCGGTATCGAAGACCGTATAGCTCAATGCGGTCAGCGGCGTGTCATCGCCGGCATGATCTTCATAGCCGCGTTTGAACAGATCGAAATCGTAGAACTCCGGCCGGCTTTCCACACGGATCAGTGGGCCGGTTTCCTTGCTCTCCTGCACCACGGCCACCGGAATCTCGATGCGGAAGAAAGATTGCTGGATTGCGGCATTGCGTCCGCAAGAGAGCTGGCCGCCGTGGCGATCGGTGACGTCGCGCAATGTCAGCGGCGTGGTTTCCCCGGCTACCGTCATCGGCTCGATCTGCCAGCCCAGCAGGGTTTCCGTCGACACCGCCGTGCCCGACCAGTGGAGTTCGAGCTGCACCATGCGTCCTGCATGGGTAAGAAGCAGCCGCACCAGCCTGATGCCGAAACTCTCGTCCAGTTTCGCAGCCAGGAAGGTCATCGCCTGAGTGAGCGAAAAACTGTCTACCCGTACCCAGAGATCCTCTGACACGTCGTCGATCTTGACTTTGATGCCGAGACGATTCTCGATACGCCGGCCGATCGCGCTGAGCAGGTCTGTGCCGAGCATCTCCTCCAGCGGCCAGCGGCCGACTAAGGTACTCGCATATTCCTGGGCCGAACGGTTGAGCCGCACGGTGAGAATCTGGATTTCGTCCTGGAGGGCCTCGGCAATCGCGCGCGCCTGCGCGACCTCCCGCACTTCGCATAACTCCTGCAAGCTGGCGCGCATGCCAGCCAGCGTGGCACGGGTATCGTCGGCCAGCATTTGCACCGTGCGATCACATTGCGTGCCGCTTTCGAGTTGCTTGGTGATGTTCTCCATCACCAGCACGTAACCGGCAATACTGCGCAGTGCGTCTGCCTGCACACTTTCCGCTGCCGCGGTAGTCAGTACCGGAGCCATTTGCACCCGGATCAGCTGGCCGGCGCGGGTGGTCGTGACGAAATGCGCCAGCGGCCGACTGCCGGCACGCTCGAGGCGATGCTGCAACGACTCCAGCGCGTGAGCGATCATGGCGCGATCGAACACACCGTAGATCGAGCGTCCCAAGCCGATCACGCCGGCGCCCGTATGGGCATCGGGCACCAGCGCGCGCACCTGCAAACGCGCATGGTTGTTGTAGAGGAGGATGCGACCATCCAGATTGCAGACCAGCACCGGCAGCGGCAGATCGGCAACCAGCGCGGCGAGACGGTTTTTCTCCTCTTCGACGGCCGCCTTGGCCTGCCCGATGCGTGCCTCGACCTCCTCGAGCAACGTATCACGCTGGTCGGCTAGAGCATTCGCCGCCCGCGCCAATGCCTGAATTTCAGACGGCCCCGTCGGTGTGATGCGGAAGCCACGGTTCGCCTCGCGCATCAGACCGAGCTGCTCGGCCAGCACCGACAGACCCTGCACATACTGCTTGAACAGGCCGCGCAGCCATTGCACGGCGAACAGAAAAGCGAACAGGCTCAACATGGCGCCGATCGGCAGCCAGCGCCCGACCATTGCCGCAAAGGCGTCCCGTTCCGCGCCTTGCAGCTCGTGACTGGCAATGCTGACCGTCAGCAGGGAGGGCGCCGTCATGAGCAAGAGCAAGATGATGCTGACCAGAATGAAACGGACGCGCGCACTCATCGACGGGATGTGAGCCTTGTCGTGGAAGAATGGTGCCGGCAACCGGATTCGAACTGGTGACCTACCGCTTACAAGGCGGTTGCTCTACCGACTGAGCTATGCCGGCACACACGCGATCATTATAAACGGCGCACGCGGCTATCTTAAAATGAAAAGCTTCCAGTGCTGTACCACTGCCTATGCCGAATGCCTCGTCACGCCGTGACATCGCCCTGCACCTCCTCGTGTTGAGCAACACGCCAACCCTGGTCGAGCACTTACGCAGCCATTGGGACTGGGACGGCCCCATGCCGGAATTCGCCGTCGTCGCCGCTCTCCCCGCCTTGCGCGCCACACTGCGGACACAGTCTTTCGATGCGGTGCTGCATTGCCTGAACCACGCCGGCTGCACCCCCCAAGCGGCGCTAAAGACCCTGCGCGATCGCAATCTCGAAACACCGCTGATCGTCATCGCCGACCCGGCCGACCAGCGCACCGCGATGAAAGCGCTGCGCAGCGGCGTCCATGACGTGGTGTTTACCGACCGTCTCGAACGACTTCCCGCCGCGGTCGAGCGGGAGGTGCGGGAGGCCGGCCAGCGTGCCGACCATCGCGCCGCACTGGCCATGCTGCACGACAGCGAGACCCGCTTCCGCGCGCTGGCCAGCAACCTGCCAGGACTGGTGTTCCATCTGCAACGCGAGCCGCAAGGTCAGTTACGTTTCATTTTCGTCAGTGAAGGCAGTCAGCGTTTGCTTGGAATCCCCCCCCATGAACTGCGCGCCAACGCACAGCGGTTTTTCTCCTGCCTGCTGGACAACGATCGCCAGAGTCTTTATAGGGCCATCGAAGAATCGGCACAGAGCGGTCATCCGTTGTTCTGGGAAGGGCGTCTCGAAGAGGGACGCTGGATCGACATGCGCTCGCTGCCGCATCGCTGTGATGACGGTACGGTGATGTGGACCGGTATCGCGACGGACGTCACACGCACCAAAAACACCGAGGCGGCACTGCGTGAATCGCGTGCGCAACTCGCCGCTCTGTCCTTTCATCTCGAAGCGGCGAAGGAAGAAGAACGCGAACGCATCGCGCGCGACATTCACGACGAATTGGGTAGCATCCTCGTGCGCCTGAAGATCGAGGCCGCACTGCTGGCCAGCAAACTCCCTGCCGAACTCGTCACCAAGGCACGCTCGATCGAAAACCTGCTCGATCAGGCAATGGGCACTGCCAGCCGCGTCGCCCGCCAGCTGCGCCCCGGCATTTTGAAAGAATTCGGGCTCGCCGCAGCGCTCGAATGCCAGGCCGAGGACTTCGCGCACAGCACCGGCATCACCTGCCGCACCCAATGCGACGAAGGCATCGAGGCCGATCCGGAAACCTCGCTGGCGCTGTTCCGCATCGCCCAGGAGGCGCTGACGAACATCGCCAAGCATGCGCACGCCTCATTGGCCGTCGTGCGTCTGAAGCGCGAAAACGGTAATATCGTGCTCGAGATTCGCGACAATGGTCGTGGCATTGCCGAGTGCGATCTCGACAAGCCGAGATCCTTCGGCCTGCGCGGCATCCGGGAACGGGTGCAGAGTCTCGAAGGCTCTTTTCATATCACCGGTGCCGAACAGGGCGGCACGCTCCTGATCCTGAAGGTGCCAGAGCGGCGCGGCAATGCCCCTGCCAGCAGCGAATCCGAACCCGTCATCCAGCCGGATCTGTTTTAGGAAATGGCCGAAAAAATTCGTGTCCTGATTGCCGACGACCACGCCATCGTACGCCAGGGCTTCAAGCAGATCTTCTCCGAGACCGAGGACCTGGTCGTCGCCGGCGAGGCCGACGATGGCGTCGATGCGCTGCAGATCGCACGCCAGAACGAATGGGATGTGTTCTTGCTCGACATCTCGATGCCTAACCGCAATGGCATCGATACCTTGAAACAACTCAAACGCGAGTTTCCCAAGCAGCCGGTGCTGATCCTCAGCATGCACCCCGAGGAGCAGTATGCGCTGCGTGCGTTGAAGGCAGGCGCTTCCGGCTACCTGACCAAGCAAAGCGCGCCGGATCAGCTCGTCACTGCGATCCGTCAGGTCGCCCAGGGCAAGAAATACGTCAGCCCGGGTGTGGCTCAGCAGCTCGCCGCCGCCATTTCCGAAGATACCGAAAAGCTGCCTCACGAACGCATCACCGACCGGGAATACCAGGTGTTGGTGATGATCGCCCAAGGCAAGCCGCTCACGCAGATTGCCGAAGAGCTGAATCTCGGCGTCGCCACGGTCAGCACCTATCGCGCGCGGCTACTCGAGAAAATGGGCCTGAAGAGCACCGCCGAGCTGATCCACTATGGGCTGCGGCACGGGCTGGTCGACTGAAGCCCCGTTCTCAAGCGCCATGACCCCTTTCGAGATCGCCCGAGAGACTCTCAAGCAGCTCGCGCAGCAACGCATCGCACCGACTCCTGAGAACTATCGGACGCTCTATCACAAGATCGCCGGTACCGCGCTACAGGAACCCTTTCCAGAAAAGGCCCTCAGAGCGCTGCTCGCCGCGCTGCCGCGCGAAATGCCGGAGCAGTTGCGTTTTGCGCGCCAACTCGAGAGCGCGATCGAGGCCGGCAGTTGGAAAGATATCCAGAGCGCCCTCAACGATCTGCTCGCCAAATCGGCGGAAGAACCGCCCAACTGGTCACAACTGATCCGTGAGCTTCTGCTGCGCCTCGAGACACGCCAGGCGGAGCTCACACCGGCGCGCAAACGCGAGGCGCTCGAACATGTGCTCGCCGCCAGCACCTCGCCCGAGCTGCTCTACAGCCGCCTGCAGGGATTGATGAAAAGCTGGTCGCAGGCGAGCGCCCTCGAATCCGCCAGCGGCACCGGCACCGAAGCCGCCGAAAGCGATCATGCCGTATCACCAGCGCCGAGTTCTTCCACGGCAACCGCTCCCGCCCTGAGCCACACGATCGTCGCAGTGCTCGAGTTGCTCGCCCAGCTGATCGAAACCTCACTTGTCTTCGCCATCACCGACGATGAAGAACTCGCTGCAGAAGCACGACGGCTGGCCGAGGCGGCGCGCAACACGCGCAGCAACGAGGCGCTCATATCCCTCGTCAGTGCGTTAAAACGCTTCGCCTACCGGCTGCATTTCGTCGCCGAAGACCAAAGCGAAATCCGCGCTGCGCTGCTTCATTTGCTGCATCTGGTCATCGACAACATCAGCGAACTGGTGCTCGATGACCAGTGGCTGCAGGGGCAGATCGCCACGGTGCTCGAGCTGGTCGCACAACCGCTGAATCTGCGCCGCCTCGACGAAGTCGAGCGCCGCATGAAGGACGTCATCTACAAGCAAAGCGCGCTGAAAAAGAGTCTCAGCGAAGCGCAGCAGCAGCTGAAAGAGATGCTCGCCACTTTCGTCGATCGCCTGGCCGATTTCACCGCAACGACCGGCAACTATCACGACACGCTCGAACGTTGCGCCGAGAAGATCGGCAAAGCCAGCGACATCGCCGAACTAACTCAGGTGCTCGCCGAGGTGATGAGTGCGACGCGTGCAGCCCAGCTCGATGCTCAGCGTTCTCATGACGAACTGCAAGCGATGCGCCAGAAGGTTGCCGCCACCGAGCAGGAAGTGCAGCGCCTGCAGCAGGAACTCGCCAAAGCGAGCGAAATGGTGCGCCACGATCCGCTCACCGGCGCTCTCAACCGCAAAGGGCTCGATGAAGCCCTCGAAACCGAAGTCTCACGAGCCAAACGTCATGGCAGTCGGCTTTGCCTAGCCCTACTCGACGTCGATAATTTCAAGAAACTCAACGATGCCTATGGGCATGCCGCGGGGGACGCCGCCCTCGTCCATCTCGCCCAGGTCGTCCAGCAGACCATCCGCCCGCATGACACGCTGGCACGCTACGGCGGCGAGGAATTCGTCATCCTGCTCCCCAACACCGCGCTGGAAGACGCCGTCAGTGCGATGCGGCGCGTCCAGCGCGAGCTGACCAGGCACTACTTCCTGCACGACAACCAGAAACTCTTGATCACGTTCAGCTGCGGCGTGGCCGAAATTGGTCACGAAGAGGCAGCCGCCGAGGCGCTGCAACGCGCCGATGCCGCGATGTACCTCGCCAAACGCGCCGGCAAAAACCGCGTGATGGCAGCCTGACCGCCTGCGCGGGCAAAGAAAATCGCGCGCGTATTGACGCAGGTGAGCGATTCGTTCGATAATACGCACCTCGACGCGGGGTGGAGCAGTCTGGCAGCTCGTCGGGCTCATAACCCGAAGGTCGCAAGTTCAAATCTTGCCCCCGCAACCAGTTACGTACGCAAGGCCAATCACCATGCGGTGGTTGGCCTTGTTGCTTTGGTCACTGCTGCGTTGGCGCCCAGGCGCCAGCCGAGGAGGATGCTTCGATGAACATTGCCCAGATCGCCCAGACCCGTCATACCTGCAAGGCGTATGACCCGACGCGCAAGATTCCGGCCGACCAGGTCGAACAGCTCAAGACCCTGCTGCGTTTTGCTCCGTCGTCGGTGAATTCGCAGCCCTGGCATTTCATCATCGCTGCCAGTGACGCCGCCAAGGCCAATATTGCCAAGGCCACCGAACAACCGATGTTTTCCGCCAATGGCGCGAAGATCCTCAATGCCTCGCACGTCGTCGTGTTCTGTGCGCGCACGCAACTGGACGACGCGCATCTCGTCGCCGTGACGGAACAAGAAGCGCGTGACGGCCGTTTTCCTAACCCGGATGGACAAGCCGCGCAGTTGAAGAGCCGCCGTTTTTATGCCGGCTTGCACCGTTTCGACCTGAGGGACACCCAGCACTGGATGGAAAAACAGGTCTATCTCGCCCTCGGCACGCTGCTGTTTGGCGCCGCGGCCCTCGGCATCGATGCGACGCCGATCGAAGGCTTCGATAGCCGCATCCTCAACGAGGTGCTGGGCTTGCGTGACAAAGGACTCACCAGCGTGGTGCTGGCCGCGCTCGGCTACCGCAGCGCAGAAGACTTCAATGCCGCGCTGCCCAAGTCGCGGCTGCCGGTTTCCGAGGTTATTTCTGAAATCTGAGCCGGTGCCTACTTACCGGCGCCGCCGGCGCCACGGATATTCCTCGACCTGGGCATCGGCGATCCGGTAGTTGGCCGCGCCTTCGGCCGTGTTCGTCGCGACGGTCTGCAGGGTGCCGGTCACATAGACGGGAAAGATCGCCACTTCGGCCGGCACAGGCGTCTTCGGCAACACATGGATGATCTGGTTCGCTGGCGGTGGCGGCGTGTGGATACAGGCCCCGAAATAGGGCACCAGCAGGAATTCGCGCACACCCTTGTCGTCGCGCTCGAGCGTGACGACGAAACCGGCGATGCGCACGCGCTTGCCGTGCAGTGACTGAACCACCGGCGCGCGGTCGAGCTCCCGGCGGAGCTTGTCGAGCAGCGCATTGGCCTGCGGATCATTGTCGGAAAGCGCAGCGAGATCGACACCCTCCAAGGCTTTTCTGGGATTCCAGTCCGGCGGCATCAGGGCCTCCCACTCGAGTTCGACGGCGCCGGGCTGCAATGCCTGTTGAGGCAAAGCAGGCAGCGTCTCCCCGATGCGAAACTCCCCTTGCGCCAAAGTGGCGCCGGAAAAAACCAAGCTGCACAGCAAAACGGCGAGGCCACAGCCCCGCCGCCATGCCCTGGAAAGATCAACGCGGCAGCTCTTCAAAGACGTTGGTCCAAACGTTGAGTACCTGCGAGCCGCCCGGTGCATTGCCGGTCTGGATCTCCTTGACCACGCTCAAGCTGTGCATGTCGAGCTTGTGCAGATTGCCATCGCCGGCATTCGACAGATAGCCGTAGCGGCTGTCCGGCGTGAAGGCGATGTGTCCCATGCGCCCCTTGCCCACCGCGAGGTCCTTGACCACCTTGAAGCCCTGGGTGTTGTCGATGATCGACACCCAGTTGTTGCCATAGTTGGTGACCACCGCATATCTGCCATCAGGCGTGTTGTAGGTATGCCCGATGCCAGTAGAAACCGTCTCGGTGCGCTTGACGAATTTCTTCGTCGCGGCATCGAAGACGGCGACTTCAGTGCCCTCCATCTTGCTGCCCGGGCCACGGTTGAGGATGAAGAAATACCTGCCATCCTGGCTGAAATTGCCATGATGCCCTTCGATCACGCCCTGACCGATCAGCGGCATCTTGATCTGGGCGATCTGCTCGAAACTGCCGATCGAATACACCAGGGCGCCCGGATAGTTCTTGTCGCGGTCCTTGCCTTCGACGACGACCCAGACTTCCTTGCCGTCGGGACTCGGCACCGGATAGTGCGGCTTCGAGGGCATCTTGATCTTCTTCACCGACCAGTCACCAGTATCGATGATCACGAAATGGTCATCGACGCGATCGACGGTGAAGGCATAGCGCGAATCGTAACTCCATGCATTGTGCATCGAGGTCGGGCCGGCAGCTTTGCCGGCGACATCGAGATCGACGTTCTTCACGACGCGGTCGGTCGCGGTATCGATGAAAGCCACCCGCAGCTTGCCGTTGTCGAGCCCCCAGTGATTGACCATCACCAGCTTGCCATTCGGGCTCACCAGCGGATGCTTCGGCCGGTTGCCGGTCTTGATCTTCGCGACCACCGCGCGCTTGTCGAGATCGATCACGGTAACGGTATCCTTGCCCTCGCCTTCGGCGCCGACATAGACTTTGCGGCCATCCGGTGTCGTGCTGCCCAGAGCTGCACTCTTTTCAGTATCGAGCGTGGCAACGACCGTATCGCTGGCCGGGTCGATCAGATAGGCCTTGCCATTGCCGCCGTGCAGATGGACGATCAGGTTTGGCCACTTGACATCGGCGCGCTTCGGCGCGGTGGCCGTCGAGGCGCACCCCCCGAGCATGAATGCAGCGGCCAGCGCGGTGACGATCAGCTTCTTGTTGATTTTCA
>CAYZII010000031.1:0-24243 GCA_964478415.1 uncultured Methyloversatilis sp.
CGTCACCTTCAGGTCGCCATCGGCATCGATGCCGAGCTTGTAGCCGAACGAGACGTGATGGAAACGTCCGTGAGTGTGATCGTCATGGATCGCAAAGCCGAAGTTGTAACTCTTGCCGGATTCGAGGTTGATGTCGCCTTCCCCGCCTCCGGCAAGCTTGCGTGTGATGGTCACCGTCCAGGTATCCCCCTTCTTCTCGCCTTTCGCATCGATCAGCAGCTTGCCGCCTTCCATCACACGCTTGTCGGCAACGTAGCCGTCGCGTCCCTTGTTGGTCTTGCTCTGCCACTGAATCAGGTCGTAGAAGACACCGTTGGCGAGCGAACCATCCTTGACGTATTTGGTCTTGTCGCCCTTGACGCCGGGCATGGTGCGCAAATCATTGTGACAAGAAGACCAGCAACCGCCGAGATGGGCTAGCTCGACTTTGCCAGCTTCGAGCATGAAGGCAAGCTTGACCTGATTTTCTGCATCCATCTTTGGTCCTCCACCCGGCGGTTGCTTCCAGGAAAAGCGCAGATAGAGATTCTTGCCATCATGCGTCGCTTCGACCTTGACCGGGATGCTGCCCACCTTGCCCTTGATCGGCTCGGGCTCGATCTTCTGTCCTGTGGCCATGCGTTGGCCGAACTCGACGGCCTCCTTTTCATGGCAGTTGATACAGGTCTCGCCCTGCTTCATGCCGCGCGCACCGCTGTGATCGACACCCTTGCGGATCCACTCGATCGGCGCGACACCAGGATAGACGACGGTGATGGTGCGGGTGGCAGCCTTGCTCCAGTCAGGCGCCGCACTCACCGCAGCACTGGCGAGCATCCCCGTCCCGGTGAGCAACGCAACAATCACGTTACGTAACTGGCTATGCATTTTCGTTTCTCCTCGTTTCCTCATCATCTCAAGGTTCAAACATCATCATCCTCGTCGCCCTTCATGCCTTTCGGTTTCTGGTGGGCGATGCCCTTGTGGCAATCGATGCAGGTCTTGTGGGTTTTCTTGCCGATTTCGTGCTGCTTCTTGCTGCGGTCTTTCTGCGCATCGAAGGACATTCCCTCGAAGGTATGGCAGTTGCGGCATTCGCGCGAGTCGCTGGCCTTCATGCGCGCCCATTCGTGTTCGGCAAGTTGCAGGCGCTTGGCTTCGAATTTCTCGGGCGTGTCGATCGTGCCGGTAATCTTGCCCCACACCTCGCCGGAGGCCTGGATCTTGCGGATCATTTTGTGCGTCCAGTCTTTCGGCACGTGGCAATCGGAGCAGATGGCACGCACACCGGTACGATTCGAATAATGGATGGTCTTCTTGTATTCCTGATACACCGTGTCACGCATCTCGTGACAGCCGATGCAGAATTCGAGCGTGTTGGTCGCCTCCATCGCGGTGTTGAACCCGCCCCAGAACAGGATGCCCAACACGAAGAAACTGCCGGTGATGGCGAGCACCGAGTATCTGGTCGACGGCCTTTTCAACCTCTGCCAAATGCTGAGCCGGCTTGCCGTACCCTCGTCTCGACTCATTGTTCCCCCCGAAGAAGAAGTGGCGGCGGGACAAACCCGCCGCCTTGCGGCTTAGTAGATGTCGTGCTGCGTGTTATAGACGTTGAACTTGCCAGTCGGCGTGATCATCTTCGGGTCGGTGATCACCTTTTTGACCTTCAGCGTCCTGTCGTCATAGACGACGATCGCCGACTGGTCGGTCTTGCCGCCCCACAGCGAGATCCACACTTCGCTGCCATCCGCGCTGTATTCAGGATGCACGGCCCGGCGGATCGCCTTGGTTGCCGGCAGGCCGGAGTCCTTCGCGACATTGAGCACCACCGGTGGCTTCGTCAGATCCTTGATGTCGTAGACCGCGACCGATTCGGCGATTTCCCGCTCGGGGTTCTGGGGTGCATCTGCCCACAAGTGTGTCGATTTCGGATGGGTCTTGACGAACAGATTGCCGGACCCGATGTGCTTGACTTCCTGCACCACCTTCCAGGCGTTGTTCTTGTATTGCGGATACTTCGGATGCGGGGTGCCGATCAGTGTCAGCACGTCGGCGCCGAGATGACCGGTGGTCCACACCGGGCCGAACTGTGGGTGCATGAAGTTGGCACCGCGCCCAGGGTGCGGAATCTTCTTCACGTCGATCAGTGCTGCCAACTTGCCTTCCTTGGTGTCGACGGCGGCAATCTTGTTCGAAGCGTTCGCCGCGACCAGGAAGTAACGCTTGGTCATGTCCCAGCCACCGTCGTGCAGGAACTTGGCCGACTCGATCGTCGTCGTCTTCAGGTTCTTGATATCGCTGTAATCCACCAGCAGGATCTGGCCGGTCTCTTTGACGTTGATCACCCATTCGGGTTTGATCTGCGAAGAGACGATCGATGCGACGCGCGGCTCGGGGTGATACTCGCCGTCGACGGTCATGCCACGCGTGCCGATGATCTTGATCGGCTTGAGCGTCTCGCCCTCCATGATCACGTATTGCGGCGGCCAGTAGGAGCCAGCGACCGCATACTTGTCTTCATATCCCTTGAATTTCGAGGTGTCGACGGAGCGCGCATCGAAGCCGACCTTGACTTCGGCGACCACGGCCGGTTTCTCCATCCACAAGTCGATCAGCGACAGACGCCCGTCACGGCCGATCACATAGACATAGCGACCAGAGGCGGACAGGCGCGAGATGTGCACGGCATAGCCGGTTTTGACGATGCTGCGGATTTCCTTGGTGTCGCCATCGATCAGCGCCACTTCGCCGGTATCGCGCAAGGTCACGGAGAACATGTTCTTCAGATTGAAGTTGTTCATCTGTTTCTTCGGACGCTGGTCGACCGGCACAATCAGCTTCCAGGATTCCGTCATTTCTTTCAAGCTGAATTCCGGCGGTACATCTGGCGGTGTCTGGATGTATTTCGCCATCAGGCTGATTTCTTCCTTGGTCAGGATGTCATCGAAGTTCACCATCCCGCCCTCGGTACCATAGGAAATGATCTTCTCGAGACGGCTTTGGCCCAATTTCAGCGTGCCCCCTTCCTGGACGGTGCCATCGGGCAGCTTCTTCGTCCAGTGCGGCTCGAGGTTCTTGCCTGTGGCACCCTTGCGCAACACGCCGTGGCACCCGGCGCAACGCTCGAAATAAATCTTCTTCGCCTGAGCCTTTTCTTCCGGCGTCAAGGTTGGCGCAGCCTCTTGCGCACGCGCCTGACCGAAGGCGGCGGAAACGGCGATGGGCAGCACTGCACATGCGAAATACTTCCACTGCTTCATAACGAATCCTCCCACAGAAAAAGTGACGGGTACAACCAAGTCGTTAGCTTCCTACTGTGCACTTCTCACTACCTTGACAAGGGTCAATTTTCCTGACGCTCCCTCCGCTTTCAGTGAGACGTGCCTTCCGAGCGGGTGATCTTGTTGAACAGGTTGTACTTGCCGACCGGCTTGTCCATCGGAATCCGTTTGATCTCCTTGAAGGTTTGAGCATCGAAAACGATCAGCGCCCCGCCGTCGGCCTTGCGCTCCCAAAGGCTGGCCAGCGCATATTTGCCGTGGCGATCGAACTCGATGTGCGCCAGCGTCTTGCCCGGATCGGTCTTCACCTCGGCGACCTTCACCAGCGTGCGCTTGTCGATGATCTGCAGCGTGTCCTTGCCTTGCCGGTCCATCATCGAATCGGTCCAGGCATAAGGAGTGTTCTCATGACTGCGCATGAAGAAACCGGGGCCGAGGGTCGGAATGGTCTTGATCGTGTTCCATGTCTGCATGTCGATCACCGTGATCAGGCCGCTCTGCAGATTCGGCGAAGCCATCACGCGGCGGCCGTTCCAGTCGAAGGTGATGCCGGAACCGAGATGTGGCATGCCCGGTAGCTCAAGATCGGCGATTTTCTTGCGCACATCGAGATTGACCACCTGACCTTTCCCAGCGGAGCGCGAAGCGCCCATCACTTCGCTGTAGTCTTGCGTGAAAAAGAAATCGTCGAGCGGCGTTTCCAATTGCGTGCGACGGACGTTGAGGTAACCCGGCTTAGCGAGTCCCTCGGCCATCTTGTAATCATGTACGAAGCCGTCGAAGATCAGCGGCGCGTTGGGATCGTAGGAAATCTCCCACAGCTCAGGAATGTCCTTCAACGCGGCAACGAAACTCTTCCTGGGCGTTGCGTCATAGACCGCCGAGACGCGTGAGCTTTCCTTGCCTGCCAGATCCTTCACCTCGATGACCTTGATGAGGTTCAGATCGGCATCGAGCAGCACCAGGGTATGCGGCAGATAATTAGCCACCGCGACATATTTGCCATCGCTGGAGACGGCGACGTTGCGTGTGTTGATGCCGGCACGGATTTCGGCAACCATTTTCAGGTTCCACAGATCGAACTTGCTGATCCAGCCGTCACGCGAGGCGAGGAAAACGTAACGCCCCTCCGGCGTGAATTTCGGTCCGCCGTGCAGCGCATAGCGCGTCGGGATGCGTGCGATGACCTCGAGCCTGTCGCCATCGAGCACGCTGAGGTGATGATCGCCGGCCTCGACGACGACGAACAGGTTCATCATGTCCCTGCCGTTGAAAAGATCCGCCGGCCGGTCGGGTAATGCACTGTGATGGACGATGCGCGAGGCACGCATCTGCGCCTCGTTCCAGCCCGGCGCCGGCACGACCGGGGTGTAGATCCAATCGACGAGGGCGGTGATTTCCTCTTGCGACAGTTTGTCGGCAAACCCTTGCATCTGTGTTGCCGGTCGGCCTGACGTCACCGTTTTGATCGCCTCGGCCTTGCGCAGCCGCATCAGGCTTTCGGGTAGCAGTGCCGGCCCGCTCAGCCCGAGCCGATCCGGGCCATGACAGGCGGCACAATGCTCTTGGTAGAGCGCGGCGGAATCACGCGCGAAACTCGGCGCTGACAGCACGGCACACCACAGCAAGAGCAGCAGCCTGTTCATGCGATTTCCTCGTCGGTGAGGTAACAGCCGGGGTCTTCGGCCCAGGGGTCGCCGCTGGTCTGCTGGGCGCGCACGCGGGTGTTGCCGTTGCAGATCATCAGGTAGGCACAGGAGGCACAGCGGCCTTTCACCGGCCGCGGACGCTGCTTGAGTCCGGCCATCAGTGGATCGGAAACGTCCTGCCAGATTTCGCCAAACGTCCGTTCGCGCACGTTGCCGAGCGTGTAGTGCCACCACATCGTGTCTGGATGAACATTGCCGAGATTGTCGATGTTCGCGACATTCACGCCAGAAGCATTGCCGCCCCACTGGCGGAGTTTTGCCTCGATGTGAGCTGCCCTTTCCGGGAACTTGCGCCGCACCCAGTGCAGCAGGAACACGCCGTCGGCGTCGTTGTTGCCGCTGGTGAATTCCTTGCGCCGCCCGCGCTGCTGGTAGTCCCAGCAGGTCGCAAACAACAGCTCCATCGCCTCCCGCGTCATCCGGTGGTGGGCATCGTCGCGGCGGTGCTTGTTGCCGCGCCCGGCATAGTTGAGATGCGAGAAATAGAACCGGTCGATGCCTTCGTCATCGACGAGACGCAACAGCCCTGGCAGATCGGAGAAATTGTCCTGGGTCAAAGTGAAGCGTACGCCGACCTTCAGGCCGGCATCCCGGCACAGGCGCAACGCGTGCAGGGATTTGTCGAAGGCACCGGCCATGCGCCGGAAGCGGTCGTGCGACGCGCGCAGGCCATCGAGACTGATGCCGACGTAATCGAAACCGACCGGCACGATTTTTTCCATCATGCGCTCATCGATCAGTGTGCCGTTCGTGGAAAGCGCGGTGAAAAAGCCAAGCGCCTTGGCATGCCGGGCGATCTCGAAGAAATCCGGCCGCAATAGGGGCTCACCGCCCGAGAGGATCAGGGCCGGCACCCTGAATGCCTTGAGGTCGTCCATTACGCGCAGGACTTCCTCGCTCGTCAGCTCGCCAGAGAAATCTTTGTCGGCAGAGATCGAATAGCAGTGTTTGCAGGTTAGGTTGCAGCGCCGGATCAGGTTCCAGATCACCACCGGCCCCGGCGGCGCGCGCAGCGGCCCGGGCGGTGTGGGCGCGACGATCTCTTGCATGAATTGCGAGATGCGGAACATGCGCGCATTGAAGCGCAAAACTGTGCGCTTCACGTTGACGCCGGTCAAGCGCAGAAGGATTCAGCGCAGGCCGATCCAGTAGGCGAGCAGGATGATGAAGAGCGTCACCAGCAGCCAGCCGAGAAGGATGCCGCGCCACAATGGCCTGACGCGGCGCAGGCCCATGAAGTCCTGGATGATCATCCAGCCCTTGATGGCGGCGATGACGAGGATCCCGCTCACGGCGAGCGGGCCGACATAGCCTGCCCTACCGATCAGCCAGGTGAGCACGGTCGCGACCAGCAGCGCCACCCACAGCACGTTCAACAGATGGGTATTCATCGCATCACATACACCAGCGGAAACAGCACAATCCAGACGAGATCGACCATGTGCCAGTAGGAAGCGCCCGTCTCCATGCCACGATGGTCATGGGCGGAATAACCGCCACGGCGGGTCTTATGCCAGACGAAGACGAGGATCACCATGCCCAGCACCACGTGCAGCGCATGGAACATCGTCAGCGCCAGGTAAAAGGTGTAGAAAAGGTTGGTGTCGAGCGAGACGCCGGCAGCGAATTTGGCGCCATATTCGAAGGCCTTGACGAACAGGAAGCCGAAGCCACTGCAGATCGCCAGCAGCAGCCAGTGGCTGCTGGCGCGCGCCTGGTTCGCCTTGATCGCGGCAACGGCGCGTGCCACGCCCCAGCTGCCGGTGATCAGCAGCAGAGTGTTGATCATGCCTGCGGTGCTGTCCAGGCTGCGCTGCATCTCGTTGAACAGCTCCAGATGCTTCAGGCGCGTGAACGCGTAGGCGGCGAAAAGTGCAAAGAACGCCACCAGTTCGGCGAGGATGAACACCCAGATCGCCAGATCTCCCGGGGGATAGGGTCGCGGCGCATGACCGCGCTGTTGCATCATGATGATCGCAGACAGCGGCATCCCGCCTGCCTATCACTCAGGCGGTCTGCAGAGGTTTTACGACGTGATGGAGATAATCGGAAAGTCGGCGCCGGCATAGCGGCACCGACCCTCCGCGCGCTCATCGTCAGGCGCTGGCTTTCTCTTCGCCCGGGATGAAGAAGCTCCAGATATACACCAGCAGGCCGATCAGGAAGATCACGCCGGCCGCTTCGCGCATCCAATAGAACAGGCTGACCTGCTCCTGCGCCACCATGAAAGGCAGCGGGTTGTCGGAGACACGCTGCAGCCAGACTTGCAGGATGCCGGCGGCGGTGAGAAACAGCGTGATGAATACGATCGACACGGTCATCAACCAGAAGCTCCACATTTCGGCGACCTGCGATTTGTTGCTGTTGGCAGCACGACCGCGCAGCAGCGGCATCGCATAGCTGATCAGCGTCAGGTTGACCATCACATAGGCGCCGTAGAAGGCCATGTGGCCATGCGCCGCAGTGATCTGCGTGCCATGCGTGTAGTAATTCACCGGCGAGAGTGTGTGCAGGAAGCCCCAGACACCAGCTCCCAGGAAAGCCATCACCCCGGTTCCCAATGCCCACAGTGTGGCAGCCTTGTTCGGATGCTCACGCCGGCGGCGGTTGACCATGTTGAAGGCGAACAGGGTCATCGCAAAGAACGGAATCGGCTCCAGACCGGAGAAGATCGAACCGATCAGTTGCCAGTATTCCGGTGTCCCGATCCAATAGTAGTGGTGGCCAGTGCCGACGATGCCGGTGATCAGCGTCAGCGTAATGATCACGTAGAGCCACTTCTCGATCACCTCGCGGTCGACGCCGGTGACCTTGATCAGCACAAAGGCGAGGATCGAGCCAAGGATCAGTTCCCAGACGCCTTCCACCCACAGATGCACGACCCACCACCAGTAGAACTTGTCGCGCACGACGTTGTGGGGGTTGAGGAAAGAGAACAGGAACAGCACGGCCAGCCCCCACAGGCCGATCAGCAGCACCGTGTTGATCGCGGTCTTGCGGCCTTTCAACACCGTCATCGTGATGTTGAAGAGAAAGGCGAGTGCGACGACGACGATGCCGAGCTTGGTGATCGTCGGTTGTTCGAGGAACTCGCGGCCCATCGTCGGCAGCAGATCGTTACCGGTCATCTGCGCCAGCGTGGCGTAGGGCACCATCAGATAGCCCAGCACGGTGAGACCCGCGGCGACGAGGAAGATCCAGAACATCGCGATGGCCAGACCCGGACTGTAGAGCTCGGTTTCGGACTCCTCGGGGATCAGATAGTAAGCTGCCCCCATGAAGCCCATCAACAGCCAGACGATCAGCGCGTTGGTATGCACCATGCGCGCGACGTTGAACGGGATGGCCGGAAACAGGAAATCGCCGACGACATACTGCAGACCCATGATCAGGCCGAACAGGATCTGCGCGACGAACAGTGCGATCGCCGCGATGAAATACGGTTTGGCAACGGCTTGTGATCTGTATTGCATATCAGTCTCCTGGTCGTCTGGCGCTCAACCCTGAATGTTGGGCGGCCACTTGGCGGTGTTGATCTGACTGACGTATTCGAGGAAAGATGCGATTTCCTCGAGCTGCTGGTCGGTGAAATTGAATTGCGGCATGCTGCGGCGGCCGGGCACGCCCTCCTTCGGGCGCGACTGGATGAAGGCCTTGACCGCTTCCTTGCTGCCCAGGCGCTTGACGACATTGCCCAGCTCCGGCGCGAAGTAGGCGCCTTCGCCGAGCAACGTGTGGCAGCCGATGCAGTTGTTGGTCTCCCAGAGCTTCTTGCCGGCCACGACTTTCGGATCGGCGAGCATCTCGCGCTTGTCGCGCTGCTGGATGATTTGCTCGGTTTGATAGGTCAACGCCAGGAACACCAGCAGGAAGAACAGCGTTCCGCCATAGAAGATGTTCCGGGCAGTCGAAGTAGTGAATGCTTCGCTCATATAGGCCCCCTTTATCGATTGACGCCACCGACTGTGGCGGCGTCACTTTAGGAAGCCTTAATGCGAAATTCCTTGACGCGCGTCAAGCGGTGAGTTTTCCCTCGACCCAGCCGGTCACACCGGCCAAAGCAGCGGGCAGACTTTCCGGCCTCGTGCCACCGGCCTGCGCCATGTCGGGCCGACCGCCCCCCTTGCCGCCCACCTGCTGGGCGACGAAATTCACCAGCTCGCCGGCCTTGAGCTGCGCGGTGAGATCGGCCGTCACGCCGGCGATCAGATGCACCTTGCCATCGATGACTGAGGCCAGCACGATCGCGGCGCGCTTGAGCTTGTCCTTCAATTTGTCCAGCGTCTCGCGCAAGCTGGGCATGTCGGCACCCTCGAGCGTGACAGCCAGCACCTTGATGCCTTTGACATCGACGGCGCGCGCCGCCAGATCCTCGCCCTGCACTGCAGCGAGTTTCGCTTTCAGGCGGGCGAGCTCCTTTTCCAGCTGGCGTGCGTGTTCGACGGCCTGCTGCACCTTGAGCACCACTTCCTGCGGCTGGGCCTTCACTGCAGCCATGACATGTGCAAGAGTCGCCTGTTGCGCCGCAATCCAGGCGAGCGCCACGTCGCCGCACACCGCCTCGACGCGACGGATGCCGGCGGCCACGCCCCCTTCGCTGATGATCTTGAACGGGCCGATGTCACCGCTGCGGGCCACATGCGTGCCACCGCACAATTCCTTCGAGAAGCCGATGGTGAGCACCCGCACCAGCTCGCCGTATTTTTCGCCGAACAACATCATGGCACCGCTCTTCTGCGCCTCGGCCAGTGGCATCACGCGCGCTTCGGTGGGCGTATTGGCGAGAATCTCGGCATTCACGAGGGCTTCCACCTTGCGAATCTCCTCGGCGGTGAGTGGCGCATTGTGGGCGAAGTCGAAACGCGTCTTCTCGGCATCGACCAGCGAGCCTTTCTGCTGCACATGAGGCCCGAGCACTTCGCGCAGCGCCTTGTGCATCAGATGGGTGGCGGAATGGTGTCGCATCGTGCGCTGGCGCGCCAACACATCGACCTTCGCCATTACGCCGTTGCCGACCGTGAGCGTGCCGGTTTTGACGATGCCATGATGGCCGAACACGTTGGCCTGAATCTTCTGCGTATCCTCGACGGCGAAGATGCCATGCACCGATTGCAGCACGCCGCGATCGCCGACCTGCCCACCGGCTTCAGCATAGAAAGGCGTCTCATCCAGCACCACCACACCCTGCTCTCCTTCGGCAAGCTCATTGACCGGTGCGCCATCCTTGTAGAGCGCGAGAATGTTGGCTTTCGCCTCGAGTGTCTCGTAACCGCGGAAATGGGTTTCCGGCCCGCTGTAGTCGAGCTGGGCGGCCATCCTGAACTTACCCGCCGCGCGCGCCTGCTCCTTCTGCTGCGCCATCGCGGCATCGAAGGCAACGGCATCCACCGTGACGCCATGCTCGCGACAGATGTCGGCAGTCAGATCTAGCGGGAAGCCATAGGTATCGTGCAGCTTGAAGGCGGTCACCCCATCGAACACCTTCACGCCCGCCCCTGGCAGGCGTGCCAGTTCGTTTTCGACGATCGCCATGCCATGCTCGATGGTAGCGAAGAAGCGCTCTTCCTCGACCTGCAGCATCTCCATCACCTTGCTCTGCGCCTCTCCGAGTTCCGGATAGGCGCCACCCATCTCGGCGACCAGATCGGGCACCAGCCGGTGGAAGAACGGCGCGCGCACACCGAGCTTCCAGCCATGACGGATCGCGCGGCGGATGATGCGCCGCAGGACGAAACCGCGCCCCTCGTTGCCCGGAATCACACCATCGGCGAGCAGGAATGAGGCGGCGCGGATGTGGTCGGCCAGCACGCGTAACGAAGGCTGGTCGAGGTGGGTTTGCCCGGTCTCGCGCGCGGCGGCCTTCACCAGCGCCTGCATCAGATCGATTTCGTAATTGCTATGCACCCCTTGCAGCACCGCGGCGATGCGTTCCAGGCCCATACCGGTGTCGACTGCGGGCTTGGGCAGCGGGTGCATCACACCGTGCTCGTCGCGATTGAACTGCATGAACACCAGGTTCCAGATCTCGATGTAGCGGTCGCCCTCGGCATCGGCAGAACCCGGCGGGCCGCCCGGCACCTCCGGCCCATGATCGTAGAAGATTTCGCTGCAGGGACCACAGGGGCCGGTATCGCCCATCATCCAGAAATTGTCGGACAGGTAGCGGCCGCCTTTGTTGTCGCCGATGCGCACCGCGCGCTCGACCGGCACGCCGATCTCCTTGGTCCAGATGTCATAGGCCTCGTCGTCCTCGGCATAGACGGTGATCCAGAGTTTTTCCTCCGGCAGTCGATAGACCTTGGTGAGCAGCTCCCAGGCGTATTTGATCGCGTCGCGCTTGAAGTAGTCGCCGAAACTGAAATTGCCGAGCATCTCGAAGAAGGTGTGGTGACGCGCGGTATAGCCGACGTTCTCGAGGTCGTTGTGCTTGCCACCGGCGCGAACGCATTTCTGGGCAGTGGTGGCACGCGTGTAGGGCCGTTTGTCGAATCCGAGGAACACGTCCTTGAACTGGTTCATCCCGGCATTGGTGAAGAGCAGCGTCGGATCGCCGAATGGCACCAGCGAGGAGGAGGGCACGATCGTGTGCCCCCTGGACTCGAAAAACTTGAGGAATTTTTCGCGGATTTCAGCAGTTTTCATGAGCTTGCCCGGATTCGAATGGATATTTCCGATTTTACGCGAGCAAACAAAAAACCCGCCGGCTTTGTAGCGGGCGGGCCGAGCGAAGCACGATAGATCAACGACGCACCTGGCGATCGTGTTTTTGGCGGTAGATGCGGCGGCTCTCGACGTTCTGGGCATGCTGGATGCGCGCTCGCTCGCGAGCCGTCACGACGCCGTCAGCCTTGGCCCGATCCTCCATTCTCTCGATGCGTTGCTGGCCGCGCTCCAGGCGCTGCGCCTCACGCGCAGTCAGCTGCCCGGAGGCGATGCCTTGCTCGATGCGCCGCTCCTGGTTTTCCTGGCGTTGATCGATGCCGGGGGTGTTGGCCTGGGCGAAGACCGGCAGCGCAATGAAGGCGGCGAGTGCGACGACAAACGGTTTGCTCTGCATGATTGATTCCTCTCAGTGAAATGGGACGTCCCCATGAGCATCATTCGACAAGGAACTCGTAAATGATCGATGACGTGATTGCAAGCAAATGTTTCACCGGAACAGCTCCGGGCGATCGGTAAAGATTGCCGCTGCGCCAAGCGAGAACAGACGCCGGGCTTCGGCCGGATCATTCACCGTCCAGGCCGCCCAGGGCGTTCTTGCTGCGGCCAGACGCGCAGCGGTAGCGGCATCGACGCGATCCGCCGCCAGATGCACGGCGCAAGCGCGCAGATGTTCGAACCGCACCTGCCAGTCCGCAGGCAAGGTCTCGCACAGCAGCGCGAAGGGTGTGTTTGGCAAAACGTGCCGTGCCGCCAGCGCAGATTTTTCGCTGAACGAGGAAATCACACCGGGGCCCTGCCAGTGAACCTCGAGCCAGCGGGCGACCACTTCGCCGGTTTCTTCCTCATGGCCAGCAGCTGGTTTCAGCTCGACATTCACCCACAGCTGCAGGCGCTGACAGAAATCGATCGCCTCGGCCAGTGTCGGCACGCGTGCATCGCAACCACGAATCTCGGCCAGCGTCATGCTGGCGACTTCACCATGGCAGTGCGTGGTGCGATCGAGTGTCTCATCATGCATCAGGATCGGCACCCGGTCGGCAGTGAGCATCACATCGAACTCGACGGCAGAGCAGCCGACGCGGTGTGCGGCGAGCAGGCCCACAAGCGAGTTCTCCATCGCCAGATGGCCGCCGCAACGGTGGGCGATGAAGCGCGGATAGTGCATCAGCGCTGGGCGGCAGGTGCAAGGAGTGGTGCAGCACGCGCCACGGTCGCGTCGAGCGCGGCCTTTGGCGGTTTCCGGTCGCCCCAGACGAATTCGACCTCCTCATCGAGGATCGCGCGGATACGACTCTTGCCGAAACCGAACTTGGTGCGCGCGGCATCGCGCTGCGGCATCGCCAGGCGCGCCTCGACCTGCGCCAGGATCACCGGATCGACACCGGCTTCGGCGAGTGCCTTGGTCGCCGCCGGCGTCATCGGCAAAAATCCCGTGGCGCGCACCCAGTCGCGTTGCACCTCCGGACGCAACAGGAAAGCGATGAAGCGTGCGATGATTTGCCGTTCCGGCTTCTTGTCCGCCGCCAACACCCACAGCGCGGCACCATCCGGCAGCACATTCTTTGGTCGCACGCCATAGACGTCGTCATAATACGGCAGTGCCGCGACACCAAAGGCAAAGCCGGAAGTCTGCCGCTTGAGGCGCGTATAGAGCGCTGACTCGCCGGTGAGCATCGCGCATTCGCCGCGCGCAAAACGCTCGTCGCCTTCGCGCCCCGGCCCGGAATAGTCGAAATAACGGCTCTTCTGCCAGCTCGTCAAGAGCGCCATGTGCTTGACATTGACCATGTTGTTGAGCGCCAGGCGTTTCTTTTTGCCGTCTTTCACCATCAATGGTTCGCCATGCTGGGCAGCGACGTTCTCGACATGCACCCAGGCGAAACGCGAGCTGGTCAATGGACAGGCGAAGCCGGCTTCGCGCAGCTTGCCGGCGGCTTCCTGCACCTCCCACCAGGTCTTGGGGGGTGTCGCGGAGTCCAGCCCGGCCTTCTCGAAAGCCTCCTTGTTGTAGAACAGCACCGGCAATGAGAGCGCCAGCGGCAGAGCCTGCATGCGACCGGCGAGATCATCGACGGCATCGAATACCTGCGGATAAAACTGCTTTGCATCGAAAGCCTGCCTGTCCGCGGCCATCACTTTGTGCAACGGCAGAAAACGCGGCCGCGTGTCGAACATCGCTGGCGCATCGTCCGGATCGAACAGAGCCAGATGCGGCAGTCTCGCGCGGTCGGCGATCCCAGCGACATCCTCGAGCACGATGCGCCCGGCACCGCTTTTGCGTTTGGCCTCCTCGCCATTGAAACGCAGCACCAGGGTCGCGAAGGCGTCGAGTGTCGTGCCCGACAACGCATGGCGCAGGACGATTACCTGTGGCGCGGCCGGTGCCGGCGGCATGGGGACAGGCTTTACTTTGGGCGCAGCTTGAAGCAGTGGAGGAGCCATCAGTACGGTGGCAGCGGCAAGAGTCAGAAGTCGGCGTTTCATTGCGGATTTCGGGTCGAAAATCATAGGTTGAGGGTTGCGGACGGTGCCAAAGACTGCCCGCGCCATGCGTCGCATCTTAACGCCGCATCGCCGACCTCGGGCCTCTCACGGTCAATGAAACGCACGCGGCCACGGTCGGCTGTTCAGGCGTTCCATGCTAACGCGTCGTCGGAAATTCCCCTTTATTCCGCTGACAGGGCCGGGATACTTTTGGCTTAAACTGATTTGTTATGAACCATCCGTTCCGCCTTTCCGCCTTCTTTCCGATCTGTGGCCTGCTGCTCGCCGGCTGCGAGCAGCTCGGCATCCCCGATCCCGCCAAGGTCGAAGCCGCGCGTGTGGCCGAAGGCAAGGCGATCGGCGGCGCCTGCCGCCACAGCGGCCGGGCGCTCGAGGACTGCTACAAGCTGAATCCGAAAGCCTCGAAAGCGGCGATCTACGACGGCTGGCGCGAGATGGACGCCTATATGCGCGAGAACAATATCCCCACCGTGCCGAGCGGAACCACAATGGCGGAAAAAAACAAAAAACCCGTGCCGAGCGAGAGCGAGACCACCGGCGAGGAAACACAGAAAGCCGCCTCCGGTAAGCACTGAGAGATAGAATGAGTCCGCAGCGACATCCTGCCGGTTGGATGTCTGATACTTCTCACGTCGTCCTTGCCTGAACCGGCCCACAGGCAGACGATGCAACCGGAACGATGCCAATGAAATTCAGTGACCTCGGGCTGGCGCCCGAAATCCTGCGTGCCGTGCAGGATGCCGGCTACCTGGAACCGACGCCGATCCAGGCCCAGGCGATCCCGGCGGTGCTTTCTGGCCGCGACGTGATGGGCGGGGCCCAGACCGGCACCGGCAAGACCGCCAGCTTCACCCTGCCGTTGCTGCACAAGCTTGCACGCCATGCGAATACCTCGCCCTCGCCGGCACGTCATCCGGTGCGGGCTCTGATCCTGACGCCGACGCGCGAGTTGGCTATCCAGGTCGAAGACTCGGTGAAGACCTATGGCAAGTATCTGCCTCTGCGCTCGGTGTGCATCTACGGCGGCGTCGATATAAAGAGTCAGACCGCCGCGCTCCGGGAAGGGCGTGAGATCGTCGTCGCCACGCCCGGCCGGCTACTCGACCACGTCGAACAAAAGAGCGTGAATTTCAACCAGGTCGAATTCCTCGTGCTCGACGAGGCCGACCGGATGCTCGACATGGGCTTCATCCCAGACATTCGACGCATCCTCAAGCTGCTGCCGGCGACGCGCCAGAGCCTCCTGTTCTCAGCCACGTTCTCGGACGAGATCAAGAAGCTCGCCGACGCGATGTTGAAAAATCCGCTGCTGATCGAGGTTGCCCGTCGCAACACGGTGTCGGAGACCATCACGCACCGCGTCCATCCGGTTGCCGCGGAGAAGAAGCGCTACCTGCTCGAACATCTGCTCAACGCCTCTTCCGTCAGCCAGGCGCTCGTCTTCGTCGGCACCAAATTCGGCGCGGCGCGGCTGGCGAGCTGGCTGGAACGGCACCACATCGCCGCCACCGCGATCCATGGCGACAAGAGCCAGCAGGAGCGGCTCAAGGCGCTCGAAGCCTTCAAGAGCGGCCAGGTGCGCGTGCTCGTCGCCACCGATGTCGCGGCGCGGGGTCTGGACATCGACGATCTGCCATTGGTGATCAACTTCGAACTCCCGCGCGTCGCCGAGGACTACGTACACCGCATCGGCCGCACCGGCCGCGCCGGCAAGCCTGGCGAAGCCATTTCGCTCGTGGCACCCGAAGAGATGAAACCGCTCGAGGAGATCGAAAAACTGATCGGCTTTACGATCGAGCGGGTCACCCTGCCAGGCTTCGAGTTTGGCACCCCTTCCCAGCCCGCCGGGCGCGAAACGCATCATCGTCGTGGACACACGTTACGCAAATCCCACGGCCCTGCGGCAGCGATCGACCATCTCCCTACACCTGCGGCCCATGTGCCCCATTTGTCACACCAGCCGATGATCGCCGCCGACGGCTTCGACTTCAGCCAGCCTTATACGCCCAAGGATTCTGCGGCTGCCCCCAAGGCCGACGACAAAAAATCGGCGCTGGCGGAACGGCACCCGCGCAAACCCTTGCGTCCCGTCGCCGCGCTGCTCGGCGGTCTGAACAATAAACCGGAGACATCTTCATGAAACTCGTCCGTTTCGGCCCAAGAGGCCGTGAAAAACCCGGCCTGATCGACGAACAGGGCAACCTGCGCGATTTGTCCGCCCATTGCGCCACGATCGGCTGGGAAGAGCTTTCCCCGGCAGGACAGAAACGCCTGCGGCGCATCGACCCGCACACCCTGCCGCAGGTCAAAGGCAGGCCGCGTTTGGGCGTACCCTTCACCGGCATCTCGAAGATCGTCGGCGTGGGCCTCAATTACCGCGATCATGCGCGCGAGACCGGCGCGGCAATTCCGAACGAGCCGGTGCTGTTCATGAAAGCGACCACCGCGATCAACGGCCCGTTCGATCCCATCGTGCTGCCGCGCGGCTCGACGCATACCGACTGGGAAGCCGAGCTCGGGGTCGTGATCGGCAAGACCGCGCGTTATGCGGACGAGCAGCATGCACTCGAACATGTGGCCGGCTACGTCACCTTCCACGACGTCTCCGAACGCGATTTCCAGAAGAACCGCGGCGGCAGCTGGGACAAAGGCAAAGGCTGCGACAGCTTCGCGCCGATCGGCCCCTGGCTCGTCACCCGCGACGAGATTCCCGACCCGCAGAAGCTGCGCGTCTGGTGCACGGTCAATGGCGAGCTGCGCCAGAACGGTAACACCGCCGAGATGATCTTCCCGGTGGCAACCCTCGTCAGCTACATCTCGCACTTCATGACCCTGTTGCCTGGCGACGTGATCTGCACCGGCACGCCCGCCGGCGTCGGCATGGGCATGCAACCGCCACGCTATCTGGAGCCCGGCGACGTCGTGCGCATCGGCGTCGAGGGTCTGGGGGAGCAGTGCCAGAAAGTCATCGCTGGCTGAAACACCGTGCACCTCCCTTATCTCGATCCTCTCGACTGATTGTAGGGTGTGGAACGCCTGAACTGCCGACCGTGGCCGCCTGCGTTTCATTGACCGTGGGTGGCCCAAGGTCGGCGATGCAGCGTTAAGCGCGGCTGGCCATGCTCTAATGCTTGACCATGACGACCGAAGCGATCATAATGGTTATATTAATCAATTGGAGTTGAAATGATCACCCAGATCAATGCTGTCGCTTTTCGGCAAAACCTCGGCGAAATGCTGAACAGGGTGCAGTATCGTCACGATAGCGTGCTGATCAGCAAAGATGGCAAGCCAGTCGCTGCGTTGATCGATGCCGGGCTTTTCGAACGCATCCGGCGCATGCAGGAACGATTCGACCAGCTTTGTCAAAAGATCGAGGCAGGATTCTCTGCCGTTCCCGAAGAGATGGGGCTGGCAGAAATCGACGCTGCTGTCTCGGACGAACGTCACGCTGCACACGCCAAGGCATGACCGACACGCTTCGCGTCGTGCTCGACACGAACGTGCTGCTCTCAGGCATTGCCTATCCCGGCAGTCTTCCTGGCAAGATCATCTCAGCCTGGCGCCACGGTGCCATCGATGTGCTGCTCTCCGACTTCATTCTCGACGAACTGCGCCGGGTGCTACCGCGACTGGCGCACCGGCATGGTCTGACTGCAGACGAAATCGACGAGCTGATTGCCCTCCTCGCACTGCAAGCGGAAATCGTCGCTCCCCTCTCACCCAGCGAGCACGAACTCCGCGATCGTGCCGACCTACCCGTTCTCGGCACTTTTCTTGCGGCCAGGCAATCGTGGGGCGCGGCCTATCTGATCACCGGCGACAGCGATTTGCTGGCATTGGCCGATCGCCTGCCCATCCTCACCCCTGCCGCGTTCTGGTCTCTCCACGGCGGGCTTTAAGGACTGCCACGCGCGCCTGATGAAGGACCCATCCCTTTGCCGTTTCGGCCTCGACCGCCTGCTGGAACATGCCACGCTGCGGCGCCCGCTGGCAGGCAAACGTATCGCGCTGCTCGCCCATCCGGCCTCGACGACGCGTAACCTGACCCATGCGCTGGATGCGCTTTCCGCCTTACCGGAACTGCATCTTGCCGCCGCTTTCGGCCCCCAGCATGGCTTGCGCGGCGACAAGCAGGACAACATGATCGAGTCGCCGGATTACGTCGATGCACGCCTCGGCATCCCGGTCTTCAGCCTCTACGGTGAGGTGCGGCGGCCCAGCGCCGCGATGATGGACACTTTCGACGTCCTGCTCGTCGACCTGCAGGATCTGGGCTGCCGCATCTACACCTTCGTCACCACGCTGCGCTATGTGCTCGAAGCCTGCGCCGCGCATCACAAGGCCGTCTGGGTGCTCGACCGCCCGAACCCGGTCGGCCGTCCCGTCGAGGGGCTGATGTTGCGTCCCGGCTGGGAGAGCTTCGTCGGCGCTGGATCGATGCCGATGCGCCATGGACTGACGCTCGGGGAACTGGCGCGCTGGTTCGTCGCGACACTCGATCTCGATGTCGAACTCGAAGTGATCACGATGAGCGGCTGGCAGCCCGCAGCGGCGCCCGGCTACGGTTGGCCCATTGGAGAGCGTTCCTGGATCAACCCGAGCCCGAACGCGCCGAACCTGTCGATGGCGCGTTGCTATCCTGGCACAGTGATGCTCGAAGGCACGACGCTCTCCGAAGGACGCGGTACGACGCGCCCGCTGGAACTGTTCGGTGCGCCCGATCTCGACGCGCGCCGCCTGCTCGACGAGATGCAGCGCCTCGCCCCCGACTGGCTGGCCGGCTGCCTCCTGCGTCCCTGCTGGTTCGAGCCCACCTTTCACAAGCATGCCGGCAAGCTTTGCCAGGGCATCCAGATCCACGTCGATGATCAGGCGTTCTACGATCATGCCGCCTTCAAGCCGTGGCGACTGATGGCGCTCGCTTTCAAGGCGATCCGCCGCCTTGCGCACGACTACCCGCTGTGGCGCGATTTCCCGTACGAATACGAAACCACGCGTCTGCCGATCGACGTCATCAACGGCAGCCCCCTGCTGCGCGCATGGGTCGATGATCCTGCTGCCAAGCCTGGCGATCTCGAGGCGCTGGCGCGTGAAGACGAGGCCGCCTGGCGCGAGGTTCAGGCATGTTGGCGGCTCTACCCCTGAATCCCATCCTCTTGAAGTTTTCCCAGCCGCGCACATATCGTTGGCATCCGGCGGGCATCCTGCCCGCCAAGCCAATGAATCGAGGAGAATGCGCATGGTTATCCGTACCTTGTTTCCCCGCGACCTGTTCGCGGAACTGGACCGCCTGCAGCGTGAAATGCAGCAGGCATTCGACTTGAGCATCCGCGGTGGCACGCGCGGCGGCTTCCCGGCGCTGAACATCGGCAGCACACCGCAATCGGTGGAGATTTATGCCTTCGCGCCCGGTATCGACCCGGCGACGCTCGATGTGCAGATCGAAAAAGGCGTGCTCACGATCGCCGGCGAGCGCACTGCGGAGCCGCTGCCCGAGAAGGCCACGCTGCATATCGAGGAGCGTTTCAGCGGCCGTTTCCGCCGTGTGATCACGCTGCCGGACGACATCGACCCGAACCGCGCGTCGGCGAAATACCGCGACGGCGTACTGCACATCAGCATCGCGCGCCAGGAAACCGCGCTGCCGCGTCGCATCACGATCCAGTAAGGAGGCACCGCACATGACGACCGCTTTGGAAAAAACTCCCGCCAAGAACCCACAACCCGAGGCCACGTTGCTGCCGCCGGTGAATGTCGTCGAGGATGCGAACGGCATCACGCTGACGGCGGATCTGCCGGGTGTACCGAAGGACAAGCTGAACCTGACGGTGGAAGGCGACACGCTGACCATCGAAGGCGAAGTGAGTCTGGCGCTACCGGAAGGCATGGAATCGCTGCATGCCGAGGTGAGTCTGCCGCGTTACCGGCGCGTGTTCACGCTCTCGAAAGAGCTCGACGCCGATCAGGTCGCCGCCGAGCTCACGAACGGCGTGCTGAAGCTGCGCATCCCGAAAGCGGCGCACGCGCAGCCGAAACGCATCGAAATCCGCGTCGAATAATAGAGACACCCGCCCCCTTCGCCCCCCCTCCCGGGGGGTTCCAAACCGGCTCGCTGCGCTCGCAAGTTGGAGGGGCACTTCGATCGGCCCGTGCAGCGGTTTGCGCCCTTCGGCGCGTGCCGCGCCCCCTTGGGGCGGCCCTGCGGGAGCGCTGCGTTGTCTTGATGTCGGAAAGACAGGCCAGCTGCTGCGCGCCGGTCTGCCTCAGCCTTTCAGCGCGGCGAACACTTCCTCGAGAGTCTTCTTCGCATCGCCGAACAGCATACGGTTGTTTTCGCGATAGAACAGCGGGTTGTCGACGCCGGCATAGCCCGAGGCCATCGAGCGTTTCATCACGATCGAGGTCTTCGCCTTCCACACTTCGAGCACCGGCATGCCGGCGATTGGGCTGGACGGATCCTCGGCGGCCGCCGGATTAACGATGTCGTTGGCGCCGATCACCAGCGCCACGTCGGTGTCCGGAAAATCCGGGTTGATCTCGTCCATCTCCAGCACGATGTCGTAGGGCACCTTGGCCTCGGCGAGCAGCACGTTCATGTGGCCAGGCATGCGGCCTGCCACCGGATGGATGCCGAAACGCACATTGACGCCGCGCTCGCGCAGCAGGTGCACGATTTCCGACACGATGTGCTGGGCCTGCGCCACCGCCATGCCGTAACCCGGCACGATGATGACGTTGTTCGCGGAGCTGAGCAGTTCCGCGGTCTCCTGTGCCGTGATCGGTGTCACCTCGCCTTCGGGTGCCGTCCCGCCAGCGCCGACTTTCTGACCCTCACCGGTGCCGAAGCCGCCGGCGATCACCGACAGGAAGTTGCGGTTCATCGCGCGGCACATGATGTAGGAAAGGATCGCGCCGGAGGAGCCGACCAGGGCGCCGACGACGATCAAGAGGTCGTTGGCGAGCATGAAGCCGGTGGCCGCCGCCGCCCAGCCCGAGTAGGAGTTCAGCATCGAGACGACCACCGGCATGTCGGCGCCGCCGATCGCCATCACCATATGGATGCCGAAGAGCAGGCCGAGCACGGTCATCACGAAAAGCGGCATCATGCCCGCGGCGATACTTTCCGCCTGCAGGAAGGCATAGCCGGACCAGATCACCGCGACGGCCATGACCAGATTGATCAGGTGCCGACCAGGAAGTAACACCGGCTTGCCGGAAATCTTGCCGGAGAGCTTGCCGAAGGCGATCACCGAGCCGGAGAAAGTCACCGCGCCGATGTAAATGCCGATGTAGATTTCCAGTTCGTGGATCAGCTTTTCGGCACCGCTGAAGGAGATCGAGGTGTCGATGTAACTGGCGAAACCGACCAGACAGGCGGCCAGGCCGACCAGGCTGTGCATCAGCGCGACGAGCTCCGGCATCTGCGTCATCTGCACCTTCTTGGCGGCGACGAGACCGATCGCGCCGCCGACTGCCATCGCGCCGACGATCCACGGCAATCCCGCGGCAGTGACGCGCGGGCCGAACACCGTGGCCAGCACCGCGAGCGCCATGCCGACGATGCCATAGAGATTGCCGCGCCGCGCGGTCTCCGGGTTCGAGAGTCCCCCCAACGAAAGGATGAACAGGATCGTCGCAGCGAGGTAGGCGACCGAGGACAGGTTTGCACTCATTGCCTTCCCCTCACTTCCTGAACATCGCCAACATGCGGCGCGTCACCGCAAAGCCGCCGAACATGTTGATCGCGGTCAGCATGAGCGCCAGCACCGCCAGAGAGAGAATCCAGCCGGTTGGTCGCTCGGCGGCATCGGCGAGCGGCGGCGCGATCTGGATCAGCGCGCCGATCGCGATGATGCTGGAGATCGCGTTGGTCACGCTCATCAGCGGCGTATGCAGCGAGGGGGTGACGTTCCAGATCACCATGTAGCCGACGAAGCAGGCCAGCACGAAGACGGTGAAGTGCGACAGGAACGAGGCCGGCGCAAACGCACCGATCAGCCAGAACAGCACGGCGCCCAGGCCGAACAGACTCGCCAGTGCGCGGCCCGCCAGCGCCCCGCCGGCGCCATGTGCAGCAGGCTTGGACGGCGTCGCAGCAGGCGCCGCCGGTTTGGGGGCCGCGGGGGGCAGTTTCGGCGGTGGCGCGGGCCAGGTGATCTCGCCGTTCCTGATCACGGTCAAGCCGCGGATCGCGGCGTCTTCGAAATTCGGTATCACCGTGCCTGCCGCCGGGACGATGCTGTTCGTCTTGACCAGCTCTTCGATCAAACGCAGCAAGTTGGTCGCATACAGCGTCGAAGCCTGACGCGCAAGCCGCGAGGGCAGATCCGTGTAGCCGATGATCGTCACGCCATGCCGCACCACCGCCTCGCCCGGCACGGTCAGTTCGCAGTTGCCGCCCTGCTCGGCTGCCATATCGACGATCACGCTGCCCGGACGCATCGACTGCACCATCTCGGCGGTGATCAGTTTCGGCGCCGGCTTGCCGGGAATCAGCGCGGTGGTGATGACGATGTCGGCCTCCCTGACCTCGCGCGCATACATCGCGCGCTGCGCCGCCTTGAAGCCTTCCGACATCTCTTTTGCATAGCCGCCGACACCCGCGCCGTCTTCCTCGTAATCGACCCGGACGAACTCGCCGCCGAGGGATTTCACCTGATCGGCGACTTCGGCGCGTGTGTCGTTCGCGCGCACGATCGCGCCCAGGTTCGCCGCCGTGCCGATCGCCGCCAGCCCCGCGACACCAGCGCCGGCGATGAACACCTTGGCCGGCGGAATCTTACCGGCGGCGGTCACTTGGCCGGCAAAGAAGCGCCCGAACGCATGGGCCGCCTCGATCACCGCACGGTAGCCGGCAATGCTCGCCATCGAGGTAAGCGCATCCATCTTCTGCGCCCGTGACAACTGACGCGGCAGGCAGTCCAGCGCCAGCACCGTGGCTTTCTTCGCAGCGAGCGCCTGCATCAGTTCGGGATTCTGCGCCGGCCAAACGAAGCCGATCAGCGTCGCGCCCTCCTTCATCAGCGCGACTTCGGCCAGAGACGGCGGGCGTACCTTCAGGACGATGTCCGCCGCGCGCCACAGACTTGCCGCATCGGGCAGGATCTCTGCGCCGGTGGCGCGATAGGCATCATCGGCGAAATCCGCCGCGGTGCCCGCACCGCTTTCGATGACGATTGCAAAACCCAGCTTATTCAGTTTGCCGACGATGTCGGGAACCGTTGCGACGCGTTTTTCGCCGGCGAAGGTCTCCCTCGGCACGCCGATCGTCAAAGGCATCCTCACTCTCCTTGTTTGGGGGGGGTCCGCCGCCACGGCGGCAGCGGTCGTTTTTCTGCTATGTAATTGACGCGCAGGATCACGAATGAGACGTTGTCGCCACGTCCTCCTGCCCGTTCACGCGCTCCCTGGATCAACATCTCGGCCGCCTGGCGCGGTGGATAGTCGTTGATCACCTGGGCAAGCTCCTGGTCGGAAAAATAGCCCCATAGCCCGTCGGTGCACAACAGGAAGCCATCGCCTTCGGCGAGTGGATCACAGCTGCCGAACTCGATCTGCGGCGGCGACTCGTCACCAAGGCAGGAGATCAACAGGTTTTTCTGCGGGTGCTCGGCGGCCTGCTGCTCGGTCATGTAACCTTCCTTGACGAGGCTCATCACATGGGAATGATCCCAGCTGCGGCTCACCAAATCACCATTGCGGAAATGGTAGATGCGGGTATCGCCGCAGTGCGCCCAGTCGGCACGGCCACGATGGATGATCAGCATCGCCGCGGTGCTGTGCGGTTCCTGTTCGCCCGAAAGATGGGCCAGCCGGATCGCCGCATGGGCGTCGTTGATGTTGCTGGCGAGCAGATCGCGGATTTCATCTGACGCCAGCGCACTGCAGAGGAAATTAGTGCGCGCCGAATGCACGACCTGCTCGGCGGCCATGGCGCCACCGGTATGCCCGCCCATGCCATCGGCGACGACGGCGAGCAATGCGCCTTTTTTGGCAGGATGGGCGAACAGACCGACACGATCCTGTTGCTCGTCGCGGTCTCCGATGTGCTGCGCAGTGCAGGTATCGACGATGAATGGCATAGATCGATTATAAGGTTA